>DASWCE010000017.1:0-18047 GCA_036390255.1 Gemmatimonadales bacterium | reverse complement strand
GAGCAGGCGTCGTCGAGCCTGAACCTGTTTGCCGATCGGCTGACGGAGAACCGCCTGTTCGGATTCAGCTTTCCGTCGACTTGGTATCAGTCGCTCAACTCCATGTTCATGATTCTCGGCCTGGCACCGCTCATCGGTTGGCTGTGGGTGCGAATGGGGCCACGGCAGCCGTCGAGTCCCGTTAAGTTCGCGCTCGGACTGATCTTCGTGGGTTTGGGTTTCGTGCTCATCGTGCCAGCGGCCAGGACGGCACAGGAGCGCGGCGTCCTGGTCAGCCCCTGGTGGCTGGTCGGACTGTACTTCCTGCACACGATCGGCGAGCTGTGCCTGAGTCCGGTCGGTCTTTCGATTGTGACGAAGCTCGCGCCGCCGCGAATCGTAGGTGCGATGATGGGGCTGTGGTTCTTGTCGATCGCCGTGGGGAACAAGCTGGCGGGAATGGCGGGAGGGCTATTCGATCAGTTGCCGCTGCCGCAGCTGTTTGGCGCTGTTGCGCTGACAACGTTTGGCGCAGCTGCGATTCTCTTGCTCCTGACGCGTCCGATTCAACGACTCATGGGTGGTGTCAGGTAGGCGGGCTGTCCGTCAACTTCATGGGCGACTCGGCATAATGGCACGCTGCGAGGTGTCCAGGCGTGACTTCTCTGAGCGCCGGCACTTCCGTTCGACACCGCTCGCTCTTCAGCGGATGTGGACATCTTGGGTGAAAGGGGCATCCAGGCGGCGGGTGCGCAGCTGACGGCATATCGCCCGCGAGCACGATCCGCTGCTTCGCCGCCCGCGGGTTCGGCTCCGGCACCGCCGACAGCAGCGCGGTCGTATAGGGATGCCGCGGCTGTGCGTAGATCTCCGCCGCGGGGGCGCGCTCGACGAGCTTGCCGAGGTACATGACGGCGACGTCGTCGGCGATGTGACGGACCACGGCGAGGTCGTGCGCGATGAACAGGTAGGTAAGGTGGCGCTTGGCCTGCAGGTCGGCGAGCAGGTTCAGCACCTGGGCCTGCACGGAGACGTCGAGCGCGCTGACCGGCTCGTCGCAGACGATGAATTGGGGCTCGACCGACAGCGCGCGCGCGATGCCCACGCGCTGTCGCTGGCCGCCCGACAATTCGTGCGGATAGCGCTTTGCGAACGCCGCGTCGAGGCCCACCTCTTCCAGTAACGCGGACACGGCGCCGTTCAGCCGGTGAATTTCCAGCGGCTCGCGTAGC
Organism: Gemmatimonadales bacterium; assembly: GCA_036390255.1. Classification (GTDB taxonomy): domain Bacteria; phylum Gemmatimonadota; class Gemmatimonadetes; order Gemmatimonadales; family GWC2-71-9; genus 20CM-2-65-7. Next base: position 16,836 of record DASWCE010000017.1, on the reverse strand, counting down.
GTTTCCTCGACGGTCATGCGGGGATTGAGAGAGCTGTAGGGATCCTGAAAGACGATCTGCATTCGGCGTCGCAGCGCGCGCAGCCGCGCGGCGTCGAGTGCGAACACGTCGTTGCCATCGAACAGGACCGTGCCCGACGTCGGCTCCTGGAGCCGCAGCATCGTCCGGCCGACGGTCGTCTTCCCCGAGCCTGACTCGCCGACCAATCCGAGGGTACGGCCGGACGCGATGGTGAACGACACACCGTCCACCGCGCGCACGGGCGTGCGCGGCGCGCCCAGGCCGAACCAGCTGCGCTCGCCGGGATAATGCTTCACCAGGTCTCGCACCTCGACGAGCGTCATCGTTTCGGCATGCGCCGTTGGGGCTCGGTCACGAGCCAGCACCGCGCGGTGTGACCCGCGCCGTCGCCGGCATCGAGCAGCGGCGGCTCCTCCGCGACGCACTTCTCCCACGCGTACGGACAGCGCGGATGAAAACGGCACCCGGTCGGCCACGCGGTCGCCGCCGGCACCTGACCAGGGATCGCGTGGAGGCGCGCGCGCGGCGCGTCGATGCGGGGAACGGCGGCGAGCAGCCCTTCCGTGTACGGATGGGTGGGCTGCTCGAACAGGGCATTGGTCGTCGCCGTCTCCACCACACGTCCGGCGTACATGACGACGACGCGATCGGCATGTCCCGCCACCACGCCGAGGTCGTGCGTGATCAGCAGGACGGCCATGCCCAGCTCCTGTTGCAGGCGATCGAGCAGCTCCAGGATCTGCGCCTGGATGGTCACGTCGAGCGCAGTGGTCGGCTCGTCGGCGATCAGGACCTTGGGGTGACAGATCAGCGCCATGGCTATCATCACGCGCTGCCGCATTCCACCCGATAGTTGATGCGGGTAGTCGTCGACGCGCTCGTCGGGATCCGGAAAGCCGACGAGGCGCAGCATGTCAATGGCCCGTGCCCGCGCCGCGCGGCGCGACAGCTGCTGATGGATGATGGCGGCTTCCGCGATCTGATCGCCGACCGTGAACACGGGATTGAGCGAGGTCATCGGCTCCTGAAAAATCATGGCGATCTGATTGCCCCGCACGGCGCGGAGCTCGGGTGTGGAGAGCGCGAGCAGATTGCGGCCTTCGAACTCGATCAGGCTCCCGGGGAGAATGTGTCCCGGCGGCTCCGGCACGAGCCGGAGAATCGAAAGCGAGGTGACCGTTTTCCCGCAGCCCGATTCGCCGACGATGCCGAGCGTCTCGCCCGGATAAAGATCGAACGAGACGTCGTCGACCGCGCGCGCGGTGCCCTTGCCGTGCTCTGTGACGAAGTAGGTCTTGAGATCGCGCACGCGCAGCAGCACGGTCCCTCCGGAGGGCGCCCCGGGCTGTGTCACGTCATGTCCTCGCGTGGATTCATGGCGTCGCGGACGCCATCGGCGACTGCGTTCAAGGACATCACCACCAGGGAGATAGCGAGGCCCGGAAAGAATGTCGACCAGGGCGCCGTGTAGAGGCCCGGCGCGCCGTCGGCGATCATGTTGCCCCAGCTGGCGTCCGGCGGCGGCACGCCGATGCCGAGGAAGGACAGCGCGGCTTCGAGCAGCAGCACGTTCCCGACACTCAACGCGGCGGAGACGATGATCGGTGCGGCGGCATTCGGCAACACGTGGCGCAGGATCACTCGCCTCGAGCCCGCGCCGAGCGCGCGGGCGGCGGTGACGAAATCGCGCTGCCGGAGGGAGAGCACTTCCGCCCGCACCAGCCGGCTGGTGCCGAACCACGAGGTGAGACCGATGGCGATGACCAGCGCCGCGAAGGGGAGACCGTCCCACAAGGCGACAGCCATGAGGAGGATGAAGATGCGGGGCAAGGCGAGTCCCACGTCCACGCCGCGCATCAGGACGGCGTCAATCCACCGGCGATAGTAACCGGCGATGGCGCCGACCAGTGTGCCGAGGGCTACCGCCACGAGCGCGCCAAGCGCGCCGATGCCGAGCGACACCCGGGCTCCGTAGACGATGCGGCTCCAGACGTCGCGGCTCAGCGGGTCGGTACCCATGAGAAAGGTCCACGAAGGCGGCTGATTCGTGAGGTGCACGATGTCGATCTGCCGGTTCGGCTCGAACGGGGCGATCAGCGGTGCGGCGAGGGCGACGATGACCAAAAATGTGAGAATGCCGAGGCCCCAGGAGGTCGTGCGGACCCGGAAAAACCGCCGCCCCGCGCCCCCCCACTTCTCCAGTCGCAAGGCGCGATGGCGCAGCGCGCGGACCACTTCCGCCGCGATGACGAGCGCGACGAACAGCGCGAGCCAGTTGCCGAGCGTCATACGGTGGCGATATCCACGTCGGCGCCGGCATGGACGCGCAACCGCGGATCGGCGATGCCAAGCAAGATGTCGGCGAGCAGGTTGCCGGCGAGGACGACGGTACTGGCGATCAAGGCGCTTGCCGTCACCAGCGGATAATCACGCGTGAGGATCGCATTGAAGGCGAGCCGCCCCATCCCCGGCCACGCGAACACGGTTTCGACGAGCACGGCACCCGTCAGGAGGAATGGAAACGCGAGACCGAAGCGCGTAATAAAGGAAAGCAGCGCGTTGCGGAGTTGGTGGCGGAGCACGATCTGCCGCTCCGGCACGCCCTTCGCCCGCGCGGTTCGCACATAATCCTGACTGGCAACCTCGAGCATCGCGGCTCGTTGAAAGCGCGCGGTCCCCGCCGCTCCGACGACACCGAGCGTCGTCGCCGGCAACACCAGGTGCCAGAGCCGATCGGCCACGCAGTAGAGCGAGGTTACGACGGGACAGAAGATCGGGTCGCTGGCGCCTCCGACCGGAAACAAGCGCAGCTTTTCACCGAAAATGAGCAGCAGGATCGGCGCCAGCCAAAATGTCGGGAGAGAGTAGACGAACAGCGTGGCATTCCCCAGCACCAGGTCCGGCAGCCGGTTGACGCGGCCGGCCTGATAGATGCCGAGGCCGAGCCCAAGCAGGAAATCGAGCGTCAGGGCGGCGCCCGCGAGCTGCAGGGTGAACGGCACGGTTTCGACGAGCGCGTCCACCACGGGCCGGCGGAGCGAGAACGACATGCCCAAATTCCCGTGCGCCAGCTCTACCAGATAGCGCCAGTATTGCACGGCGATGGGCTGATCGAGTCCGAACTGGCGGGTGAGAAGGTCGCAGACCCGCGGCTCGAGGTTTTCGCTGCACGGCTTCCCCGGCGCGAGATGGATCAGAATGAAGATGAAGGTGACGACGGCGAAGATGATGGCGACGGAGGCAACCAGGCGTCGCAGGAGCCAGACGCTCCCCCCCCCGCCCCCCCCCGCGCCCCCCCCCGTCACCTAGCGCTCCACGCGGTCTCGATCGATCAACCGGTCTGGGGGGATGCGCCAGGTGCGGAGCAGGGCCGCCCACGAATCGGGACGGAACTGCACGTTGTCGACGCGCTTGTGGACCGCTCCGATGTTGGAGAGCGCGTACAGGAAGACCGCGGGGGCGTCCGCGTTGATCGTTTCCAGGGCCGACCGCCACAGCGCGCGCGCCCGATCGCGGGTGGGGGCGGAAATCGCCAACTCCACGATGCGCTCAAACTCCGGATTGTAGTAGCGGCCGAAGTTGGAGCCGCCAAACCCTGCTCGTGTCCACGACTGCGTGATGCCGGACCCCGGTGACGGATCATTGCTGCGCGATAGCAGCGCCGTATCGAAGTTCCCGGAGCCCGTCCGCTGCGCGACGACACTTCCCTCGAGTTCGTCAATCTCGACGCGGACGCCGACGGTGCGGAATTGCTCTTGCAGCAAGCGCGCGTATTGCTTGCGCAGGCCGCTGGAGCTGGGCACGAGGATGTGGAAGGCGAGCGGCTGCCCGTCCTTGTCTCGGATACCGTCCCCGTCATGGTCGCGCCACCCGTGCAGGCTCAAGAGGCGGGCGGCCTGCGCCGTGTCATAGGGCAGCTGCCGCACATCCGGATCCCAGATGCCGACGAGCGCCGAGATCGGGCCGGGCGGTACCTGGCCGTAATCGCCCAGGGTGCTTTTGACCAAACTCGCGCGATCAACGGCCATGGTGAGCGCACGGCGCACGTCACGGTCGCCGAAAATCGGATGCGGCTTCGAGGTGTCGCCCGGCGCGCGCTGGTTGAAGCTCAAGAACGTGTACACGTTGCCACGGTAGCTGTAGATCGCGAGCTGCTGCGCGGCCTTCGCGCGTTCGATGTTGTCCGGCGTCACCAGCTGCTCGCGGATGTCGGCTTGATCGGCGATCACCTGTTGGACGGCCACCGGCAGGCTGGGCGTGAATCGCCAGATGAGTCGGCGAATCCCCGGGCGACCGAGAAAGAAGTTCGTATCGGCGACGAGCTCGATCGACTGCGCCGCCTGCCACCGGACGAAGCGGTAGGGCCCATCGCCGACGGGCTGGCGGCCGAAGGGCGCGGTCCGCCACTGCTCGCGCGGCACCGAGCGGAGCAGATGCGCCGGCAAGATCCGCATGTGGTAGACGGCATCATAGAACATCTCGCGGTAGCGCTCGCGGAAGCGGAAGACCGCGGTGAGCGAGTCCCGCGTGGTGACCTTCTCGATGCGCTGCAGCTTGGGGCGGAACGGCGAAGCCACCACCGAATCATTGTAGGCGTTGAACGTAAACTCGACATCGGCCGCAGTCACCGGCTGGCCGTCCTGCCAGCGCGCGCGCGGATCGAGGTGGAAGACCAGCGTCAAGGGTCCGTCCCACTCCCACCGCTGCGCGAGCAGCGGCTGAAAATCCTCGTCGCCGTCGGTATTGGAGGACATGCCGACATCGGCCAGCTTGAGAAACAGCTGCTCGCCGATGTCGCTTGCGACGATGTCTTCGGTGGACGGCGGCAGCAGGGTCGGGGGTTCCAGCACCGCGGCGTCGATCAGCGTGCCGCACCCCTCGGTGGTGCAGCCGCCGTGGCGCTCGCAGGCGGCGAGCGCGACGACGGCCAGAACGATGTAAGGGGATCGTAAAGAGCGCCGTGGCATGGCGGTTAACATTTCACCGCGGGACGAGAGATGCAACGTCGGGCAGTTGGACGGTCGGACTGTCGGACGGTCTAAGGCTTTCTCCCCAATTGTCGGCAACCGCTCTCGCGGTTTCTTCGAACGTGACGGGTCGTCCCAGAACATCGGAGAGCGTCGTGGCTCCCGTGCCTCCGGGCACGGTTTCCTGCGATCCGCCCAGGAGGATCGAACCGTGTTGCAAGAAGGCATCACCGCGCCGCACCTGGGCCGAGCCGACGAGCTTCCGTCCCTTCACGAGGATCTCTCCGCCGACTGCGGATGCAAAGCAGGAGGCCGGACGGGCTGACGTGGCGACGGCTCGACGAACGGGTGCGAGGACGGTGTCGGCACCGAGTGATCGTAGCGCCGTCGCAATGCGCGTGTGAATCTCGCAGTAGGCGTTTCGCAGGGACCCGAATAGCGCGATGGGCGCCGCGACCGCGTACGTCACCTCATGCTCGTGCCAGACGGCCTGTCCGCCCGTGGGTCGCCGTACCACGGGCACGCCCGTGCTGACGGCCGGTTGATTGCGACCGATCGAGAGTGTTGGCGGATCCCAACGATACAGTCGAAGAAATGCGCTACCAGACTGTACGGACTCCGCTAGCAGCAATTCGTCGATGGTCATGTTCTCGATGCCTGAACGTCCCTGAGCATCGACGATCAGGTTCCACAGCCCGTCCGGCCGACTGGCCGTCCGAGCGTCAGACAGTCGCGTACGCCTCCACCGGCGGGCACGTGCAGACCAGGTTGCGATCGCCGAATGCGGCATCGATCCGGCCGACGGGCGGCCAGACCTTGTGCTCGCGCGTCGCAGCGGTCGGGAAGCCGGCGCGCTCGCGGGCGTACGGGCGGTCCCACGTGTCGACCAGCAGGTCGGCGAGCGGATGCGGCGCGTTTTTCAGCAGGTTGTTGTCGCGATCGGCTTCGCCGTTCTCGATCTCGCGAATCTCGCCGCGGATCGCGATCAGCGCGTCGATGAAGCGATCTAGCTCGACCTTTGGTTCGCTTTCGGTCGGCTCGATCATCAGCGTGCCCGCGACCGGGAACGAGACGGTCGGCGGGTGGAAGCCGTAGTCGATCAGACGCTTGGCAATGTCTTCGACGTCCACACCCCCCGACGCCTTGAAGGGGCGTGTGTCGATGATGCATTCGTGCGCGATGAGGCCGTGCTGGCCCGCGTAGAGCAGGTTGTAGTGCCCCCCCTCCTCGAGCCGCTTCGCGATGTAGTTCGCGTTGAGAATCGCGACCTTCGTCGCGAGCGGGAGACCTTCCCGGCCCATCATGGCGATGTAGGCCCACGAGATCGGCAGGATGGAGGGGCTGCCCCACGGTCCGGAGGAAACGGTGCCCGCGCTCTCCGCGAGGGGTACGCCGACATCGATGATCGGATGCGTGGGCAGATGCGCCACGAGATGCTCGGCGACGCCGATCGGTCCCATCCCAGGGCCGCCGCCGCCATGCGGAATGCAGAACGTCTTGTGGAGATTCAAATGGCAGACGTCCGCGCCGATGTCACCGGGGCGGCAGAGCCCCACCTGCGCGTTCATGTTGGCCCCGTCCATGTAGACCTGCCCGCCGTACTGGTGGACGATCTGGCAGATCTTCTTAATGGACGCCTCGAACACGCCGTGCGTCGACGGATACGTCACCATCAGCGCGCCGAGCGTTTCACGGTACTCTTTTGCCTTGGCCTCGAGATCCGCGACGTCGATGTTGCCCTGCGCATCGGTCTTGACCACGACGACCTGCATGCCCGCCATCACGGCGCTCGCCGGATTCGTGCCGTGCGCCGACTGCGGAATGAGGCACGTGGTGCGGTGCGCCTCGCCACGGTGCTTGTGATACGCGCGAATCACCAGGAGTCCTGCGAGCTCCCCCTGTGAGCCGGCATTGGGTTGCAGCGACACCTGCGCGAACCCCGTGATCTCGGCGAGCCACTCTTCGAGCTGGCGGAACAGCGTCGCATATCCTTGCGCCTGCGCGCGCGGCGCGAACGGATGCAGGCGGTTGAACCCGCGCCAGGTGATCGGGATCATCTCGGTCGTGGCATTGAGCTTCATCGTGCACGAGCCGAGCGGGATCATCGCCGCCGTCAACGAGAGATCACGATCCTCGAGCTTCTTGAGGTAGCGCAGCATCTCGGTCTCGGAGTGATGCGTGTTGAAGACCGGATGGGTGCAAAACGGCGTGGTGCGGGACAACGATTCGGGAATGGTTGAATCGGTGTGTAGGAGCGCAGCACGCTGCGCCCCTACATCGCGGCCGATCGGGCCGGCGAATGCGGCGATCACGTCCCCGATGTCATCGTCGGTCACCGTTTCATCGAGCGCGACCCCGATGCGCGTCTGTGACAAGATGCGGAGGTTGATCTGCTTGACACGCGCGGCATCGATGATGCGCGGCAGAACCTCGTGAGGGACGTCGATCGCCAGGGTGTCGAAGTAATGCGGATAGGCAATGCCGTAGCCCAGCTTTTCGAGTGCCGCGGCGAGCGAGGTCGCGTACCGATGCACGCGCCGGGCGATGCGGAGCAGTCCTTCCGGGCCGTGATAGACGGCGTACATCGCCGCGACGACCGCGAGCAGGACCTGGGCGGTGCAGACGTTGCTCGTCGCCTTTTCGCGACGGATGTGCTGCTCGCGCGTCTGCAGCGCCATGCGCAGCCCCGTCCGACCGGCGCGGTCTTTGGACACACCGATGATGCGGCCGGGCAGGTGGCGCTTGTACTCGTCGCGGGTCGCAAAAAAGGCGGCATGTGGGCCGCCGTAGCCGAGGGGCACGCCGAAGCGCTGTGAATTGCCGACGGCGATGTCGGCTCCCCATTCGCCGGGCGGCGCGAGCAGCGCCAGCGCCAGGAGATCAGTCGCCACGGTCACAAGCGCGCCCCCCCCGGTGGCGTGCGCCGCCGCGCAGACCGTGCGGTAGTCGCGGATCGCGCCATCGGTTGTGGGATACTGGAGCAGCGCGCCGATGACGTTGCCCTGGAACTCGAAGCTGTCGGGATCGCCGACCACGATCTCGATGCCACGCGCGGCCGCGCGCGTGCGAACGACCGCGATCGTCTGCGGGTGACAGCTTGCGTCCACGAGGTACACCAGCTTCCCCTCGTGCTTCGACACGGCCTCGGTCAAGTGCATCGCTTCCGCGGCGGCGGTGCCCTCGTCAAGCAATGAGGCGTTCGCGATCTCGAGTCCCGTCAGATCCGCGACCATCGTCTGGAAGTTCAGGAGCGCCTCGAGCCGCCCCTGCGCGATCTCGGCCTGATAGGGGGTGTACGCCGTATACCAGCCGGGGTTCTCCAGGACATTTCGCTGGATCACGGTGGGCGTGATGCAGTCGTGGTAGCCCATGCCGAGGTATGACCGATAGACCTGGTTCTGGGCCGCGAACCGCCGGAGCTCTTCGAGCGTTTCCTGCTCGGTCTTGGCCGGAGGAATGCGCAGCGGCTCGCGCAGCCGAATGTCGGCCGGCACGACGGCGTCGATGAACGCGTCGAGCGACTCGTAACCGAGGGCGCCGAGCATCGCCGCCTGGTCCTCGGCCGATGGGCCGATGTGCCGGTCCTGAAACAGATCGCGATCGTTATTCATCGTTACGCAAGAGTGTAGGACTCCCCGGGCTTCAGAATGGTGACGGCAGCGGTGCTCCCCACGCGCCGCCGGAACTCCTGTGGATCCGCTTTGATGATATCCCAGGTGTTGTAGTGCATCGGGATAACGTTTTTGGGTTTCACGAACTCCACCGCCCGGGCGGCATCTTCGATCCCCATCGTGAAATTGTCGCCGATCGGCACGAGCATCAGATCGATGCGACCCGCCAGGAGTTGCATCTCGAGTGTCAGCGCTGTGTCGCCGGTATGATAAACGGTTCTGCCCCCGATCGTCACGACGATCCCGGCGGGGTTGGTGGTGTACCGGCCCGTCTTATCGCCTTCCACCCGACCGCCGTGAAACGCGGGGACGAGCTTCACTTTTCCGAACGGAAACTCGTGCGCCCCGCCGATGTGCATCGCATGACTGGTGGCGCCCTGATCGGAGCAGAATTGCGCCAGCTCGTACGTCGCGACGATGGTCGCCTTGTGCTTTTGGGACAGCGCGACCGCGTCACCGAGGTGGTCGCCGTGGCCGTGGGACAGCAGGATACCGTCGAGCTGGGGCAGTTTATCCGGCCCGATGACGGCCGCCGGATTGCCGGTGAGGAATGGATCGATGATGAGGCGCTTGCCGTCCCGCTCTAAGAGAAAGCAGGCGTGTCCGTGGAACGTGGCTTTCACTCTCCAACATGCTTCGCGTACGCGTCAGCGCGGAGCAGCCCCTCCAATTCTTTCGGGTCCTTGAGCTTGACCTTGACCATCCATCCCTTGCCGTACGGATCGCGGTTCACGAGGGCGGGGTCCTGCTCGAGCGCCTTGTTGACTTCCACAACCGTCCCGGCTACGGGCGTGTACAGCTCCGACACGGCCTTAACGGCCTCGATCGTTCCGAAAACGTCGCGCTGTTTGAATGCGGCGGTAGCCTTGGGCAGCTCGACGAACACGACATCCCCCAGCTCGCCCTGGGCGTAGTCGGTGACTCCGACCTCCACGACTTGCGGGTCATCGCTCGGCCGCACCCACTCGTGGTCTTTGGTGTAGCGGAGGTCTTTCGGAATGCTGGACATGGGACGGGAGCCTACAACAGGTCCGCTCGGGGCGCCAGTCCTGCGCCGTCCTCTTCACTCAGAGCCACGCGATCATGACCCCACGGCCGTAAGTCGAGTCGCACCGCGATGGGATCAGGATCGGGCGAGAGATGATAGAGCCGGCACGGGCGCGGCGGTACCGCCGCTTCCCAGGCCATCCGGGCCCCGTCTCCGGCCTCAGCCGTCGCGACGATCGATAGCGGCGTAATGGTCTTCAAGATTTTGCCGAGGGATTTCACGGTCGCGTACTCGATCCGCATACCAGCGTCCGTGTAGCGGCGTTCGATGGCTTTGAGAACCGGCGCCGCCGCGTCCTTCGCTGCCAGAGTGCAGAGCACCAGGGTCTGGTCGGGCGCCTCATTGCGGACGCCGGCCCGCGCCGCTTGCTGGCGCAGCGCACCAAATACGCGCTGCGCCTTCTTCTCGAGCTCAGCCAACGTGCCGTCATTCTCGATGACATACCGGCTCAGCGGTCGTTTGCGCTCCGCGGGCATCTGTGCGGCGATCATCCGATCGGCCTCCTCGTTGGAGAGTCCCCGCAAGGTTCGCAGGCGCGTACGTCGGAGCGATCCCGGAGCGTCGACCAGGACGACCGCGTCGAACTGTGCCGGATCCAAGACCTCGAACAGCAGTGGAATGTCGTTGATGACGATGGCGTCGCCGCGCTCGGCGGCGGCCCGCTGCAGCTCGAGGCGCCGCTGCTGCACGGCGGGATGGACGATGGCGTTGAGCGCGGCCAGGGCGGCGTCATCGCCCATGACCTTGGCGCGCAGCGCCGCGCGATCCAGGCTGCCGCCCTGGGCGACCACATCGGCGCCAAAGCGGCGCGCAATCGCTGCGAGTACCGCGCTGCCCGGCGCCTGCGCCTCGCGCGCGAGCGCGTCGGCGTCGATCACGGTCGCGCCCCATTTCTTGAAGAGGTCCACGACTGTCGACTTGCCGGCGGCGATGTTGCCGGTGAGAGCGACGTTAAGCACGGAGACAATTAGAGTAACGCAGTTTGATCCTCATCCTCCCTCGGCACTCGATGGCAATGCCTGCACCGCGCCTCATAGCTCTCGCGTCCACCAACCATGATGATCGGACTGTCCCACAGCGCCGGCTTGCCGTTCACCAAGCGTTGGTTCCGAGTCGCCGGGCCGCCGCATACAACGCAGATCGCCTGGAACTTGTCCACCACCTCGGCGATGCACATGAGCGTCGGCATCGGACCGAAGGGCATCCCGCGGAAATCGACGTCGGTACCCGCGAGAATGACGCGGACCCCCTTGTCGGCGAGGTGGTTTGCGATATCGACGATCCCGTCATCCAGGAACTGGGCTTCGTCGACCGCGACCACCTCGGTAGTGTCGCGTAGCCGCCGCGCGATCTCCTCGGCTGAGTCGACGGGCTCGGCTTCGACGGTCACGCCGTCGTGAGACGAGACGGAGAAGAGGCCGGCGTAGCGCGCATCTAGGTGGGACTTAAAGACTTGCACTTGTTTGCGAGCGATGACGGCGCGCCGCACCCGGCGGATCAACTCTTCGGATTTGCCGCTGAACATCACCCCGGAGATGACTTCAATCCATCCCGGACGGGTGGGCTGTTGGAACATGGGCCCTCACGTTAAGCGGGGGAGGAGGGACGGGGGAGGGGGGATCGGGGGTGAGGGAGGGTCGAGAAAGTCCAGTAAACTTGCGGATTTTTGGGGGATATCCCATAGTTCTTCAGTGTTCATGCGGGTTTTCGCGCCCCCCCTTCAAGGAGATCGCTGTGAACAAGGCTGAACTCACCTCCGCTCTGGCCATGCGCACGAAGATGTCGAAGGCCGATGCCACCCGCACCGTTGAAGCGTTGTTCGATGACAAGGGCATCATTGCTAGCGAGCTGAAGAAGGGCTCCAAGGTGCAGATCACCGGGTTCGGCAATTTCGAAGCCCGCAAGCGTGCCGCGAGGATGGGTCGCAACCCGAAGACCGGCGGCGTCATTCAGATCAAAGCGTCGATCGCACCGGCGTTCCGCGCGGGGAAGCAGCTGAAGCTGGCGGTGAACGGAAAGAAGTAGCCGGCACTATCCCCGATCAGGCCGTGCGGTGACTCTCCGTCCGCGAATGGCGACGCCAGAGAGACGCTGCACGGCCTGATCCATGACGGGAGGTGCGACATCGACGAGCGAAAACGTGTCGCGCACGTCGATCTTTCCGATCTGTCCTTTCTGCAGTCCCGCCTCTTTGATCAGAGCCCCCACGAGATCCTTGGCACTCGCCCGATCTTTTCGTCCAATGGAGACGAATAGCCTGCTCCAGCCGGCCGGCTCAGCCGGCATGGCGGGCTCATTGGCCGCGGACGCCTGGCGGCTGAGCGCGAGCAATGCAGCCGCCACCATGGCCGGCGCGTGCTCCTCGAACAGCGGTGCGAGCACGGCTAGCTCCGCATCGACATCGCCCTGCCGGAGGCGTGCCGCGATCTGTGCGCGCAATTGGGCGCTGCGATCCTGCGCGCGGTCGGCGGGTGAGGGCAGCACGAGCGGCGTCAGCGTCGCGATGGACCGGAGATAGGGCAGTTGCGAAGCGAGTGCCAGGACCGTGGGCGGTGCGATGGCCGCAAGCTGTCGCAGCTCGTCTCGTGTCGGGAGGACCGCCGCGAGGACAGCGTCTGGAGTTTCCGCTGGGGGGGGGGCCTCGACCGGGCCACCCGACCAGATGTAGGGTCGCACCGAGCGCAGCGCATCGAGCACGTCCCGAACGCGTCTCCGTCCGGCCGCGACGATCGCGTAGCGCGCCGCCGTCACCGGTCCTAGGGGTTGCCCGACGTCGTCGAGCGGCAAGTTGCCAATGATTTCCGGCCGCCGCGCGTGCCGCTCGAGGAAGGGATCGAGTGCGGTGGGATTCCAGCTCAAGATGACGCGACGGGCGTGCGGCGCTTCCGCGAGCAGTGTATCGAGCTCGGCGGCGAAGCTTTCGGGCCATGCGACGACGATCGTGGTGACGGTCTCGAGCTTGAGCGCGGCGCGCGTGACCAGTGCAGCGAGGTCGGAGTAAGCGCCGGCGAGCACGCCGACACGCCCTTCCTTCAGGAGGGCGGTGGTGCGGCCGAGACCCGTGACGGCGTGGACGCGCTGCTCGGGTGGGGCCCCCTCGGCCCAGAGAACCGCCTGCTCATAATCCGCACAGACGACGATTGCGTGGGTCTCTCCCTCGCCGATCAGTTCCCAGGCCTTGCCTGCCCGTTCCACGGCAGGCGGAGTCACCAGCACGACGTGCCGCACACGAGCCTCGATTGTCAAAGGGTGCTACTTTGAGAGCCGGTGAAAGCTAACCGGCCGCTGCTCCTTCTTCTATTGGCAGCTTCTCTCACTGCCCAGGAGCGCCGTCCTCGGGCTCGAGACATTGGCATCACCGTCGGATCCTTTCCTCCCGGTCCCCTCAACGCGATCACCGATGTCCCGGGCGTGCGCGTCGGCCAGACAACGATTTTTGGCGGCGACTCGATCAACACGGGCATTACCGCGATCCTGCCGCACGGCGGCAATCCATTTCGCGAGAAGGTTCCCGCGGCGATCGTGGTCGGCAACGGATTCGGGAAGCTCGCCGGCTCGACCCAGGTGAATGAGCTCGGCGAGCTCGAATCGCCGATTGTGCTGACGTGTACGCTCTGCGTCCCACGCGCCGCCGACGCGGTGCTCACCTGGCTCCTCGCGCTCCCCGGCAATGAGGACGTGCGCTCGGCCAATCCCGTCGTCGGCGAAACAAATGACGGCTTCTTGAACAACATCCGTGCGCGGCCCATCACAGAAGCGGACGTGCTGAGTGCCATTCGGAGCGCGTCCGAAGGTCCGGTCGCCGAAGGCGCGGTCGGTGCAGGCCGGGGGACCGTCGCGTTCGGGTGGAAAGGCGGAATTGGGACGTCGAGCCGCAAGCTGCCTACGCAATTCGGGGGGTGGACCGTCGGCGTCCTCGTCCAAACGAATTTCGGCGGAGATCTCCGGATTGTCGGGGTTCCGGTGGGTGACGAGCTGCGCAGAGGGGACGGGGGACGAGGGACGGGGGACGGGTCGATCATCATGGTCGTCGCCACGGATGCGCCGCTGGATCACCTGCGTCTCACGCGCCTCGCGAGTCGCGCACTCGCCGGTCTCGCGCGCACCGGCAGCTCGATGAGCAACGGCAGCGGCGACTACGTGATCGCCTTCTCGACGGTGCGTCCTCGACCAACTTCCACCAACCTCGACCGTCTTACAGACACGGTCGTCATCGTCCGCAACGATATCATGTCCGGTCTCTTCCAGGCGACAATCGACGCAACGGAGGAAGCGATTTACAATTCCTTGTTGCGCGCCGAGACGGTGCGGGGCTATCGTGGCGTTGTACGTGCCCTTCCCGTCGACTCCACGATGATGATCCTCAGACGCCATGGAGCCATTCCGCGATGACCGAGGGCCTTTCCCCGAATCTCCAGCATCTCGAGACGTCCGCGACCATCGCCATTTCCGCTGAAGCGAGGCGTCGCAAGGCTGCTGGGGAGGATGTCATCGATCTGGGTGCGGGGGAGCCCGATTTTCCGACCCCGCCGATCCCCGCCGAGGCGGGCATTCGGGCGATCAAGGACGGCAAGACGCATTACTCGGCGAATGAGGGGATTCTCGAGCTGCGCGCCGCCGCCGCCACGCATCTCTCGCTGCTCTCGGGCGGTCGTCCCGTCAATGCCGACCACATCGTCGTCTCGAACGGATCCAAGCAGTCGCTGTTCAACGCCTGCTTTACGCTGTTCGGCCCTGGCGATGTCGTCGCGATCCCCGCGCCCGCGTGGGTGTCGTATCCGCAGATCGTGCACCTGGCGCGCGCGCGGCCCGTGATGATTGCCGGCGATCCGGAGTGGAGTCTCAAGGCGAGCGTGAAGGACCTGGAGCGCATGTTACCGGGCGCCACGGGGCTGATTCTCTGCTCTCCCTGTAACCCGACCGGCGCCGTGTACACGCACGCGGAAATCCGCGCGATTGCGCAGTGGGCGAAGGCCAGGAAAGTGTGGGTGATCGCCGACGAGATCTATCGTCGGATTCACTACGGCACCGGGCCGGCGCCGTCCTTTCTCGATCTGCCCGACGATCTGCTCGAGCGCGTTGTGCTCATCACCGGCGTGAGCAAGACCTACGCGATGACCGGGTGGCGCATCGGGTTCGCACTCGCGCCCGCCAAAGTCGCTAAGACGATGGCCGCACTGCAGTCGCATACGACGACCGGCGCGAATCACCCCGCGCAATTTGCCGCCGCGGCCGCGCTCGGCGACGAGCGTGTGGAGCAGGACGTGAATCGCATGGTCGGCGAATTTCGTAAGCGCCGCGATCTGGTCGTGTCGCGCTTTCGGCAGGACTTGCCCGGCGTTGAGTTCGTCGATCCGCTGGGCGCCTTCTACTTCTTCTTCAGAGTGGATTCATTCGGGAAGATCGCGGGCACGGATTTCTGCACTCGACTGATCACTCAGACCGGTGTCGCGCTGGTCCCCGGTGCCGCGTTTGGGGATGATCGGTGGGTTCGTCTGTCGTATGCTGCGGCGACCGACTCGATCAAACAAGCGCTCGATCGAATCGTGAACTTCGCGAGAAAGCTGGGCGATTAGGGGACGGGGGACAGGGGGACGTGGAACGGGTCCTGCGGCGAAATGGTCCTGCTCGCGTGTGTGAGATGACGATCGCCTAGGCTCTACCGACGATTCTCCGGTGTGAGAAAGCTCGACTCTTTAGAAGCGTGGAACTGCGGTCGACAGGTTTCGCGCTCGGCTTACAGACTGACGCTGCAGCCGCCCCTTTCTCGTCATTTTGGGCTTTCCGACCAAATCCGTCGCGCCTCCGCGTCAATTCCCGCGAACATTGCTGAGGGATATGCGATGGGAACGACGCCTCAATTCATCAAATTCCTCCGTATCGCACTTGGCTCGGCGACTGAACTTGCTACTCACCTCGAGCTTGCGAAGGATCTTGAACTGGGAGCTCGTGACCAGCTGGATGAAGCCCTACGACTGTGTAATAGGGAGATTGGATTGCTCATCGGCTTGGTATTCAGCTTGGGACGCCGTCAGCGAGCATCCCGTCCCTCGTCCCCCGTCCCCCCTCCCCGTTAGATCTTAGATGGTCGATGTGACAGCACCTCGACTCCATTTGGCGTCATCATGCAGTCGTCTTCAATCCGCACACCAAACTTGCCCAACTGATAGATCCCCGGCTCGTCGGTGAACACGATCCCGGGTTCGAGCCGCATCGTGTTGCCCTCCACCATGTACGGCGGCTCGTGACCGTCCATCCCCATTCCGTGCCCCAGCCGGTGGGTGAAATATTGGCCGTAGCCGGCGTCACGGATGACTTTGCGCGCCGCGCGGTCGACCTCCTGGCATTGCGTCACGCCGGGCTTCGCGTTCTCGATCGCCGCCGTCTGCGCGTCGTGCACGATGTTGTAGACCTTCTTGAACTCGTCCGACGGCGCGTCGCCAAACCAGATCGTGCGCGTGATATCGGATGTGTACCCTTCCACGCGCGAACCCGCGTCGATCAGTACCACCGTTTCGCGCGTCAACTGACCCGCCGATGGACCGCCGTGGGGCAGCGCGCTCGACGGACCGAACTGCACCAGCCCACCACCCGGTGAGCTGCGACTCGCCATCTCGCGCGACAAGAGCTGCGCGACATCGCGCTCGGTCATGCCCACCGCGAGCTGCGTGAACGTCGCGGCGATCGAGGCTTCCGTCGCGGCAATCGCCTGGCGGATCAGCGCGATTTCCTCGGCGCTCTTGATGATCCGCAGCCGCTCGGTGACAGCGCTGCCGTCGCGCGGGATCCAGCCCCGGAGCTTAGTCGTCAGACGCACATAGCTCTGATAGGAGGTCGTGGGCTCGACGGCCACTTCACCGGCGCGTCCACCCGGCTTCATTTGCTGCGCGGCCTTCGCCACGAGCAGCCAGGGATCCTCCTGCTCCTCCCAGCCGCGCGCGTCGCTGATCGTCGTGTTGCGCTTGATGCGTTCGACTTCGAACGAGGGGCAGACGACGACCGGCGTTCCGTTCGCAGGGATCATGAGCAGGATGAGCCGTTCGCTGCGCCCGGGGTTGTAACTCGTGAAATACTGAAAATTCGTACTCGGCTCGACCACGAGGAGATCGAGCTTGCGAGTCTTGAGCTC
>DASWCE010000016.1:0-14978 GCA_036390255.1 Gemmatimonadales bacterium | reverse complement strand
TCGATCTGGGACATCGCCGATCCCAGCGGTCCGAAGCTCGTGCACGCGGAGACATGCCCCGAGCAGCAGAACGACGTGTCCGTCTACAAGAACCTGCTGTTCCTCTCAGGCGAGTCACAGAACGGACGCGTTGATTGCGGCGCGCAAGGCATCCAGGAACAGGTCAGCCCACAACGCTTCCGCGGCGTGCGCGTGCTCGACATTAGCGATCTCAATCACCCGCGCATCCTTGCCAACGTGCAGACCTGTCGCGGGTCCCACACCCACACGCTGGTGACCGATCCGAAGGACACGAGCGTGGTCTACATCTATGTCTCAGGGCAGGCGCCGGTGCGTCCGGCCGAGGAGCTGGCGGGGTGTTCGTCGGCACTGCCCGAGCAGGACACGGCGTCCGCGCGGTTCCGCATCGACATCATCCGCGTGCCGCTGGCCCACCCGGAGTCGGCCAGCGTCGTGAGCCGCCCGCGGATCTTCGAAGCGTTGGTCGCGCCGCCGATGCATGGGGCGACCCCCTCGGACTCCGCCGCCGCACAACACTTCGCGGATTCCGCGCAGGCGACGGGAGCGTACGTCATCAAGTTTCAGGGATTGCCCATCGTACTCCCGCCACAATTCGTCAACCCCATGCTCGATAGCGTAGCGCGCAGTCACAGCAGAACGGCGCCCAACGGCGCTGACAGCACCGCCCTGCGCGGCGCCATCCAGGGCATCATCGACGCGGAGTTTCTCGCACCCATGGGTCCCGGCGGCGTGCGCCACGGCCCCGATCAATGCCACGACATCACCGTCTATCCGGAGCTCACCATCGCGGGTGGCGCGTGCGCCGGCTACGGATTGCTCCTCGACATCACGGATCCCGCTCACCCCGTCCGCGTCGCCGCGGCTTCGGATTCGAACTTCGCGTACTGGCACTCGGCGACGTTCAGCAACGACGGCAGTACAGTGATCTTCACCGACGAATGGGGCGGCGGTATCGCGCCACGCTGCCGCGCGACCGACAAACCGCAATGGGGCGCCGATGCGATCTTCACCGTCGCAAGCCGCACGCTCACGTTCCGCAACTACTACAAGCTGCCGGCTCCGCAGACCTCGGCGGAGAACTGCGTCGCGCACAACGGGAACCTGATCCCCGTCCCCGGTCGCGACATCATGGTCCAGGGGTGGTATCAGGGCGGCATCTCCGTGTTCGATTTCACCGATCCCACGCATCCGGTGGAGATCGCGTACTTCGACCGCGGTCCGATGGACTCGACCAAGCTCGAGATGGCGGGCAGCTGGTCGGCCTATTGGTACAACGGCTACATCTACAGCACCGAGATCGCCCGCGGGCTCGATGTGCTTGAGCTGCAGCCGAACGCGCTGCTGACACAGAACGAGATCGACGCCGCGAAGCTGGTGAAGGTGGCGTACCAGAACGTCCAGGATCAGCAGCGTCTCACGTGGCCGGCGAGCTTCACGGTGGCGCGCGCGTATCTCGATCAACTCGAGCGCTCGAAGGGCCTGCCCGCGGACCGCATTGCCGCCGCGCGGACGATGCTCACGAGTGCGGAGCGGACGATGTCACGACGCGCCCTGACATCGCTTGCCACGCAGCTCGACCAGGATGCCACGAGGTCCCGGGACGCGAAGCGGGTGCTGGCGCTGGCGGCAGCGGTGCGAGGGCTGGCACGGTAGCATTCCGCAACACCAAGCTCCGGAGCGTACGGCGAGCCGTCTGGCCAGGGCTCGCCGTTCGCATATCTAAGCCCCCCTGAAACAACCATTTTCGCGCTTTCGTCATCAAACCAGGAAACCACCCTGGAAGCCATCATGCTGTTTGCGTTGCCCCTCCTCGCAGCCGTCACGCTTGCCGGGCAGTCTCCCGATCATGCCGCTCGACCAGCGGGCGCGCGGTCGCCGGCCGGTCCCAAGAGCGTCACGGCCACGCGCGCCGCGCAGCCGCCAATCATTGACGGGCGCGACGACGACGCCGTCTGGCGCGAGGCAAAGCCCATCACGGAATTCGAGGAGTGGCGGCCCACCGAAGGTGGGACCCCGAAGCTGCCGACCGAAGCGAAAGTCGCCTATGATGCGGGCAACCTCTACGTCTTCGTGCGCGCTTTCGATCCGCACCCCGACAGCATCATCACCGTCCTCGCCCGCCGTGACTACTTCACTCCGTCCGACATGGTGTGGCTGTTTCTCGACTCCTATCACGATCGGCGCTCCGGCTTTGAGTTCGGGGTCAATCCGTCAGGCGTAAAGCTCGACGCCCAGATCTACAATGACGGCAACGAGGACTTCGCCTGGGACGCGGTGTGGGACGTCGCGACGCGCATCGACTCGCTGGGGTGGACCGCGGAGTTCCGCATTCCGTTGTCGCAGCTGCCCTATGGCCGCCAACGCAGCAACACATTCGGCTTCACCGTGGACCGGAACATGTACCGCTATGCGCAGCGCGCGAGTTGGCCGCTGATACGCCAGTCGCAGGCCGGGTTCGTCTCGCAGTTCGGCGAAATTGACGGCCTGGAAGGTCTTCAGGCGCCGCGCCGGCTCGAGGCCGCGCCGTATCTCGTCACCAAGAACGTGTCCGAGTTCACCAGCACCGGTATCGGACGCACGCAGGACGTGACCGTGGGTGGGGATCTCAAGTATCTCGTCGCCTCGAACCTCAAGCTCGACGCGACGATCAATCCCGACTTCGGCCAGGTCGAGGCCGACCCTGGTGTCCTCAACCTTTCGGCGTTCGAGACATTCTTCCAGGAGCGGCGGCCGTTCTTCGTTCAGGGCGCGGGCACGTTCCAGTTCAACGTCAACTGCACGGCCGTGAACGACTGCAGCACGGGCGAGGGGTTGGTCTACTCGCGGCGCATCGGCCGCGCGCCCGAGCTGGCCGGCGTCTACTCCGACACCACGTCGGCGGCGTTCACGACGATCCTGGGCGCCACGAAGCTCACCGGGCGCCTGCCCGGAGGCCTGGCGATCGGGGCGCTCGATGCCGTGACGGCGCATGAGACCGGTGTCGGCGGCGTGACGATCGAACCGGCGACGAATTACGGCGTGTTGCGGCTGCGGCAGGACCTGCGCAAGGGCGAGTCGAGCGGAGGCGGCATCATTACCGCCGTCAACCGCGAGAACGATTCCTGGAGCTCACCGTATCTGCATCGCAGTGCGTACGTCGGCGCTGCGGACTTCCGCCACCGCTTCCCTGGTGGCCGCTATGAGCTCTCCGGTGCGATCGATTTCAGCCGAGTCGCCGGCAGCGCACAGGCAATTACCTCGACGCAGCTTGACGCCACTCACTATTACCAGCGCCCCGACGCGCTCCGGTTCGACTCGACGCGGACGTCGCTCTCCGGTGACGCCGAAATGCTGCAGTTCGGCAAGGTCGCGGGCAACGTCTTGTTTCAATCGAATGTGGAGCGCCGGTCCCCCGGTTTCGAGATCAACGACCTCGGGTACTTGCAGCGTGCCGATCAGATCGCCTGGAGCACGTGGGCGGGATACTTCGATCGCCACAAACGCCGGTTTTATCAGCGCTTCCAGTGGAATTTCAACTGGTGGCAGTATTGGACCACTGCTGGCCTGCCGGAGGAACGGGCGTTCAATACCAACACGCACACGACCTTCCTCAATACGTGGTCGCTCCACTTCGGTGGGACCATCGGACAACTGGGGACCACGTACTGCTACGACTGCGCGCGCGGTGGGCCCGCAGCGCGGCAGGATTCCTACCTTGCGCCCTGGCTGGGGATCAACGGCGACGACCGCAAGGCGATCGTCCCCTATCTCTGGTTCAACTGGTCCCGGAGCAATGGCGGGCGGTCGCACAACTTCAGCTTCTCGCCGGAGCTCGACTTCAAGATCGCGTCGCGCGTGACCGCGGCGCTGTCGCCGAGTTACTCACGCCGCACCAACGACGTTCAGTCGCTGGGCTCCACTCACGACACGAGCAACGTCACGCACTACCTCTTCGGGCACCTCGAGCAGAAGCAGCTCGCGCTGACGATGCGCGTCACCTATCCGTTCACGGCGAACATGTCGCTGCAGGTGTATGCGCAGCCGTTCATTTCGAAGGGCACCTTCGGCAACGTCCGGGAGCTGTCGGCGAACCCGCGCGCGGCCGACTATGACAGCCGCTATCAAGCGTACGGGGACACGGCGTTCACCAATAACATCGGTGGGTTCAACTTCAAGCAGTTCCGCTCGAATGTTGTGTTCCGGTGGGAGTATCGGCCCGGATCCACGCTATTTCTCGTGTGGAGTCAGGGCCGCCGTGGATCGACGGGAGTAGAGGGGACGCGCAATTTCAGCGGCGATCTGAACGATCTGTTCGACCTGCGCCCGGACAACAGCTTCCTGGTGAAGCTGTCGTACTGGATCAACCGCTAGCGAGGCTGTGGCGGAGCCGCCGAATCCGCCTGCAACAGTAGTCGCTCGAAGTCTTGCAGCTCCGCGAGGCCGAGGTCGGACGCCGCCCAATAGACGTAGTCCGGCGTCACCCAACGCAGCACGTGGTACCCCTGGCGCGTTTGCGCTGCGGGAGCGCTCGCGCGTGGGTCGCGATCCCTCGGCCACAACACCACGTTGATCACGTGCTGGCGCCGGCCATACACCAGCGCCGCCACAGGTCGGCCGCCGACGTAGTCGAGCCGGCCGCCGAGCAGCGGAAACCCTTGTCCGGCGAAATCGTACACCGGCGGCGAGTAATCCAGCTTTCCATTGAACCACGGCTTCACCGTGTGCTGATCCGACGACTGCACGTCGGTCAGGTGCCCCGGCATCAGCGAGCGAATGTGGCTCGTCAGCACTTCAGCGGCGAGCGACTCCCCTCGCCCTCGCTGCAACCCCAGCTGCCAGCCGCCGAACGCGACCACAGCCACTGACGCGGCGAGCGCCAGGGAGCGCCAGACAACTATCGCTCGGAAGCGCGAGCCGGAGCGGATCTGAGTCCGTACGCGCTGCCGCAGGACGTCCGGCGCCCGCAGGACGGGAATCTGCGACTTGATCGCCGCGCGCAGTGTCACCCGGTCGTCACGCCAGCGCGCACACTCCGAACATTGGGCGATATGGGCCTCGAGCGCGCGTGCATCCGCGGCGGCGAGCTCGCCGTCGAGATAGGCATCGAGCTGGGCTTCGAGATTCGGATGGGTCATGTCAATGCCTCTTGCAAACGTTTGCGGGCGCGCGAGAGCCGGGACATGACGGTGCCGACGGGCACGCCTGTGACGTCGGCAATTTCCTTGTAGGACAATCCTTGCAGCTCCCGCAGCACGATCACTTCCCGGAATTCCAGCGGCAGCGCATCGAGCGCCTGGCGCAAATCCACCGCAGCCACGGGATCGTGTGTCGTTTTTTCCTCGCTGTGCAGTTCCTCGTTGAACTCGCTGATGAGGGCATCGCCGCGCGTCCGGTTGCGCCACGTGTAGGCCGTGTTGCGCACGATGGCGAGAAACCACGCGCGCCCGTCCGAATCCGTCGTTCCCCGAAAGCCACCGAAATACTTGAGCGCGCGCAGCGAGGCGTCCTGCACGATGTCCTGCGCGTCCGCGTCGTTGCGGGTCAAATAGCGCGCCAACGTGTACGCGGCATCCAGGTGCGGTAACACGATCGCTTCGAACTCCAAGTCGGCTCCTTCAGGTGGAGACTCCGGCGGCGCCTGAATTATTCCCGGGAATATCACCGCGGCAATGGCGGTCCTTTGCTCCGAGGCTGGTCACTCATTTCCCGCTTGCGGAGGAAGTCAATATGAAACGGATCCTGCTGCTGTTACTGGGACTCTTGCCCGGATCGCACGAACCCAATCAGGTCAGCGTCCGGCTTTCCGAATGGAAGGTGGAGCTGTCGCAACAGAACATCGCCGCCGGGCCGGTGACGTTTGTCGTCACCAACACCGGTCAGATCCCGCACGCCATCGAAGTCGAAGGACAAGGGATCGAGCGAGAGATAGAGACGATCCAGCCCGGCGCGAACGGCACGCTCACGCTTACGCTGAAGGCCGGGACTTACGAGGTCTACTGCCCCGTTGGCGAGGGCTCGCACAAGAAGCTCGGCATGGAAGCGCGGCTAACCGTCGGCGGTGCCGGCCGCTCCGAATCACCCGGCTATGGCAGCGCCGCGATGAGCGAGGCGCCCCCCGCCGCAGCCGTCCAGGCGATCCGCGTCACGAGCGGCGGACCGGTGATCCAGATCCTGCCGGGGCCGTTCCCCTTCCCCGACAGCGCGGCCCCGATTCTCCGGGCGTTCGGCGACGAGCGCGAGGGCCTCGAATCGCAAGTAAAGAACGGCCCCTACTCGAACAACGTGGCGGCGATCTCAGGGACGTTTTCTTTTACTGCCTGGGATAAGGGCGCGACGCGCGATTCAGTGGACGGCATCGCGGAGTTCGGAACGCAGGACGGCGCGCACTGGAAGTTGATTTTGGACCGCGTGCAGACCAAGGACGTCCTGCACCATCCGCGGTTTGGTGGTGTGATCCTCGGGCTCTATTACCACGGCGTGACCCAGGTGCACACGCCACTCGTACCGACGATCAACAGTGCCGTTGCCCTGTGGGCGTTCGGGCATCTCTACCGCAACGGCGTCGCGGTGACCGAAAACGCGATGGTGCACGTGATGCTGTTGTCGCGGACGCGGCGGGACGGCGATTTCGCCCTCGCGTGCTGGGATTGCTCGCGGAACAAGATCGAGGAGCTCCAACTGCAAATCTTGCCCGGCCCGGGCGAGCCAAAGTTCGACGCGCCGGGCGGGTTCCTCTTCGTGAATTGGGAACGGTCTACTTCCCGCTCCTGAGACATAGCACGGCGGAGGGCTTTGGTAGCGCGCCGGATGACCGTCGATCCGGCGCGCTGCGCGTTGACATTGGCGGTCATTGCGAAAAGAATCATGGCGGAAACAGCGATCCGTCCCACGTCCCTTTTCCTTTGCGATAAAGGCCCGACACAATGTTGACGCTCCTCGCATCCCTGGCACTCGCCCAGGCCGCGGCCCCAGCGCAACTCCTCGGCAAACGCGTCCTCGTGTACACGACGGCCGACAGCACGAACCTGCGTTTGACACCCGCCGATACACTCGTCTTCAAGGAAGCCGAGCCGATCACGGAGGCGCAAGTGTACGTGTTCGTCGATCCGCGGCGCACGTTCCAGACGATGATCGGCATCGGCGGCGCGCTGACCGATGCCGCGGCGGAGACGTTCGCGAAGCTGCCCGCCACCCGCCAGGACGAGCTGATGACCGCCTATTACAGCACCGATCGCGGCATCGGGTACACGCTGGCGCGGACGAACATCAACAGCTGCGACTTCTCGAGCGCGAGCTACACCTATGTGACCGAAGGGGACAAGGATCTGAGCACCTTCTCCATCGCGCCCGATCTGCGCTACAAGGTCCCATTGATCAAGCGCGCGATGGCGGCCAGCGGCAACCGGCTAAAACTGTTTGCCAGTCCCTGGAGCCCGCCGGCCTACATGAAGGACAACAACGACATGCTGCACGGCGGGCATCTGCGCCCGGAGTACCGCGCGGCGTGGTCGCTCTACTACACGAAGTTCATCGAGAGCTACCGCCGCGCCGGCGTGCCCGTATGGGGCATCACGATTCAAAACGAGCCGATGGCCACCCAGACGTGGGAGTCGTGCATCTATCAGCCCGCCGCCGAGCGAGACTTTCTCCGCGACTACCTCGGCCCGGTCATGGCGCGGCGCGGGCTGAAGGACGTCAACATCATCGTCTGGGACCACAACCGTGATCTGATCGTGCAACGCGCGCAGACGATCTTCGACGATCCCAAGGCGGCGCAATACGCGTGGGGCATCGGCTTTCACTGGTACGAAGACTGGTCCGGCGGGACGCAGATGTACGACAACGTGGCGCTGGTCAACCGGCTCTACCCCGCCAAGCACATCATCTTTACCGAGGGAACGCCCGCGAACTTCGATTCCACGGCGTACGGGCGCTGGAGCCTGGGCGAGGCCTACGGGCGCTCGATGATTCACGATTTCAATTCGGGCGCCGAAGGATGGACCGACTGGAACATCCTGCTCGATGAGAGGGGCGGCCCGAACCACGTAGGCAATTACTGCTTCGCGCCGATTCACGCCGACACGCGGGCCGGCACGCTGATCTACACGAACTCCTACTACTACATCGGGCATTTCTCGAAATTCATTCGGCCCGGCGCCAGGCGGATCGCGGTTGCGCCGAGTCGCAGCATGCTACTCGCGACCGGGTTCGTGAATCCGGACGGCAGCGTGGCAGTCGTGGTGATGAATCCCACGGCCAAGGCCGGCGACTACAACCTGAGGATCGGCGGCGCGTCCCTGCGAATCAACTCGCGGCCGCATTCGATCCAGACGGTGGTGTTCTAGGGCGGCCGGATTCCTTCTGCAAACGGCTGTGCCTGACTCCGTACCCGAAGTAGATCGCGAATCCGATCGCGAGCCACACGATCAGCCGGATCCACGTGTCGCGTGGCAGCGTCGCCATCAGGCCCACGCAGCAGAGAATGCCGAGGATCGGCACGACCGGAACGAACGGAGTCCTGAACGGGCGCTCGAGATCCGGACGGCGGCGCCGCAAGAGCCACACACCCCCGGAGACGAGGGCAAACGCGAACAGCGTCCCGATATTCACGAGCTGGCCCAACAGCTGGAGCGGCAGCACGCCGGCGGCCACCGCCACCGCCAGGCCCGTGTAAATCGTCGACCGATACGGCGTGCGGAAGCGCGGATGCACCGCGCCCGCCCACGCGCCCAGCAGGCCGTCGCGCGCCATCGAATAGAACACGCGTGACTGGCCGAGCAGCAGGACGAGAATGACGGACGCGATGCCGAGCACGGCGCCGACGTCGATCAGGAGCCGTACCGAGAACGGCGCGCCGACCTTTTCCATCGCGTACGCCATGGGCGCCGGCAGGTTGAGCTCGGTGTACGGCACCATCCCCACGACCACCGCCGACGCCAGCACATAGAGGACCGTGCAGAGCGCGAGGGAGCCGAGGATCCCGATGGGAACGTCGCGCTGGGGATTGCGCGCCTCCTGCGCAGTGGTGCTCACCGCGTCGAACCCGATGTAGGCAAAGAAGACCAGACCCGCGCCGCGCAGCACACCCGACCAGCCGTAGGTGCCCCACTCGCCGGCGTTGGGCGGTACGAAGGGAGTGTAGTGCTCTGCCTTGATGTACGCCGCGCCTGCCGTGATCACGAGCAGCACGATGCCGACTTTGAGCATGACGATGAAGTTGTTGACGCTGGCGGACTCCCGGATCCCGACGACGAGCAGCCCGGACATCAGCAGCACAATCGCGACGGCGGGCAGGTTGACGACAGCGCCCGTCCAGTTGAGTCCCGCGTGCGCGCATCCCGCCACGTGGGCTGTGACATTGGCCGCGGTGCACCACGCCGTCGGCGCATTCGAGATACTCGGGGGGAGCGTCACCCCGAAAAGCTGGAACAGCGAAACGAAATGACCCGACCATCCGACGCCCACCGTTGCCGCGCCGGCCGCGTACTCGAGCACCAGATCCCAACCGATGACCCAGGCGATCAGCTCGCCCATCGTGGCATACGTGTAGGTGTAGGCGCTGCCCGCCACGGGCACGATGCTCGCCATCTCGGCGTAGCAGAGACCCGCGAAGGCGCACGCAATCCCCACGAGCACCATCGCGATCGGCACCGCGGGGCCCGCATACAGCGCGGCGACCTGACCGGTGATGACGAAGATGCCGGCGCCGATCACTCCGCCCACGCCGATGGCCGTGAGGTGCAGCGGGCCGAGCGTGCGCCGCAGAGAGTGAGGAGTGGTTTGGTCAGCTTCCGCGCGGAGCGCGGCGATCGATTTCGTGGCGAAGAGTCGCATGCCGCCAATTTCTGAGCCCGGCGGCGCGGCGCGACGTTTTGGGGACGAGCGGGACTGGCCCGCGGATCAGCGGGACTAGCCGGGCTGCGCGACGTCCAGGAGGTTGCTGCGATAGCGGCGCGACAGCGTGACCCGGGTTCCACTCTGCAGAATCACGATGGCGTCCCCGTGAAACCAGGGCTGGATCTCACGCACGCGATCGAGGTTGACGAGCGCGGAGCGCCCCACGCGGCGGAAATGCGCGCGATCGAGCCGCGCCTCGAGCGCCGCGAGCGTGGCGCGCACGAGATAGGTGTGCCCGTTGTTGTGCACGCGGACGTAGTTGCGCGCCGCCTCGATCCACTCGATGTCCGCGGTGCGCACGAAGAAGCTGCGCCCGTTGTCGGCGACAAGCAGCCGCTCCGCAGGAGCAGGCCCCCCCGCCGCCGCAGCTTCGGGTTTCTGCAAGGCGCGCTGCTCGGCAACGTGGTGGTAGTCGAACGCGTGCACGATCGCCACGATGGCCCAGTAAATCAGGACGTTCCAGTGAAAGAAGAGGGTGAAATCGTCCACGAGGGTCATTGTAAAGTCGGGCGGCCGCTGGATGGCGACGAACGCGACCAGCTGCAGGAAGGCGAGGTCGAGGCTCGCACCCAGGTGGATGACGAAGTGGCGGCTGAGGTTCGCGCGATCGACCTGGAAGCGGCGGCCGAGCCAGGCGATGGCGGGAGCGGCGATCGCCCAGAGGTACCAGAACGCGAGGCCGTCCCGCAACGCCTCGGCCCAGGTGAAGGGATAGACGGTGAGGCGCCGGTGGGCGAGATAGACCTGGATGCTCGAGAGGAGTCCGAGCAGCGTCCAGAAGCCGAGGATCCGCACCCAGCGCGCGCGCATGCGTGGAAAATGATGCCACGTGCCTGCGCGCGGGAGGCCGGGGGACCGCCGTGCGGGTCGCCGTCCCTGACGCTATTTTCTGCGTCTCGCCCAAAGGGATCTTCCACCCAGGCGTCACCGACTCCCAGGATTGGCGCGCGATCTCTGGGCGCACGCCGACATGGGCAAGGTCACCGACCGCTTGAGCGCGACCGTGCCGGCGCACGGCGTGGTGATGGTGCGCATCACCCGCGAGCCATGAGCTACTGCGGCGTGTCGAGCGGGTGTTTGCTCCGTTCGTAGAACTCGTTTTGCAACCGCAGGCTTTCCGAATCCGCTTTCACCGCCCGGATCGCCCGCACGATGCCGTTGATCCACGTTTTCGCCTCGAACTCGCCAAGCTCGCGTGTCGCCGCGGCGCCTTCGCCGGCATAGTGATTGGGGAACCGCGCGTACCACCAGATGCCGGTGTAGAGGCCTTCCGGTAGGGCGGACAAGCGCGCCTGATCGGCACCCGACTCCTGCGGCGCGCGATCGAGGTGTACGACGTCGGGCCGCGCGATGATGCTCACGGACGTTTCGCTCTCGCCAGCGTGCATATCCGTCGCGGGATTTGATTTGTGTTTCGGCTCGCCCTGCCCACTGCGCATGATGCCCAGCACATACACGACGTAATCGTGCGGCGTGTCGAGCTGCGACTGCGAGAAATAGGGGAGCAGGCTGTTGTTGCCGCCGTGGCCATTCACGATGATGATCTTCTTGCAGCCATTCCGGGCCATCTCGTCGGTCGTCTCCTGCAGCAGTTCCAGCTGCAGGTGCCGGCTGTAGGCCACCGTGCCCGGTTGATGTTTCGCTTCGAAGATTTGCCCGAAATAGTATTCGGGAAACACGACGGCATATTCCTGCTGCGCGGCATTGAGCGCGACATAGCGCACGTTGAGCAGATCGTTACCCAACGGCAGATGCGGCCCGTGCTTTTCCATGATGCCGAATGGGAGTAGACACGTGCCCTGCGCGCGCGTGATGGCGTCGCGGAAGTCGGCAGCCGTCAGCTCCTCCCAATGCACCGAGAGTTTGCTTTGTGCCGCAGGTGACTGCGCCCACGCAGTCGAGGCGCAGAGTACGCTGATGGAAAGCAGCACTGATTTGTGCACGTCTCCTCCCCTGCTGGTTTCGGCCGATTGTAGCCGATAATCATGGCCAGCGCTAATGTTGTGACGTGCGTCCGCTCCTAACTCTTCTCCTCGTCGTGGCACTCGCGTCACGCGGCCTCGACGCACAGGAGACTGAGCTGCCGCTGGACCGGCTCACGCCGGACGCGGTGCAAGCCCTGGTCGATCGCTCCATTACCGAAGCCACCGTCTATCGCGATAGCCTGCTGGCCGTGCGCGGCCGCCGGACCGTCGCGAATACCGTCCGGCTGTACGACGAGATGACGCTCCGGTTCAACGTCGCTCAGATCGTCTCGCTCCTGTCGAGGGTGCACCCCGACTCCAGCGTGCGGGCAGCGGCGGCGGATGGAGTGCGACGCCGCACCGCGTTCCTCACGAATCTCCGACTCGATCCCCGGCTCTATCGCGCGATTGCGACCGTGGACACCATGCTGGCCGATGCGGAGACGCGGTACTTCGTCGGGCGGCTTCTCGCCGCGTTCCGCCGCGACGGCGTGGACAAGGACTCGGCAACCCGTGCGCGCGTCGCCGCGCTGCGGGATGAATCCACGCGACTCGGGCAGCGATTCAACGAGGTCCTGCGCCGCGATACGATGCCCGTCGTCTTTCGCGACACGGCCGCGTTGGCTGGATTACCCCCCGACTGGCTCGTCACGCAGCGCCGTGGCCCTGCGGGCCAAGTGATCGTCAGTCCTCAGGATCTGCGCTTCGTCCTGCAAAACGCCCACGATCCCGCCACCCGGCTGCAAGCGGTGGAGCGCCTTCAGAATCTGGGCGCGCCCGACAACCACTTCGTGCTCGACACGCTGTTGCGAATTCGCTACCAGCTCGCCACTCTGCTCGGCTACCCATCGTATGCGGCTTACCAATTCGACGGACACATGGCCGGCTCGCCAGAACGCGTACACCGTTTCCTCGACGAGCTGCAGCGCATCACCGAACCGGCCGTACAGCGCGATCTCGCGCGCGCCAACTCGGTTCTCGGCCGGGCGCCCACCTGGGGCGACGTCCAATACCTCACGTACCAGCTGCGCGGACGCGACAGCCCCCGAGCGGCCGTCCGCGAGTACTTCCCGTTCGAGCGAGTGCGCGACGCGTTGCTGCACATCGCCGATACGTTGTTTGGCCTGCAGTTCCAGCCGGCGGCTGATCTCCCGGTCTGGCATCCCAGCGTTGAAGGGTATCGTGTGTTCGAGAGCCGACGGCTGATCGGGATCGCATATCTCGACTTGCGGCGTCGCCCCGGGAAGCCGCCGAGCGAAGCCACCGCGTTCATCCGCACCGGCGTGCGGGACCGCGTGATTCCGCGTGCCGCGGTTCTGCTGTCGCTGCCGCAGGCGCGGCCTGGCGAGCCGGTGTTGCTCGGATCGGAGGCCGTCGCATCGCTGTTTCACGAGTTCGGCCATTTGCTCGAGGACCTGCTGTCGGTCCGGCCCTGGTTTGGGACGTCGGGCCTGCCGGCGGAGTTCGACTTCAGCGAAGTACCGTCCATCGTGTTCGAACACTGGGGTCGCGATCCGGCGGTACTGCGGACGTTCGCCCGGCACTACCGCACCGGCGCGCCGCTGCCCGACAGTCTCGTCGCGACGCTCGAGCAGCCGGACGAGCAGCGCGTGGGGCTGGGGGTGCGCGCGTTGCTCTTCCGCGCGAGAATGTCATTGGCCTTGCACGAGCGGCCCGCCGGCGTCGGCGATATCGATTCCATCGTGCGAGCACAGCAGGAGGCGAGCGTGCCGATCGGGCGAGCGATGCTCAACGCGCATCCGGAAGCCTCCTTCACGCACCTCGTGGGGTACGATGCGGCGTACTACACGTATCTGTGGTCAGCCGTGATGGCGGAGGACCTCCTGGGTCAGTTCAAATCGGGATTGATGGATCCTGTCACGGCCCGCGCCTATCGCCGGGCGGTTCTCGAACCGGCGCGCTCGGAGCCGGCCGCTCGCGCGGTGGAGACGTTCCTCGGCAGACCGTTTACGCTGGATGCGTGGGCACGGAAACTCGGCAACCGGTAGGTCTCGCGACGTGCGGCCTGAAGGGGAGGACGAGATGCTGAGCGATGCCACGATTGTTCCCTACATACCGGTCGCGAACATCGCGCGAGCTCGAGAATTCTACGAAGGGACGCTCGGACTGCGCGTCAAGGCAGAGTACGCGGGAGGCGTAATCTACGAGTGCGGCAAGGGCTCGTGGGCGTTCATGTACAAATCGGCAGGCGCCGGGACGTCGAAGGCGAGTACCGCCTTCTGGAGCGTCGCCGACGTCGAGGCCGAAGTGGCCGGCCTCAAGGCGAGAGGCGTGGTGTTCGAAGAGTACGATATGCCGGGGCTAAAGACGGTGAACGGCATCGCGACCGGCGGCGGCGCCCGCACCGCGTGGTTCAAAGACACCGAGGGCAACATCCTGGCCCTGAGCCAGCGGCTGTGAATTCTCGACGCTACGGTGGAGGGATCACCGCACCCGGCGCTCCAAGCCAGCAGCGTGATGACCGAAATGATCCAACGCACCGAGCCTCCTTAGGCCTTTGAAGCTTCTATGGTACGCGCGTGGGAGAAGTCAGCACAACTCCACCATGCGCGTAGCAGCAACACGTCACCCGCTGCGCCCGCGCAACACGCCTGACATATCTGGACCGGACTAATCCTCGCAATCGCACTGCGACGTCGGGTATGGAACGTGCTCTCGCGAGTGGGCACTCAATGCGTACGCAACAGGGAAAACTCGCCTCCCTCGCCGTCGCACTCATCATTGGTTGTAGCGTCGGAAAGCTCCTCGACGCGCCCCCCAACAGGGTGATCGACGTCACGCCATCGCGGGTCGTCGATTCGGTGCCGGCTGGCAGCAGCGCCACGCAATCAGCGGCGCTCCTAATCTCGACCCCGGACCGCAACGCAGCGCCGTCGTGGACCGCGCACCGCGCCGCGAATGCGCCGTGGCTGACGCTCGCCGACGACAGCGGCTCGACGCCCGACACCTTGCGGCTGGCACTCGATCCCTCCGGTCTCGCCCGCGGCACCTACCGCGACACGATCGTGATCGTGCCGGCAGACCGCGACGTCGCGCAGCTGCGCGTACCGGTCGAGCTGCGGGTCATGGCGCCGCCGCCACCACCACCGCCACCGC
>DASWCE010000015.1:0-33161 GCA_036390255.1 Gemmatimonadales bacterium | reverse complement strand
ATCGGCGTGCTTGGCGTAGCGCGGATCGTGCGTGACCATGCAGACCGTCGCGCCGGCGCGGTGCAGCGCCCGCAGCAGCTCCATAACCGCTTCGCCGTTGGTCGAATCGAGGTTTCCCGTCGGCTCGTCGGCCAGCAGGATCGCGGGATCGCCCACGACCGCGCGCGCGACCGCAACTCGCTGCTGCTGGCCCCCGGAGAGCTGCACAGGGTAATGCTTCGCGCGGTGCACCATGCCGACCTTCTCGAGCGCCTGCTGCACGCGCGTGGTGCGCTCCGACCCCGACATGCCACGGTAGGTGAGCGGCAGCTCGACGTTCTCGGCGACGGTGAGATCGCCGATCAGATTGAAGGCCTGGAACACGAAGCCGATCCGCCGGTTGCGGATTCGGGCTCGCTCCGCCGGCGTCAGGTTGGCCACCGGCTTGTCCTCGAGCAGGTAGCTGCCGTCGCTGGGCGTATCGAGCAGGCCGAGGATGGAGAGCAGCGTCGTCTTGCCGCATCCCGACGGGCCGTTGATCGCGACGTACTCGCCTTCGCGAATTTCGAGGTGGACGTCCGCGAGCGCGTGCGTCTCGACCTCGTCGGTGAAGAAGATTTTGCGGACACCCTGTAGCTGAATGAGCGGCGTACCATTACCGGGCATCGGGTCTCTCCCTATTTCAGTCTCACCCTCTCCACGTTGTCATAGCGCGACATGTCCGACAGAATCACCGAATCACCGGCCGCGAGCCCCTGCACGATCTCGATCGCGTTGACCGAGGTGCGGCCCACCTTCACGGGAATGCGGACGGCGTAGCGGCCTCCTTCGACCAGCTTGAACATCCCGATCGTGCTGTTGGGCTGGCCATACGCGGGGCGGCCGGTGAACAACACGTCATTCAGCCGTTCGATCGTGATCGTAGCGTCCACGCTGATGTCGGGCCGTGCCGACGCGGGAGTGCTGTCCAGCGCGATGTCCACCGTCACCGTTCCTTCTTGTGCGGAAGGATCGATGCGAATGACGCGTCCGGCGACGATGCCGGTGCGCGTATCCACCGATGCGATCTGTCCGATCGCGAGGCCGGGCGCCTGCGTCTCGGGGATGCGGATCACGGCCTTGAGCTTTCCGGGCTGGACGACCTTCGCGAGAATCGTCCCGGGCACTACCCACTGCCCGGGCTGAAGGTTGAGCTCCGACAGGACGCCGTCCTCACCGGGGCGCACCTCCAGCGAGCTCAGCCGGCTCAGTCGGAACGCCGTGATCGCGCGCAGCCGCACGACCTGCTCCCGCTGCACCGCGAGCTGCGAGTCCACCGCCGACGTCAGGAGGTCGAGGCGCTGCTTTTCGATGTCGTAGCGTGCCTCGAGCTCGTCCGCCTTTTCGTGGGCAAGGGTGACCTCGTTGCGCGAGAGCCCACCGATTATCGTGAGTGAGTCAGCGACGGCGGCGGCGCGTTTCGACGAGAGATACTCGCTACGCGTGGATGCGACGACGCCGGCCTGCGTCAGCCGCCCGCCCTGCAAACTGGTTCGCAGGTTGACGAGCTCGCCCTCCGCGGCGGTGAGCTGGCGTTGGGCGTCGAGCGCTTCGATCTGGACGTCCGGGTTCGCAAGCTCAAGCAGCACCGTGTTCGCCTGCACCGGAATGCCGGGCTGGACGAAGATGCGCTCGACCCGCGCGGGAGTCAGCGCGGAGATCCAGCGGATGTGCTCGGGGACGAGCGTGCCTGGCCCTCGTACCTCTCGCACCATCGTGCCGCGGCGCACGCCATCGAGCGAGACGACCTCGCGATCGACACTGGGCGCCGCCGGTTTAAGGCTCGCGAGCAGGATCGTAACCAGGATGAGACCGCCGGCGCCGACTCCCGCCTGCACGTACCGCTTGCGGTTTTTGGTTGGCGCGCGTGGGATGTCCACGCTGAATCTCTAGGCACGGACCATACCACGTGCCACGCAATACTAAGTCATGCACGCTCAACGCATTGCGATTGGTCACGAAGCCGGAGCGTTCGCTTCTGGGATTCCCGAATCCCAGAAGCGAACAGTCGCTGACCGAGTTGCCGCTCGCGTTCCAGCCTGGCACCGAACGGCCGGGTTTCCACGGTTACCGGGATAGCAGCGCCAGCGTCTTCAGCTTAGTGCTTTCCTTCTTTACCGGTGCGGACGTAACGGTGATCGTGCCCGCCTTCAACGAGGCGGCAAGCGTGGCGGACACGATCCGGAGCCTCCAGGCGCAGACGGCGCGACCGCGTGAAATCATCGTCGTGGACGACTGCTCCACCGACGGGACCGGCGACGCAGCCCGGGCGCTCGGGGTCACGGTGGTGCGCCCACCGGCGAACACGGGCTCCAAGGCCGGCGCGCAGACGTTCGCGCTGCGCTACGTCCGCACTCCGCTCACCATCGCCGTCGACGCGGACACGGTGCTCGCGGTCGACGCGATCGAGCGGCTGCTGCCGGCTTTCGCGCAGTCCCGCGTCGCCGCCGCGTGCGGCTTCGTGCTGCCGCAGCGCGTCCGCAGCCTGTGGGAGCGCGGGCGCTACATCGAGTACCTGTTCGCCTTCACCTTCTACAAGCAGGTGCAGGAGTATTACGGGAAGCCGCTCATTTCCTCCGGCTGCTTCTCGATGTACCGCACGGCCATCTTGCGCGCGCAGGGCGGCTGGTCCAACCGCACAATGGCCGAAGACATGGATCTCACCTGGAGCCTGTATCGGGCAGGGTACGAGGTGCGCTTCGTGCCGAAAGCGGTGTGTTACCCCATCGAGCCCCGCACCTTCCGCCTCATGGGGACCCAGCTGCAGCGCTGGTCGCACGGGTTCGTCCAGAACGTGAAGCTGCACTGGCGCGCCGTGCTCGCGGTGCCGTACCTCCGCTCCGCCGTCGCGGTGGCGTTCTGGGATGCCACGGTGGCTGCTGCGCTGTATCTGATCGCCCTCCCGGCCCTCGCCCTCCTGCTGGCGAGCCCCTGGGTCCTGTTGGGCTATGTGATCGACGCCCCGGCCGTCCTGGTTCCTGTGCTCGCGGGTGCCGTCCCGCGGCGAGAGGTCGGGCGGGCCCTGGCGAGCGTTCCGGCGTTCTTCCTGCTCCGCACCGTCAACGCGGTCTTCTTCCTGCGTGCTGTATGCGCCGAGCTGCTGCTGGGTCGCCCCCTGCGGCACTACAAAAAGGGACACTGACGGTGAACGCCGGGCTGCCGGGCACGGGAATCGGCGGGATCTTCTATCTCGCGAGCGCGCTCGCGATGCCGCTCCGCGAAGCGTACCGCCGTGTCCGCGGGCGGGCGGCTGGCAACCGGCGCGTCGTCGCCGCGCAGCTGGCGATCGCCGGCGGGATCCTGGGAGCGATGTGGGTGACGGGGCGGTTGCTGGGCCTCGCGCTCGCGGCCGCGCGGCCGATCGCCCGTCTCGGCACCTCGCTACCTCCGAGCAACGTGCTTCGCATCGCGAGCATCACCCTCGCCCTCGGCACGCTCGCCGGCGTGCTCGTGGGGGTCGAGTTGCTGCGGCTGTTGGTGCACCGTGGCACGCCGGCAGGCCGCACCGACCCACACGTCGGGCAGGAACTCCGGCGCGTGGCGCTGCTGCTCATGCTCGGGCTCGTCGTCCCCGGCCCGCGTGGGGCGTTGGCGCAAAGTCCCGGCCGGGTGGCTGCTCTTCTGGCACGCGCGGACTCGGCCTGGGCAGCGAAAGCGGAGAGCGTAGCGGCCAGCGAGTACGCGGCCGTGCTCGCTGCGGATCCGGAGAACTCCCACGCGACCTATCGTCTCGCCCAGCTCACGCGCAACGACCCCGCGGCAGCGCTGCGGCTGTTCCAGCGCTACGTCGTGCTCGAACCGGAAGATCCGTGGGGCTACATGGCCGTGGCCGACGCGCTGGCCCAAGCTGGCCGCTACCCGGAGGCGCTGCAGTCGTATGACGACGCGCTGCGGCTCGCGCCGGGCGAGCCCGAAGCCATCGCCGGCCGCGCCAAGGTATTCCCCCGCGCTCGCGTCGCCGCGCCGGCGGTCACGCCGCTGGTGAGTGGCAGCCGCGATTCGGACGGTAACACGACGTTTCGTATCGGCGGCAGCGCCGAGCTCGCGGCGCAGGGGGCGTTACGCCTGGGCGTGGAAGCGAATCGTGATCGGGTGACCGACGGCGTCGCTACCGCGGGGCTCGCGCAGATCGGACTGCGCGCGGCGTGGCGGCCGAGCAGGCTGGCCAGCATTGAAGGCGCCCTCGGAGGGACCCGACTCCAACCGAGCGACAGCGGAAGCACGACCGTCGTCCCCACGGGCCGCCTGCGCACGCGCTGGCGCAGTTCCCACGGGGCCGCCGTCGATGTCCGCGCGCAACGCGGCGTACTGGCAGCGAGCCCGTTGCTCGTGGACAACCGCGTGGTGCGAACGGAAGTGCGCACGGTGGTAGAGATCCCCGTGACGCGCGCGCTCAAGCTGCGCGGCCTCGGCCGGACCGCCGTGTTGAGCGATACGGCGGACGTCAACCATCGCACCGAGCTCGGTTTGGTGCTGGCGTTCGCCTTGTCACCAGCAATCGAGCTCTCAGGTCAGGTTCACCAGCTCCGCTACTCGCACGCGAGCACGGCAGGTTACTTCGCGCCGCGGCTCGGCCAGGTCGTGGAGGCGGGGTCCTACATGGAGCTCGAGACCGCTAGCGGCTGGCTGCTCGCTCTCGATGTCGGCGCGGGCGCGCAGCGGGTCGCAGAGTTTGGAGGCCAGCCGGGGCCGTGGACCCGGTCGCTGCGCGGGTACGCATTGATCACCGCGCCGCTCGCTCCCGGGCGCGCGCTCCA
Source organism: Gemmatimonadales bacterium (assembly GCA_036390255.1). Classification (GTDB taxonomy): domain Bacteria; phylum Gemmatimonadota; class Gemmatimonadetes; order Gemmatimonadales; family GWC2-71-9; genus 20CM-2-65-7. The sequence continues at coordinate 28,386 of DASWCE010000015.1, read as the reverse complement.
GCTCGAGCTCGAAGGGGAAGACTCGACCGTAGCGCGTGAAGCAGCGACGACCGCGGGGGCCTGGCGCTATGGCTCGGCGGCCCTGTCGCTGCGGTGGGCGCTCTAGCTGCGGACTGGTATCATTACGACATGCGCCGCGCGCCGTTCCTTTTTCTGCTGCTGCCAATCCAGGGGATTTCTGCGCGCGACGACGGACAATGGACCATGCCGGGGAGAGACTACGCCGCCACACGCTACAGCGGCCTGTCGCAAATCACCGCCCGCAACGTAACGCATCTCCATCCCGTGTGGAGCTTTTCGACCGGCGTCCTCGGTGGCCATGAGGGACAGCCGCTCGTCGTCGGCAGCACGATGTACGTCGTGACTCCCTTCCCCAACGTCCTCTATGCATTCGATCTGACGCGCGAAGGCTATCCGCTCAAATGGAAGTATCGGCCCGAGGTGAATCCGACGGCGCTCGGCATCGCGTGTTGTGACGCGATCAACCGCGGCGCGGTGTACGCCGACGGCAAGATCATCTACAACTTGCTCGACGGGCACACCGTGGCCGTCGATGCCGTCACGGGCAGTGAAGTGTGGAAGACGCAGATCGCCGACATGAACCAGGGCGAGACGACGCCGATGGCGCCGTTCGTCGCCGGCAACCGCGTGATCGTGGGGCCGTCCGGCGGCGAGTTCGGCATCTACGGTTGGGTCAAGGGACTCGACGTCCGGACGGGCAAGATCCTCTGGACCGCCCACAACATGGGCCCGGACTCGTTGATGTTGGCGCGGCCGGGGCGTGGCAATTACACCGCGGACGCCAACATCGGTGTCTCGACCTGGCTGGGCGACTCCTGGCGCCGCGGTGGTGCACCGGTGTGGGGTTGGATCTCCTACGACCCGCAGCTGAACCTGATCTACTTCGGCACCGGCAACCCGGGCCCCTACAACACCGAGCAACGGCCCGGCGAGAACAAATGGACCAACAGCGTGCTCGCGCGCCGGCCCGGGGACGGATCGTTGGTCTGGGCGTATCAGTTCACGCCGCACGACAGCTGGGACTACGACTCGAACGCCGAGATGATCCTGGTCGATCTCGTGGTCGGCGGACGACTGCGCAAAGTCCTGGTGCACTTCGATAAAAACGGCTTCGCGTACACGATCGATCGTAGGACCGGTGAGCTGCTCGTCGCCGAGCCGTTCGCGAATGTCACGTGGGCGAAGCACATCAATCGGTCGACCGGTCTGCCGGTGCTCGACACGAGCAAGACGACCGGCGTCTCGCGCGGCAACGTGAAGGGCATTTGCCCAAGTCTCGAAGGCGGCAAGAGCCCCGCCTCACCGTCCTCGTATTCGCCACGCACCGGACTGTTCTACACCGCGTCGAACAACCTCTGCATGAATTTCGAGGCGGCGGCGGTGACGCGCATTCCGGGGACGCCGTACATCGGCGCGACGACACCGTATTTCGCCGGGCCCGGCGGCAACATGGGCGAGTTTCTCGCGTGGGACGCGGCGCGGGGCCGCAAGGTCTGGGGCATCAAAGAGAAGTTTCCGGTGTGGAGCGGCAGCGTCGTCACCCGAGGCGACGTCGTGTTCTACGGTACGCTCGATGGCTGGTTCAAGGCCGCCAACGCGCGCACGGGCAAAGAGCTGTGGAAGTTCAAAGTGGGATCCGGTGTCGTGGGCGCGCCGATCTCGTTTCGGGGACCCGACGGCAAGCAGCACATCGCCGTCTACGCCGGCATCGGCGGCGACTGGTTTCTGCTTTCCGGCGACGTACGATCCGACGATCCTGCCGACGTCCGGCCCCCCGCCGATTTTGCGCCCGACCTCGCGCGCCACACGAGCCAGGGAGGGATCGTCTGGATCTTCGGTCTCTAGTCCTGCTCGCATGTGTCGCCGCGTGCGAACGCTCGAACGCGGGCGGGGGGGGCGTGCCGGTGTCGGTGCGCTATCCCGATCACGTCGCGGCCGGCGGCAACCAGCCGCCCGCGATTGATGTGAAGAACCCAATCGCGTCCGATTCCACCGTCGTGGCGGACGGCTCCAAGATTTTCAGCGCCATGAATTGCGACGGCTGCCACGGCGGCGGCGCGACCGGGTGGGTGGGACCGAGTCTCGTCGATGGCCGTTGGCGCTACGGTGCCACGGACGGCGCGTTGTTCCTGTCGATCTTTTACGGCCGGCCGCGCGGGATGCCCGCCTACGGCGGTGTCATGTCGCCCGGCGCGATATGGAAGGTCATCGCCTACATCCGCGCGCAGCCAATTCCCAGTGTCGTTCCGACGCAAGTGTGGCCTAGCACTGAGACAGCTCCCCCGCCTCCGAGAAGACGGCGACCCTAGAGCCAAAGGGGGACTGTGATCCAGGCTCCCATCATACCACCGGCACGCATTATGTTGGTGCTCCGAGTCTCCACCGACCGAGGTGCCTATGCGCGTGCATCGCAGCCCCTTCTGCTCCTTCGTTCTGTTGGCGATTCTCGGCTGCGGCGGATCGCACCGCCCGGTGCGGCAGCGCGTGCTGTTGCCACCGACGCTGAATCTCATGCCGTATCACAACATTGGGCTGTTCCAATTCTCCGTCGAGAACGCCAAAGGCAATCTCCACGAGTTTGCGACGCATCGCTTCGAGGAGTACGTCCTCGCCGCGCAGACCGGTATCGAGATGCGCGAATTCACGTCCGCCGATTCCTCACGCGTATTTGCGGCAGCCTCCGATAGCAACGGCTGCCCGGTCGCGTTCTTCGGGCATTTGAAGATCTCGAATGTGAAGCCCCACGGGGGACTGACGTCCGGTCTGGCACCGGTGGTGCGCGCGACGGTCACCGTGGATCTGTCGGTGTGGCTCATGAACACGCGCACCGGCGGCATCATGTGGCGCAAGAGCTCGTCGTCGACCGCAGAGGTCGGCGGCCTCTCCTTCATCGGCGGGACGCCTTCTTTCTCCGCAAGAGATCCCAACGACGCATATGGCCGGCTGATCAACGAGCTGGTGTACAACGTGACGTATGACGTGCGGTCGACGTGGGTGGATCAATGAATCGACGGTAAGAGGCGGTACTTACCGTCCTATTTCAGCGCTTTAGCAAAACTCGCCGCCCGCCGGGTCAGCTCGGCATCTGTAATCATCTTCCGTCCCGACCGGATAACAGCGACATCCAGCGCCACCCATAGACTCCGTCGATGCGGATCGAGCTGCAGCCCTCGAGCGAGCGGTGCAATCGCGGCGTCATACGACTGGTTCGACATGTACAGCGCAGCGAGGTCCTCCATTGCGCCGACATCCTCAGGATGGCTGCGCAGATGCTGAGTGAGAGACTCGACGCGTGCGATACTCATCTGGACCTCCGCCTGTGGTTCTGGAGCGGGGCCCAGCGCGACCGCCGGATTCCCCATGATCCAGCCCAAAGCGAGCGCCAGCGAGATGGTGACAGCTTTCCAGTTGGTCATGGTGCCCCCCTTTCACAGGGGGGAAAAGCACGAGGCGCGCCAGGCAGTTTCAGCCTTGGCGCGCCTCGGTTTGTGTTCCGGGAGACACTATGCCGCGGGGGGCGGCGTGTCCTCTTTACCACGGTTCTTCTTGAAGAACCAGAAGGCCAGCATGACCAAGGCGATGATCAGCCCGATCTTGAAGACGAAGAAAAGCAGGGGCATAAGGAATACCGCCGCGAGTTTCCAAAGGCCGATGCCGATCAGACCAACGGCCGCGAGCTGCAGGACAGGCTTCATGACCACAATCCATGGAAAAGGGGACGATGCCTACTACGCGAAGAATGACGGGAAGGTGTCACCGCCGGTAAGAAGCGTTTACGCGAAGAGCTGAGGATGCGAGCTAGAGGGTGGCGGTGGTCGCATCCCCGCCAGCGCGCGCCCGGCGTCCGACCAGCGCGAGCGCAGCCATTCGGTCAGCCACAGCGGCAGTGCCCGCGTGCGCTCGAGCGGCTCCGCGCCCACCGTGGGCTTCGCCCCGCTGAGCATCTCCTTCGCGAGGGACTGTACCGCCGCCATGTCGTTGCGTTGCGTCGCCGGCTTGCCGAGCGCGCCCGCGATGCCGGTATCGGCGACCAGCACGCCTTGATCCGACAGCAGCACGTTCTCCGCTTTGAGATCGCCATGCGCGATCTCGGCGGCGTGCGCATAGGCGAGCCCGCTCAGAATGCCGCGCAGGATTTCGACGGTGCGCGAGAGCGGAATCGCGCCGTTATTGCCGATCCAGGCACGCAGCGTGGTGCCGGGCACGAACGGCCGCGTGTGGTAGACGAACGCACCGGCACGGCCCGCGCCACGCGGCTGAACGAGATTGGGATGACTCAGCCGCTCACTGAGCAGGAGGACTGCGCGCTCGAACTGCAGATCATTGATGCCCAGCGACAAGACGGCGGGCAGCAGCTTAACCAGCAGCTGCGTGCCGTTCTCGGATTGTGTCGCCACGAAGAGGCGGTACTCACCGACCGGCCGTACCTCGCGTTCGATCCGATACAGCGGCCCGAGCGCGTCCGCTAGGGCACCACGGAGTTCAGACATACGTCGCAAGTTAGCCCGCGTATGTCACGGATGGGAAGGGACTAGGGCGGACTATTCGCCCGTCTCGCGTCTAATCCCCTGGTACTTGTCTTTCGCCTGGACACGCTCGGCCGGAGTCCCGAAGATCTTCTCGCCGTCAAAGCGGCCATTCTCGATGAAGATCTCCGAGATCTTGTTGCCCGCAGTGACGCTGCCCGCCACAAACACGCCCGGCACTGACGTCTCCAGCGTATCGGGATCGATCTCCGGCCGTCCCGATTCGGGATCGAACGCAATCCCGATGCGCTCAAACAGCTGCAGATCCGGGTGGAATCCGATCAGGGCATAGACGCGATCGGCGGGGATGCGCTCGCTGTTGCCGAGCCAGCCGCGCACGACTACCTCGCGTGGCGTGATCTCGATCACCTGACTCGCGAGGCGGGCCTGGATCTCACCCGCCTTGATGCGATTCTCGAGGTCGGGGCGCAGCCAGTACTTCACACTCTTGGGCCACGTCTTGCCCCGGTAGACGATGGTGGTGCGGGCGCCGGCGCGAAACAACTGCAGCGCCGCTTCCACTGCCGAGTTCTTGCCGCCGATGACCACGACATCCTGGCCGTAGGAGCGGTGCGCCTCATCGAAATAATGAAGCACGTGCGGCAGATCTTCGCCTGGCACGCCAAGCCGGTTGGGAGAATCGAAGTATCCCGTGGCCAGCACGAGCTTGTCCCACGAAATCGGCTCGCGGCCGAAGCGCGTCTCGACGTCATGCGTCGAGATGAGCTTCGTGTAGGTCTGGACGCGGATGCCCTCCGCACGGGCGACGCCGCGGTAGTACTTGAGCGCCTCTTCGCGCGTGGCTTTGGCGCCGGCACAGACGAGGGGGTGATTCCCGATCTCCAGCCGTTCGGGCGTTGTGAAGAACGTCATGTTGATCGGATAGTGCACGATCGAATTCGTGAGCGCGCCCGCGTCGATCACGACGGGATCGATCCCGCGCCGTTTGGCGGAAATCGCGCACGCGAGGCCGATGGGCCCGGCACCGGCGATGATGACGGATTCGTGCTGCATGAAATAAGGAATCTAGTTGTAGGGGGCAGCATGCTGCGCCCCTACCCACGAACTAGCGTGGGTTGGCGTGTGCCCGCAGCAGCTCCTCCAGCCGCTCCAGCAGGTCCGGCCGGATCGCATCGTCGAGATCGATGTCGTGGGTGGCCAGCATGTTCTGAATGTCGATCGTGTCGAGCCCGGCGCCGCGGGCTTCTTCGATGACGTTGATGAAGTGGAGGCGCGCTTCCTGGATGAGGGCACCGAATTGATTGGGTCCCCGTTCGCCGAGGGCGAGCGCCAGCAAGTAGAGGTCGCGCGCCGCATCGAGCCGGTGGGCGAGGTAGGCGGCGGTGCGATCGGGAATGTCACTCATGAACGCGACCTTTCTGGGCTCTGCGCCTGTCTTGAATCACACTCGCAGGGCTCGGGTACGCGCGCAATCCGAACCGCGCGAAAAGTCATAATCCGATCAGATCGACCGGGTGGCCTTGACTCTGCAGCTGCGCAACAATATTGTTGCGTACATGGCTCGACGCGTTCGCTCCAATAAATCGCTGGTCAAACAGCGCTATCACATCGCCAAAGTCGCCTTCCCCGACGATGCGGACCTGGCGCGCAGCCTCGGCGTGCATCGCAGCGCCGTGGTCCGCTGGAAGCGCGGCGAAGCGCCCGCGGCCAGGAACTGGGAGCAGCTGGTGGGGCTCGATACGGTCGTGTCGCTGCTCGAAGGGTTTTTGGAAGAGGGATCGATCGCCAAATGGCTGCGCGGCATCAATGCGCATCTGGGCGATCGGCGACCCATCGATGTGATTCGGCAGGGACGACTCTCGGAAGTCGTCGCCGCAATCGAGGCTGAAAAGGCCGGCGCCTTCGCCTAATGGGAGGGCCCTGGCGGGTCTTTCCATGGGACCCCGCCGCAAAACCGGGAGAGCCGTTCTCACCCAGCTACATCTACCCGGATCAAGGCTCCGGTCGCTTTGACATCGCCGGTAAACTCGTCGTCTATCTCGCCGAGACCGCCGTCCACGCGGTCGCCGAGAAGCTGCAGCGCTTCCGTGGACAAAAGATCGACCGGAGGGACCTGATCGAGTCCGGCAAGGCGCTCGCGCTCGTCGAATGTCAGTTGGGGAAGATCAAGCTCGCCGACCTCTGCGATCCCGCCACGCTTGTAAAGTACGACATCCGGCCCGACGTGTTGGCGAGTCGCGACATCGCGAAGACGCAATCCGTGGCCGCGACACTACATAAGGAAGGGTTCGCGGGGCTCAGGTGGTGGTCGGCGCTGTCGGGAGATTGGCATACCATCGTCGTGTTCGAAGGAACGATCGAATGCGGTGAACCCGAGCCGCTCGCGATCAATCACAAAGCCGTGCAGGAAGCTAGTGCGGCCCTGGGGATCCAGAGCTCCGTGCTGACCCGCGAATGATGTCCACGCGCAGCTCGACCCAGCCGTCTACCTGCCGGTACTCGACGCGCAGGTTGTGCGTCCCCGGCGAGAGCGGCGCGTAATCCACCTCAGATTCGTGCGGGGTCCAGTTATCGATGACGAGTACGCTGTCCACCCAAACTCGTACGGCATCGTCACTGATCGTTCGGAGTGAGTAAGTACCGCCCGGGAGCGTGACGCTGCCGGTGGCACGCAGGGACCACTTGCTCTGCGGCAAGCCGCGGAATCCGCGTGGCGGCCGATACCACTCGTAATCGAGTCGCGGCGTCGGCGGTACGTCCGCGAGGGAATCACCCAGCCGCTGCTTGAAGAAATTCGTCGAATCGGTCCAGGTGAAAAACCCGACAGCCCAATCGATTCGGGGCTGGAACCGGGTATACCCGAACCGCCTCCCGCCCGACACGAGTGTCACCGACCAGTCGCCGCGTGACTCGGGGGTGACCAGGATGGTGTCGCCGACGAAGCCGGTGGTTGGCGCGATTTGCGTGACGCCGCGCGATACCAGCAGCCGCCAACGTTCCGGCCGTGGCCCCAGCACGGCGAGCCGGTAGCGCGGGACGTCGCTCGAGTCGCGGCCGAGGAACCACAGCTTCGGCGCCTGCCAATCGTAGGGCCCCCACTCATCGACGATGATGGCCGACCGGTCGCGACGGCTCAGGTCGGAAACCGGAATGCTGTCGGGAACGGCGTCACGAACCCGCTCGGGCAGCGTATCCTCGGTCACGGCGCCCACCTGGAAATCGGGTATCGGCTCCCACTCGAGGAGCGAGTCCACGGCTTTCGCGCGATTTCCCTGAAAGACCACGCCCTGCGTATTGCGCACCTTCAGGCCGACGCGATTGCCTACGAGCGCGTTGCCGGTGATCCAGTACGAGTGGCTGCGGGTGTCGTGGTGCTTGGGATAGCCCCACTCCGATGGCTCGATCGAATCCGCCCAGAGCCGGATCGCCGTGGAGTCGTGGTCGAACAGGTTGCCGCTGATGGTGTTGTACTGGCCGTGCTCGATCGCGATGCCCGTGCGGTTCAAGCGAAAATCGTTTGACTCGATCCGCGTCCCGAAGCTGTAGCCGCCCCAGACGCCGTACTCGCTGCCCCACGCGCGATTGCCGATGATGTTGTTGCGGCTGAAGGTGACTTCCACGCCATTGGCGGTGGCGTAGCTGACGTCGTTGCCGTAGAAGATGTTGTCGTTTGCGCCGCCGGTCCCCGAGTCCATCGTGCTCTGGCCCGCCCACAAGAAGATCCCATCACCACCGTGCGTCAGCGAGTTGAAGGCGACGAAGTTGCGCGAGCTCTGCTCGAACACGAGGAGGCCGGCTGAGTCCTGGCCGCGCGAGTAGCGACCATGGCTGTAACCGCGGACGTTGTAGTCGAGCCGATTGTGGACGATCGTGTCTTCGGAGGAGCGATAGAGCCCGATGCCCAACCCGGAGTTGAACGAGAAGTTGTTGTCGCGAACCACCACACCGGTCGAGCGCACCAGCATCAATCCATTCATGCCGTCCACTGCGGTGTTATTGCGCAGGTCCGCGCCTTTCACGTCTTGCAGATAGATCGCGGCCCCAAACCGCAGCCATTCGTTGTTTTCGTTGTGGTGAAAGGAGAGCCAGTCGACAAGGCTCTCGTGCTCGAGCAGGCTGAAGAGTCGCGGCTTCCAGGTGTGGCTCAAGTCGCTGGCGCGAACGGTGAGCCGCTCCGTTCCGCGGGCGAGGATGCCGAACCGGTACCCTTGGATCCGCGCGTTGAGGATCTGGATGTTGTGGCCGCCATCGATCACGATCGCGGTATCGCGCCGCTGATCGGGATCGACCTCCGGGTCGCTGCCCTGCAATGTCGCGCCGGCGAAGTCGACGGTGATGCTGTCGCCCCGAATGGTGATCGGCGGGCCGGAGAGGCGATAGGTCCTGGATTTCACGCGGACCGAGTGCGTGATCACAAGTCCGGGTGTCAACTCGATTGGGGCTTGCGCAAGCGCAAGCACTAATAGCAGCATGGTGCCAACTTATGCTCGGCGCCCAGCTTCCGCTCGTCACTGCCCTGCCCTTCGTCGCGCTGCTCCTGGCGATCGCGCTGCTGCCACTCGTCGCGCCGCACTGGTGGCATCAGAACCGCAACAAGGCGCTCGTCGCGGCCGCCCTCTCGCTCCCGATTGTCGTCTACTTCTGGTTCGACTTGGGCGAGCCGGGACGTCAGGCGCTGCACGAGAAATTCCACGAGTATCTGAGCTTCATCGTGGTCATCGGCGCGCTTTTCGTGATCACGGGCGGGATTCACATTCAGGGCTCGCTGGCCGGGACGCCACTCGTCAATACCGGCGTGCTCGGCATCGGCGCCGTGCTCGCCAACGTGCTCGGCACGACCGGTGCGTCGGTGTTGCTGATCCGGCCCCTGCTGCGGGCCAACCAGCGGCGCAAACGCGTCGCCCACATCGTCATCTTCGTCATCTTTATTGTCGCGAACTGCGGCGGCCTCCTCACCCCCATCGGCGACCCGCCACTGCTCCTCGGCTTCCTGAAAGGCGTGCCCTTCACCTGGACCCTCCGACTGTGGCCGCAATGGCTCGCGATCAACGGCATCCTGCTCGTCCTGTTCAACTTCTGGGACCAATGGGCGCTCGATAAAGACGAGAAAGAGCTGCCCGGCTCGCAGCACGAGGAGGTGTTGATCCACGAGCCGCTCCGCATCCAGGGCGCTGTCGAAATGGTGGTCCTGCTCGGCGTCATTGTGACAATCGTGGCGGCGGGGCGCGCGGCGGCCGCGGGACAGCCGTGGGGGCAGAATGTGCGCGAGATGGTAATCGTGGTACTCGCCCTGTTCGGCTATTTCGCAGGATCACAGGATCGGCGGACCAAGAACGTCTTCACGTTCGGGCCGCTCATCGAGGTCGGCGTGCTGTTCGCCGCCATCTTCGCGACGATGGCTCCCGTGCTGGAAATGCTCAATGCCTGGGCGCAGCGACCCGATTTCGCGCTGAGAACACCGGCGCATTTCTTCTGGACATCGGGCGCGCTCTCCAGTGTGCTCGACAACGCGCCGACCTATCTCGCGTTCGCCGCGAGTGCCGCCGGGCTCCAGGGGGTCGCCCCGCACGGGTCCTACATCGGAGCGATCGCGCTCGATCCCGCCGCGGCCAAGCTGCTCGCCGCGATTTCGACCGGCTCGGTCTTCATGGGTGCGAATACCTATATCGGGAATGCGCCCAACTTCATGGTAAAAGCGATAGCCGAAGAGAACGGAGTGAAAATGCCGTCCTTCTTCGGCTATTTGGCCTACAGCGTTGGAATCCTGCTGCCGCTCTTTGTGCTAGTGTCCCTCGCGTTCTTCCGGGACTAAGCTTTGATCTTTGCCGCGCGAATACGCGCGGAGATGTTGTACCCATCGTCGAAGTTCAGCTGCGGGTCATTCAATACCTGATTCTTCAAAGCACGTGCGTCCGCGAGGTTGCCCGCCGCCACATAGCACTCGGCGGTCAGGGTGCGCACCCACGAATCATCGAGTGGCGCCCCGGCAAGCTGGGTCATGGCCTCCGTCGGCTTGTTCTCCCGCAATGCGATGATCGCGCGCAGGACGCTGGTATGCGTCGCATACTGGTTATCGGGCTGCGCCAAGGTCGTCAGCTTCTGCGTCGCCTGACGCGCGACACTGATGTCTCCTCCGACGGCATGCGCCGCCGCCGTCATCTCGATTTGCATAGGATCATCGGCGCCTCCGGCCCCCCCAGCCAGCGTCGCAGCGGCAAGATGCGAAGCGATCGCCGTGCCCCGCCCTGACTGTGCGTCAAAGAACGCCATATCCCGATGGATCTGCGCGATCAGGTTGGGGCGGCTCAACGCCTGCGCGTCCCGCAGCGCGTTAGCGAACTGATCCATTCCTTCCTTGACCATCCCATCCATCAAGAAGCTGCGCGCCAAGTCACGCGTATACGCGACGGTGGTGGCTTTCGAGGGCGAATGGGTGATCGCGAGCTGAATCTGACGCCGTGCATCCGCGCCGCGTCCCGAGAGTTGCGCGACCTCCGCGAGCCCCATGTAGCCTTCGCTGAAGCTCGCATCGAGTTGCACCGCGCGAGCGTAATGCGCCTGTGCATCGGTCAGGCGCCCACTCCACTGCAGCAGCTCGGCATAGGAGTCGTGTGCGTTGGGCTGATCAGGCGCGAGCTCCATATAACGGCGCACGGCGGTAAACCCGCCATCATGATCCCCCGCCTGCCACAGCTGATAGGCGAGAATGTTGTAGGCGGCCGCGTCCTCGGGAAACCGCTCCGCGACGGCGCGCATCGCCGCGACCGCTCCTGGAGCCGGCGTCGTGAGCGCGGCGTAAAACGCCGTGGTGGGATCGCCCGGCAGCAACGTCACCGCCGTCTCCCACAGTGCATGCGCGCGCGGGCGGTTGGGGAACTCCCGGATCGCGAGGGCGACGACTCGCTCCGCCGTCGTAGCGGACGTCATCGTCGCGATCGCGCTGTCAATTGCGGAAGTGCGCTGGGCCTCCGTCAGACCCGGCACGACCGCCGCCTGGAAAACGCGCGCCAACCCGAGGTTCCGGTCGACGGCAAGCGCGCGATCGAAGTGCATCGCGGCGCGGCTAAAGAAGATGTTGCGTGCGTCGGAGACACCCTCAAAGAAATGCCGCGACGCCTCCTCGGACGTCGTCGTCACCCGCAGTCGTTCGGCGGCCGGCGACGCGACGGTGACCTGCTGCGCCGCGACAGGCAGCGCCAGGCCCAGTAAAGCGATAGCTGCTAGAGCTTTCATCCTTCTCATGCTTCCCTCTCTTGTGACGGAAAAAAAAAGAGCCCCGGGCGAACGCCCGAGGCCTCGAGATGGTCAGGCCGGACAGGAACAGTATACCGACGCGGCGGTCGGTTGGTAAGTGACGAGCGCTAGCGCGTTGCGCGCGACTCGATCTGCCCGGCCATCGGATCGCCCCGCAGAACGTTACGGGCGGCCATGTTGCGCACCTGCTCGCGCGTCCACCAACACCACGTGTTCGCGTCGACCGCGACCACAACGAAGTGCTGGCTACTCTGCGAGGTGGTGCGGATATCGGTTTCCGACAGCGCACACAAATCTCGCGGCGTCATGTTCGGATCGCCGAGCGGACGCGCATAACCGGGGGGGGGCGCGTCCTGCATCGCGCTGCCGGCGCGCGTCTCGAGCGGATGATTGTGCCAGATCGCGACCGCTTCCTTGGGGCATGGACCGAACGTCGCATGATCGGAGGCCGAGAGTTCCGGATCGGGCATTGTGAAGCCAACCGCCACAGCCGTATCGCCGTTCGTCGTCCCCGTCAGACAGAGGACGATCTCGTTATGCAGTCCCGCCGCGAGCGTTTGAAGACGCGTGAGCAGTCCCGGCTCGACGACCAGCCGAACCGGTGGAGTCGGCCCCGGCAGCGCGAGCGCGAGTACGGTTACGAAGGCGATCACGGCATCCAAGCTGTCGCAAACGGCATGCCAGACCGTGACGGACGTCACGTTTGACCCTAAAATGAGGAGCGAATGAGCTTCGCTCCGCTGACCCAGCAACGCCTCGCGATCGAAGCGGGCCTTGGCCCCGTCCTCGTCGTCGCCGGGCCCGGCGCCGGCAAGACCTACTGCCTTATCGCCCGCATCGAGCACCTGATCGCGTCGGGCATTGATCCTCGCCGCATTTGCGCCGTCACGTTCACCAACCGCGCCGCCGAGGAGATCGCGCACCGTCTCGGTGAGCGCGCGGAGCAGATCACACGCGGCACGATTCACGCATTCTGCCTGGCGATGCTGCGCGAATTCGTGGACGAGGCGGGATTGCGTCGCGGATTCGGTGTCGCCGACGAGCCGTATCAGAAAGTGATCCTCGGCCGGCTCAACGTGCCGCTCGACCGCCGAGGTCAACTCCTGACGCTCTTCAGCCGCTACCGTTTTCAGAGCCGCGCCCTGACGGACGGCGACGCGCGGCTGTTTCGCGAATACGTCTCCTGGCTCGGGCATCGCAACATGGTCGACTTCGACGAGCTGATCACCAAGGCCGAGCCGCTTGCCGATCGTGTCGCGGACCGCTGGGACTACGTGCTGGTCGACGAGTTCCAGGACGTGAATGCGGTACAGTACGACCTGCTGAAGAAGTTGGTCGAGCCGCATGGCAACTTTTTCGCAGTAGGCGATGACGAGCAGTCGATCTTTGCGTGGACGGGCGCGGACCCATACGTCCTGGAGCGGTTCCACCGCGATTACGACGTCGAGCCGATCATCCTCGACAAGAATCGCCGTTGCTCGCGGCAGATCTTCGAGACCGCGCGCCGCGTGCTGGCGCAGAATCCGCAGCTCTTTCAGAAACAGCTGACGGCGGATCAGGAATCGCCGCACGAAGTCGTGGCGCACGGCTTCCGCGACGAGCACCATGAAGCGACATGGCTGCTCGACGATCTGCGCGCCGACCGCACCAGCGCGGCGTTGTCGTGGGGCGATTACGCGATCCTCTACCGCAAGCACCGCGTCGGCGAGCACATCGAGGGCCGGCTGCTGCGCGCCGGCATTCCCTGCCGCCTCGCGCGCGGCCGCTCACTCATCGAGGACGAAGTCATCGGCTACGTGATCTCGGCGCTTCGCGTCGTCCGAAACCCGGACGACCCCGCCGCGATGCACACCTTCGCGAAAAGCGTGCTGTCGGAGCATTTCCTCCAGGAGGTCGAGGCCGCGCTCAGCGAGAACAACGACTTCTTGATCGCGGCGCGCGCGCTCGCGGAGCGGCGCCCGGCGAAGGATCCGGACACGCGCAAGCTGTGGCGGCTCATTTATCAGCTCGAGAACCTCCGGACGCTGCCGCGCTCGCACGGTACGTTGCCCGCGGTAATCGAGGAGATTCTCTCGCAGACGGTCGGCCCGTATCGCAACAAGCTCGAGGAGCGGCACGACGAGCTCACAGACCCGGCGGCGATGCCGGAGGCTGTGGCGCTCGCTGAGAAGATGCGCAACGCGACCGAGATTTCGTTCGCTCCGAAGGGTGGCGTCGAGATCGCGTTACGGGGGATGCTCGCGGCCGCAGGCTTTCGAAGACTGCCTTCAACCCCCACAGGTATAGTCATCGCCGCCGATGCCCTCACCGTCTTCAAGGCCCTCCAGCTCTTGGATGCGGAGAAGATCGACACGGCGTTGGATCGTTATGTCACGTTCGACTTTGAGACCACCGACACCGACGTGGAGACCTGCGGCGTCGTCGAGATCGGCGCCGTGCGAGTTGCGAACGGTGAGATCGTGGATCGCTTCCACGCGATGGTGAATCCGTTCCGCCCAATTTCACCGAAAGCAACGGCGGACGTGCACGGCTACAGCGACGCCGACGTACGTGATGCGCCATCCTTTGCCGAGATCTGGCCAGCGTTCCGAGAGTTCGTCGGCGACGATTTGATGATCGCGCACAACGGCATGAACTTCGATGTCCCAGTACTGCGGCGTCTAGCGGCTGGCCGTGATGGCCTCGATACACTGGCCTTCTACGACACACTGCCGCTCGTCCGATCGCTCTCGCAGGACAGTGCGAAACAGGACGACATTGCGCATCGCTTCGGAATCGACTGTGGCCGCGCCCATCACGCGCTCGACGACGCGATCACGCTGGCGCACGTGTATCGCGAGCTCCAGAAGCTTCGAGCTGCGCGAGCACGGAAGGCTGTGCTAAGCAACGTGCTCGATTATCTCGGGTTGGCGCTCGCATTGGAGCACGGAGCAGGGAGCACGGAGCAGCAACTCCTCTTCAACATCGCGCGCTATCGCACGCTGGGGCGCTACAGCGATGCGCTGGAGTTTTACGCAGCGTCACGAACCGACAATGCGCCGACGCTCGATGACGTCATCCAGCGACTCGGCGGCAAGGCACTGATGGCGAAGCTGCACGCGCAGCGTGACCCATCGCAGCGCTACGCGACTGCGGTCGCGCGGCTCAATGCCCTGATCGGTGAGGGCACACTGGAGGAGTGCATCGACCTGCTGCTCGAGCGCGTAGCCCTGTCGACGTCCGAAGGGGTCGAGCTCGCGCCCGATCGCGTGAACCTACTTACGCTCCACTCGACCAAAGGCCTCGAGTTCTCGCGCGTCTACATCCTCGGCGTCGAGGACTACGAAATCCCGGGCTACCAGGCGGCGACCAACAACATCACCGACGAGATCGAAGAGGCGCGGCGGCTACTCTACGTTGGCATGACGCGGGCACGCGACCGGCTGGTGCTCACCCGTGTCGAGCGCCGCTTCGGGCGGGACACGGGTGGCTCGAGCTTCCTCGAAGAAATGGGCCTACTGCCGAGGCCGCTCCACGTGCGGGATCCGAATCTCCGCCCGGCTCTCCTTGGATAAGGCTGTATCTGCGCCGATCTCCGGCGCATACACTCGCCGCAACGCCGCCAGATACTGACCCTGCAGTCCCGCCAAGGTCCTGTGCTCTTCGGCGACGGCTGCCCGGAGCTCGGGACGGGTCAAGAAATCGAATAGCACCGCGGCTTCGAGCTGCGCATCGAGCAAGAACGCCTTGTGCCCGATGTCGGCGAACGTGTCGTCGCGCATACCGTAGGTGTGGTTCGCGAAGCTCGAGCTCCGCGTCGTAATGCCCACGCCGGGGATGTCGCGACTCACCCATCCAGTCTCCTCGTAGCCAGCCGGCCGGCCCTTCTCTTCCTGCAATCCCGGAGCGCCGAACTTCTTGGCGTATGCGAAGAACAGCTCCTCGAGCGCCGAGACCGTGATGCCGTCGCGGTACTCGCCGTAGCGCGTGATCGCGACCTCGGTCTCGGTCATCTGCGCGGCCCCCTTCGCGGCGTCGTCCATCATGCGCGCGACGTGCTCGAGATAGACCTCGTCCGGAAAGCGAATGAAGTAGTCGACGACGGTGTGATCGGGCACGACGTTAGGCGCGATCCCGCCCTCCGGAATCACGCCCTGCACGCGGTGGTCCGGGCGCCAGGTCGAGCGCAGATGATCGACGGCGGAATAGAACTGCACCGCCGCTTCGAGCGCGTTGCGGCCGTTCCAGGCGGTGAGTTGATGCGCGGGGCGGCCGGTGAACGTGTACTTCACCGCGTCGATGTTGAGGCAGCAGACGCCGAAGCCTGGCCGGTCACGCCGCGTCTCCACCGACGAATGGCTGCGCACCAGGATGTCGGCGCCCTTGAACACACCAGCCTTCCACAGGATCGCTTTGGCAGGTGGATCCACCTCCTCGGCGGGCGTGCCGTAGACGATGATGCGCCCCGGCACTCGGACTTGCGTCATGTACTCGAGCAGCGCGCGGGCCGCGGCGAAGGCGACAGGACTCTGCGCGTTGTGCTGATCGCCATGGAAGTCACCCTGCGTCCCGCGCAGCGCGTCGTACTCGGCGATGAGGCCCAGCGTTGGACCGTTGGCACCGCCCGGGGAGGTCCAGCGCGCGACGAACGCGGTCGGCATCCCGGCGACGGTGTCGATCTGGAAGCCGTAGCTCCGCAAGAGTGTCGTGAGCGTGTCGACCGCCTGGAACTCGTGCCAGCCGACTTCCGGGTGATGGCCGATCCAGTCGGAGACCCCTTGCAGCTCGCTATTCCAGACTGTCGCCACGCGCGCGAGCACCCGATCGCGCGCGGGGTCGTTGCGCGCAGCGAGGCGCTGCGCGTTCTCGGTTGGCTTAAGCCGCGCTTCGAGCGAATCGATCTGGCGTAAAATGCCTGCGGCGGCTTCGCGCTCGGTATCTGTCGCTTGCGCATTGGCCAGCGCGGTGCCCAGGAAGCAAACGACGATGAGAACGACGGCAACGCGGTGCATACGAGTTCCTCGCGGCGCTTCTATTAGGGTTTGTTGAGTTCGGCGACAAAGACATCGCTCTGCCGATCTTCGACGGGAAAGTAGAAGTGATGGGCATCGACGGTGAAGTCGTTGCGGCTAGATTGCCAGAGCGGATCGTCGAAATGCACGAGCAGTCGCGGTCTACCGCCGTTCGCTGGAACGCTCCAGAAGGACGTACGACCGCGCGCGTCGTGGGCCTTGTAATACAAGGTTCGTCCATCCGTTGCCCAACGGACGTTTCCCGCGAGTGGCGCACCAGGACTCGGGGTGAACACCTGCCGAGGGGAACCGCCCGTCGCGGGGATGACCATGACCGTCCCCTCCCACGGGTCGGCGGTCGTACGCACGTATGCGAACCAGCGCCCGTCGGGTGACCATTCCGTTTGAGTGGCCGGTGTAGCGACTCGCCGCGGCTCGGACCATCTGCCTTCGCGATCGCGCTCCACAACGAATGCGGTGCGTGGTTGATTCAGGTCCACGAAAGCCAGCCGGGTTCCGTCAGGCGACCAGGTCGGATAGCCCTCTTGCGCGGGCGTGTTCGTCACCCGCTGAATCGGTGCTCCATTGAGGGGCTTCACTTCGATGTCCCGTGAACCGGTTCGCCAGGAGTGGTACGCGACTGCCGATCCATCGGGCGACAGGTCGGGCGCGAACTCGTCCGCGGGGTCGTTGGTGAGCTGTTCGGGAGTCGCCGCCCCCCCCGCCCCCCTGGCATCAGTGAGTGCGATCCGATAGACGTCGGGATTGCCGTGCAAGTCTGAGTCATAGACTAGCCAGCGGCCGTCGTGACTCACGCGCACCGATTCGATGACCTGGTTTCCGCGCGTCACCGGCGTGGCGGTCATCCCGCTAGCGGCGATGCCTCCGGACGGGAGGGCGCCAGCCGACGGAATCGGCAGCGACCAGACATTCGCACGCGCCGTGTACACCGCATACGCCAGGCGCCGTCCGTCCCCCGAAAGCGAGATCGACGTGGCGCCAAGCCCTGTGGATAAGCGCCGCGGTTGGCCGCGCGGGCGGCCCGCGGACGACAACCTGACGGCATAGACGTCCCGCGGGCCGTCGCGATTGGAAAGGAAGAAGAGCGAGCCGTTGGGCGAAAACACCGGGCTTTGATTGGCCCACCGCGCCGCGGCAATCTCGATGGGTTGCCCGCCGCGCGCCGGAAACAGCAGGATCGCGCTCGGCGCCAGGTTACCGAAGATGACGCCCGGCATCACTGCCGATGGATTCTGCGACGCGCACGCGACCCACTTGCCGTCCGGAGACCAACTGCAGGAATGAAGATCGACCCCCGCCCCAATCGCCCGCGGCGTTCCCCCTTCGCTGGGGATAGCGAAGAGCGAATCACGGCGCGTGAAGGCAATCTCGCGTCCATCCGGGGACCAGGTCGCCGAATTCACGGTGCCGGCCGCGGTCGGTGCGAGGATGGGCCGGGACGATCCTCCCAGCGCGGGAGCGACGGAAGCGCCGCCCCGTGTCAAAAACAGGAGCCGCGCTCCGTCGGGTGACCAACGCGGCTGGTTTTCCACGGACGTGGAATCGTCGGACAGGGGAATCGTGCGTCCACCTCCCACCGGCCGGAGGAAGATGCGCATCTGCGCCGCCGTGCCGGCCGCGTACGCGACCAGCCGACCGTCGGGGGATAGCGACGGCTGAATCTCGAGGCCGGGATCGGCCGTGAGTTGTTCCGAACGCCCGATGACGACCGGTGGCGCGGCGGGGCGCAACATCATGAAAGCGCCGACGGCTATCACCACCGCGGCGGCCACAGCGGCCCCCATGACGATGGCATGCCGGCCGAGCGGAGCGGCAATGGAAACCGGCGACTGTAACGCCGCTGCAAACTCAGCCGCGGAATGGAATCGGTCCGCCGGTGTCTTCTCCAGCGCCCTGGCAACGGCCGCCTCGACGTGGGGAGGCACGCTGGCGCGGATCGCCCGCAAGCGCGTGGGTCGGTCCGTCAGCAGCTTTGCGATGACCGCTTGCGACGTCGAGCCCGCGTACGGCGGCACGCCGGCCAGCATTTCGTACAGCACGGCGGCCAGGGAGTAGACATCGGAGCGGGCATCGAGATGCCGCTCGCCTGTCGCCTGTTCCGGGCTCATGTACTGCGGCGTGCCGAGACTCACGCCAGTGGCCGTGAGACGCGTCTCGGCCGCTTCCGTGAGCGCCAGCGCGATCCCGAAGTCCGCCACCATCGCTTCGCCTTCGTGCAGCAGGATGTTCTCGGGCTTGATGTCGCGGTGCACGATATTGTGATGATGCGCGTGGTCGAGCGCACTCGCGACCTGCCGGGCGATCGCCAGCGCCTCGTCGACGCCGAGCTGTTTGTCACGCTCCAAGCGGTGGCGCAGCGATTCTCCCCGCACGTACGGTTGCACGTACCACAGAAAACCGTCGGACTCCCCCGAATCGATCAGGGTGAGAATGTGGGGGTGATCGAGCCGCGCGGTGATCTTGACTTCATTGACGAATCGTTCGGCGCCGAGCTGCGCGGCGATCTCGGGCCGCAGCACCTTGAGCGCGACCTCGCGGTCGTGCTTCCGCTCGCGCGCGAGATAGACGGTCGCCATCCCACCCGCGCCGATCTGTCGCTCAATGTCGTAACGGGTGGCGAGGGCCGCCGTGAGGCGCTCCACGCTGTCCAGCATCGCTACTGCACCATCCCGAAGCGTTTGTTTTGGGCGGTCATCTTCATGAAGTAGCGCAGCCGCTGCTCAAAGACTTCGCGCCGCTCGCGGCCGGCGTCAATCCAGCCGAGACGGATGCGTTTGTACGAAGCCGGAAACCGGTGAAAGTTCCGCCAAACTGTCGCGTCCGCCTTCAATCGGTCCACGATATCGGCCGGGAGCTTCGCGGGTCCTTTGCCCGTGTGCTCGATAGCGGCCAGTCCGGCCTTGGTCATGCGCCCGGCCTTGATCAGCCGCCGCACGCGCTCGCGATTCATGTCGGACAGCTTGCTCGTCTTCCTCCGGGGCGAGAAGCGCTGCGCGTACTTTTGGCCGTCGATCGGCTTGCCGATGCCGTCGATCCAACCGTAGCACAGCGCTTCCTCGACGGCATGGTTGTAGGGGATGCGAGGCTTGCCGCTGTCCTTCTTATAGTAGATCAGCCAGATGTCGGTGGCGGTCTTGTGGTTGGCGCGCAGCCAGCGGCGCCACTCGACGCGGGTTGTCACATAGAGCGTCGTCCCGATCATCACTGCGTAGCCTTGATCTTCATCGGCACGATCACCGTTCCCCATTGCAACCGCAGCACGGCCGAATCCGCGTCTACCATTGGGAAGTAGTACGTGAGCGTTTCCATGGGTGGACCGGTCTCAGCCGTCACCGTGATCCGCAGCGCATCCTGCGACTCGCCAGGATAACTCGTGTGCCAGCCGCCCACGCCGCGATTGAAGATCACGGTCCAGGGCTTCGGTGGCGCCTCGGGGATCGTCCAGAGCGAGTAGCGCCCAGCGGCTAGCGGGTGGCCGTCGATCGTCACGTCCTTGCTGAATGAGATCGTCGTGGCCGAGTCGGCCCCGGGATGCCAGCGCCGGCCCCACGGCACGAGGTTGCCGAACAGCTCGCGGCCACGGGCGACGGGCCGGTTGTAGGAGATGCTGACTTCGGTTCCCTGGATGTGCTGAGTCACTGTCCCGTGTTGGCTGCGGGGAAATTGGGAGGCAAGCAAGGATGGCACGAGAACGATTAGGACGAGGAGAATGAGTCCGTTTTTATCCGTGCCCTGAAGGGCCGGCTCGGCAAAGGCGAGCGCCCTTAAGGGCGTGCGCAGTGGCCGAGCCGCGGCTTCAGCCGACGGGTTCACGAGCTCAACCAGCATGCAGTTTCCTCACCGTATCGATGGTATCGGCGTCTTCAGGCTTCTTGTCGTCCCGATATCGTACCACGCGCGCGAAGCGCAGGGCCAGACCACCCGGGTAATGCGGGCTGTCCTGGAGGCCGTTGAATGCGATCTCGACGACCAGCTCGGGCCGCACGTACACGACGATCCCTTCGCGGTGGGTCTCGATCTCCTGCAGCTGCTTCGTCTGCCAGTCGAGCAGCTCGTCCGTCAATCCCTTGAACGTCTTGCCGAGCATGACGAAGCCGCCGTTCGCGGGATCGCGGGCGCCGAGGTGTAGGTTCGAGAGTTTGCCGTGCCGGCGGCCGTGGCCCCACTCGGCGGCCAGCACAACCAAGTCGAGCGTGTTGGCTTTCTTGATCTTGAACCAGGAACCGCCACGACGCCCTGCCTCGTACTTCGATTCGAGACCTTTGGCCATCAGTCCTTCCTGGCCGGCCGCAATCGCCGCATCGAAGAAGCTCCTCGCCTCTCGCAAGTCACCTGTGATGATTCGCGGCGGGCGGTGTGCCTCAGGGAGCAGTTTGGTACGCACGGAGTACGGCTGATCCAGCAACGACCTCCCGTCGACGTAGAGGATATCAAAAAAGAAGGGGACAGCGCCGCCGAGCCCCTTCATGGTTTCCTGAAACCGGACGGGTCGCTTGTCGGCCGTGAGCACTACGGCTTCGCCGTCCAGTATGACCTCCTTCATATCCATGTTTTGGGATAGGTCGACGACGGTGGCGAGCTCGGCTGTGATGTCGTTCAGGGTTCGCGAGTAAACGCGCACCTCATGGCCGTTTTTGTGTACCTGAATCCGAATGCCGTCGAGCTTGTACTCGAAAGACGCCGGTCCCAGCTCGGCGAGTGCCTCCTCTACATTGTTCGCAGTCTTTGCCAGCATAGGCTTGAGTGGACGGAACAGTTCGATCTTGAAGCTGGAGACATCGCCTTTGGCAACCGCACCGATGTCTCCCGCCAACATCACGGCTCGGCGCACGGCGGCGGCGGGGAGGTCGCGGGCCTTGGCGAGCGCCTCGACCATGATCCCCTCGAGCGCGCCCTGGCGTAGCTCTCCCGTCAGCAAACGAAACAAGAAGTCTTGCTCTGCGGCCGTGGCCTTGGAGAAGAGACCCTCGAGCAGTCGTTGCTTCTCGCCGGCAGACCCCTTCCCTGAGGTCGTCGCGATCTTCTCGAGCGTCTCGTCCACATCTCGAACGTGCAGACGTGGCGACGTCCCGACGTGCGACTTGGCTTTCTGCAGCGTCGCCCACCCGACGCCGACTTTCGCCTGCCGGATCGCCCCCGAGAGATAGGCGATCACGAGCTCGATCTCGTCGGCGGCGGCCTGCTTTAGAAGATCGGCAAGAAGCTCGATCTTCTTGAGACGGCCCGACGTCGATGCAACTTCCTGGGAGGTACGAACCAACAGTGAGAGGAGCAACCCTTACCGTCCCTTACCGTCCTTTACCGTCCCCTACCGTCGTAATCAACAGCCACAGTAGAAGATCACAAACGTGGGCCATTCGATGTAATCGGCGATATCGGCCGGTACCGCGAACAAGCCCGCCAGCACGTGGGCATCAGTCTGATTCGTGATCACGTGTCCATCTTTGTCCGCGGCCACAAAGCCCGATGCCGTGCGACTGACCCCGGCGACCGGTTGGCCATTGATCGTGACGTCCGCTCCGCCGATCAGCTCGCCCGCGGACGGGTGCAGCGGACCGGACGTCGTCCTGACGGAGTCGCCGTACCAGCTGAACGCCCACCCAGTGGTCGCCGCGGTTGCAGCCGGTCCCGGCAGCGTCGCGTTTTGGACAAATCCAACATAGCCGATCGACGCACCGGAAAAGGCGCCGTCGCCGCCCAGTGGGATCCTGTAGGGAATGATCAGGCCAATGAATTGGCCTCCCGGCGCAGTGGGGTTCATCTCGGCATGGATGGTCGCGCATTGGCCGCAGGCCGTATCCGCGGGCAGGCGCCACACATCCCAAGCCCCCACCACGGCCGAAAACGGTTGCCGCATATCGAACAGCGTGAAGCGCATGTACGCACTGTCGGGCCGGCCGCCGGTGAATTCGTTCAGCCATTCGACATAGGCGTAGCCGACTTCGACTTTGGAAGGCGCGGGGAGGCCCGAGTTATCGAGCTCGTAGAGCGTCACCCGCAGCACGTTGGACGGAGTGGCGGGCCGGGTGGTCAGGAAAACGGCGCGCTGCAGCGCATTCCATTCGACCGTCTTGCCCAGGACCGACGAGTCCAAGTGACGGAAATCGAGCCCCGCGGCGTGCATGGGCAGCGCCAGTGCGCTCATGCTCCGGAGCTGGGGCGTGCTGACGCCGGCGTCGATGGTGTCCAGCGCCGCAGCGAGCTCGTCGATGTGCGTCAGCGGGAGACTCCGCGCAGAGCTCGTAGAGTCGCTACAGTCCAGGGCGGCGAGAACGGCGACGGTGAAGAGGCGACGAGCCATGCTGCAAATTACTGGGTATGCCAAAGACTAGCGCTGGTCTCCTACTCGCTACACGCGCTCTGTTGCGTCGACGCAACGTGTTGCATGCTGTTTCTAGCCCGTCGAGATTCTTAGCATGGTGTTCGCATGGCGTCGGATTATGGCGACCGCTGCTGTCGTTGCATTGATCCATTGCGGCGACAGCACTGCACCGAAGACGGTGACGGTCACGGTCGCGACCGACCAGCAATACATCCTGCCCGGCCAAAGCGTTGTCGCCACCATCGAGGTCATTCCCGAAGGCAACGAAACCGTCAACTACGTGAAGATCGCGACGACCGGCGTGCTTACGTCATCAGAGTCGCTCGATGTGCAGCTAGCTGGAACCTTTACGGCGACACGCACCTTCACCGCTCCACGCGCCGCGGGCACCGGCATGCTTCGAGTGCGCGCCACCGCGTCGGCAGGCGGTGGTCTCGGCAATGGCGAAGCCGTGGTCGCCGTCGCCGACACCACGCGGCCCGTCATCGGCTCGCTGAGCGTCACCCCGGCCGACACAGTGCAACTCGGCGACTCGGTCGTCATCAGCTACACCGCGAGCGACAACGCGGGCCTCAAGTATTCCATCCTGCGCCTCAGTGGAGTGGTCACGCTCAAGGACTCGGTTGCCGAGCAGTACGTCTCGTACGTGTCACACACGCGCCGGATGCGCATCTCTTCCACGGCCGCCCAGGGCACGCTGTCGGCGACGCTCGAGGTGGCCGATATCGGCGGCAATGTCGTGACGACGGCCGCGACGCCGCTCGCGGTGGTCGACACACGCTTCCCGATAGCCTTGGGGACGCTCGTGAACACCCGCAGCGGCGCGGGCAGCGGATTCGCACCCGACGATACGTTCCGATTGACGATCACCGGCCAGGACAATGCCCGGCTGCAACGCGTCGGCTACCGTTTCGGTCCGCCGGCCAGCATCGCCGATTCGTTCGCCACCACCGACTCGGCGTTGACCCAGACCATCACTCGCGCCATCCCCGCGAGCTGGATCGGCAGCTCGACCTACGCGGTGTTCGCGGTCGACGCCGTCGGCAACCGCCGTGAGGTGCTGCTGGGCACCCTCACAGTCGCCAACCGCACGCGCCAGGCGCCCTGGAACGCAGCGCTCGGCGGCACCGTCCGGGACATGGCGTTCGACACCAAGCGCAACACCCTGTACCTGTCGATTCCGGACTCGAATCGTGTCGCAGTGTTGTCGCTCGACTCCAAGTCCTTCACCACGCCGCTCGCCTTCAGTGGCCAGCCGCGCGGGCTGGACCTGTCGTTGGGCAGCGACTCGCTGCTCGTCGCGCTCCGGGCCACGCCATACGTCAGCGTGTTGAACCTGGTCACATCGCAGCGCGATACCGTGCGCGTCAATAGCGACAACTTCCTGAATCGCGGGCCCGACAACCTCCGCGTCATGGCCAACAACAAGGCCCTCGTCACGATCACATTCGACGGCTCGGGCTATGGTGGCACGCTGGTGGAGCTGGACCTCGGCACGCGCGCCTACACGAATCGCAAAACGGTCACGGAATTCGTGCCGCTCTGCCGCTCCCCGAATCGCTCCGCCGCGTTGATCCTCATCGACGACTCCTGCTGTCCGATCGAGGGCGTCGTGTACGACGCGCTCAACGGCACATTTCCGGCTGATCGGGGAACGGTGAGCCGGTATTTCAACTACGTGTCCGCGGACTACGCGGGCAGCCGGTTCCTCGTCACTGGTGAGGTGTTCAGCGCCGCCCTCGCCTCGCTCGGCACCATCGCGCCGGCCGTTGCCACGGGACCCTCCGTGATTTCACCCGATGGGGCGACCGCGTACTTCGCCACTACGAGCGGCGTGACGAGCGTGCGCGTCAGCGACGGCTCTGTAATCGGCTCGGTCACGCTCGGCGCGCAGCCCTACCGCCTGGCGATTTCTCCGGACGGCCTGACGTTGTTCGCCGCGGCGCCGGGAGTGGTGTTCGTCATCGACGAGTGGTAGCTAAAAGCGCTGGGCTCTTACTTTACGGTCACAAACAGGCGTTGGAAGTCTTTCTCGTCCATCCCGGCGGCCCGTTCTGGGCTGCCAAGGATGAAGGTGCGTGGTCGATTCCCAAGGGCGAGTTCGAGCCCGGCGAGGATCCGCTGACAGCGGCCAAGCGCGAATTCACGGAAGAAACGGGATTTGTTGCCACGGGCGACTTCCTGCCGCTGACGCCGCTCAAGCAGAAGAGCGGCAAGATCGTGCATGCGTGGGCGGTGGAGATGGATTGCGATCCAGCGCGCGTGCGCAGCAACACGTTCACGTTCAAAGGTCGGACTTATCCCGAAGTCGATCGTGCGGGGTGGTTCGATCTGGAGACGGCGGAGAGGAAGATTCTCCCAGGGCAGCGAGGTTTCTTGGATGAGTTGGTGGGACGACTACAACAATAGCGCGCCCTCATGTTGCAACAGCCAGCGTTTGCGCTCGATGCCACCACCGAAGCCGGTGAGGTCACCGTTCGCACCGATCACCCGGTGACACGGGACGATGATGGGAATCGGGTTCTTGCCGTTGGCGGCGCCGACCGCGCGGGCTTCTTTCGTGCTTCCCAGGCGTTTCGCAAGCTCCCCGTAGGTCGTGGTCGCGCCGTAGGGGATCGCGCGCAGCAAATCCCACACGCGACGCTCGAACTCCGAGCCGGCAGCATCGAGCGGAATGTCGAATGTCGTGCGCGTACCCGTGAAGTATTCGGTGAGTTGATCTTTCGCGCGCCCGAGGACTTCGCTCATGGTGTCGCGTCGGGCACGTGCCGGGCGGTGGCGCCAGGATGGGAAAGCGACGCCGGTCAACGCCGTGTCGGAGGCGATCAGTGTGAGCTCGCCGATCGGCGTGGAAAGGCGCGACATGAACATGGATGGAAAGCTAGTTTGTGCTCAATCGCGCGCCAAAGGTCGCTTTTGGTGGTACGATCCGCTAGCTTGCGCGATGCCTACCATTCACTGTCATCTCTGCGGCGGCTTCATCGCGAACCCAGCGGGTACGACGTATCGCACCCCTGACGCCGCTAAAGGTCCAGCTATCCCGCACAGCGCGCTGTGTCTCTGCGATCACCCGGTGGTGTATGGCACAGCCGAGCCGGGGCCGGCGCTGCGCGACGTACGTCACATCCGCTCCGCATCGCGGAACTAGCGGTGAACCGCGCCGCCGAGCGGCTCGCCCTGGTGACCGACCGCTCGGTGCGTTGTCCCGAATGCCGCGGTTGCATGGAGTTCAAGACCGATCGTGCGGGCCGCGCCATGGAAGTCTGCGCCTGCGGCTACAGGGCCTACATCGAGCGGCGCACCGGCAAACGCATCGAGGAGCCTAAGAACTGACATGACGAAAGAAGCCGCGATCGAGATGGAAGGAAAGGTCGAGGAGCTGCTCCGCAACTCCACGTTTCGGGTCGTGCTCACCAACGGTCACTCCGTGCTCGCGACGATTGCCGGCAAGATGCGCAAGTTCCGGATTCGTGTGCTCGCCGGGGATCGCGTGACGTGCGCGCTGTCGCCCTATGATTTGTCGAGGGGCAGGATTATCTACCGCCACAAGTAATTCCTCGTCGAAGCCGCCGTCTTGCGGTGACACACCCTCCCGTTTAGTCTGATCGTAGCTGTTCCGCGTTAGGACCAATCCCTGCGCCCGCTAGGAGGAGTCATGCGTCTCTCCTCACTCGCCCGGCTCGCCGGGCTTCTCGTACTCGCCTCGTGTATCGCGCCCGTGGATACGGACCAGGCAGTGGGTCCACTCTCGCTGTCGGTCGTGTCCGGCAACAACCAGAGCGAACCACCGGGGACGGAGCTGCCGAATCCGATCGTCGCGATGGTGGAGGACTCACGTGGCCACCCCGTGAAGGGCCAAATCATCAATTTCGTCGTGGTCTCGGGCGGTGGCAGCGTGTTCGCGGGTGCCGCGATCACGGGCGCTGATGGCATCGCCCAGGAGCGCTGGACGCTCGGCTTCTCGGGACCACAGCAGGTCGAAGCGCGCGCCGTCGATAACGGGACGGGCGCGAAGCTCACGTTCGCGACCTTCACCGCGACGCTGACCGACGTAGCGCCACCCGTCGTGACCGGCGTGGTCACGTCGCCCGCCAATCCGATCGCAGGCAGCCCGTTCGACCTCACGGCGGTGGTGAACGACGCCGCTACGGGCGGCTCGAACATCGCGGGGGCGACCTACACGGTCGATGGCGGTCCGCCGGTAGCAATGGTCGCGCAGGACGGCGCGTTCAATCAGCCGACCGAAGCGGTGCTGGCCCACGTGCTGCCGTTCGCGACCGACGGTTCGCACAACTTCTGCGTGACCGGCAGCGATGCCGCCGGCAACGTGAGCAGTCCGAGCTGCATTACGGTGGTCGTCGCCCTGGACGCGATTTACGTCAGTCCGGCGGGCGACGATGCCGCGAACGGCACGCGGGCCGCGCCACTCAAGACCATCGGTGCGGCGCTCGCGCTTGCCGCCAGTTCCGGTAAGAACAGAGTGAATGTCGCGGAAGGCATCTATCCAGAGAATGTGCAGCTGCGCTCAGGGATCAGTCTGTACGGCGGCTACGATCCGGCGACCTGGACGCGTACACCGGCGAAGTTCATCACGACGATCGGCCCCCCCCCTGGACCGTCTACTTCGGGCGTCGCGGTGCAAGGCGACAACGTGACGGGAGTGACCATCGACGGCTTCACTATCAAGAGCGGCGACGCGCTCGTGGCCCGACAGAGCGTCTACGGGATCCTGTTTACCAACAGCGTAGCGACGATCTCGGGCAATCAAATTATCGCGGGGAACGGCGGCGCGGGCGCAGACGGCTTCGCTGGTCTCGCGGGACAGAATGGCATCGCCGGCTCCGATGGACAGCCGGGGAGCGCGAACGGACCCGAAGGTGCCGGCGGTTTTGAGACCAGGCTCTTGTGCTTCGGCACCGCCCTCATCGGCGGCGCGGGTGGGCAAGGCGGGCCGCCGGGCGCCACCGGCCAAGATGGCGCGCCCGGCAACTCCCCCAACGGCGGCAATGGTGGAGCCGGTGGACTCGGCGGACCGACGCCCCCGTTGCCCGCTGGCGACAATGGGCAAGACGGCTTCGCCGGGATCACTGGAGCCGCGGGAACCGGCGGTGACGCCTTTGGAGGCTTCTCCAGCTTCGGTCTCTACACTCGAGCGGATGGCTCTGCCGGAGTGTCCGGCCAACCTGGCGGCGGGGGCGGCGGCGGCGGTGGGGGTGGCGGGCTCGACCCCACGGGCGGCGGCAATGGTGGTGGCGGTGGTGGCACCGGCGGTTGCGCCGGGACCGGCGGT
>DASWCE010000014.1:0-3432 GCA_036390255.1 Gemmatimonadales bacterium | reverse complement strand
GAAGTTGCCGGCCCACGAGGCGACGGTCCGGCCTGCGCCATGCATCTCCTCGCGCTGCAGACGTATCGGCCGCGCAAAGTCGTCGTGCGCAAAGTCGCCGAGCGCCCCGCGGCGACGGTGTGTGTCGGCACCAGTTGTTCTGTGCCGGTCTCGACGCCGGAGCAGCTAGCGACATTGCTGGAGGCGTGAGCACATTCCTACTACCTCAACGCGGGGCTGTAGATGCCGAACAAGAAAGCGATCATCGAGACCAAAAAGGGCACGATCGAGCTCGAGCTGTTCGCCGACGAAGTGCCTAACACGGTCGCGAATTTCGAGAAGCTGGCCAATTCCAAATTCTATGACGGGACCAAGTTCCACAGCGTGATCCCGAACTTCATGATTCAAGGCGGTGATCCCTACTCGAAGACCGGCAAGGGTCCCGTCGGTACGGGGGGTCCGGGATACACGATCAAGTGCGAGACGCAGAAGAACACGCACAAGCACGTCGCGGGAACGCTGGCGATGGCGCACGCCGGTAAAGACACGGGCGGCAGCCAATTCTTCATCTGTCACTCGCCCCAGCGACATCTCGACGGGGTGCATACGGTATTCGGTCAAGTGACGAAAGGGATGGACGTCGTCAACGCCATCAAGGGCAACGACGAGATCACCACGATCCGCGTCTCGTAATCGCCAGGAGGCTTTGTGGTCACGCTGCTGCTGGCACTGATGGTGACGGTGCAGGACTCGGGAGCATTCGTCGTCCGGCTGGGCAAGGATACGGTGTCGCTGGAGCAGTACACCCGCACCGCGACGCAGCTGCGCGGCGAATACGTGCTCCGCACGCCACGCAGCGTGCATCGCATCTACACGGCCGACTTGAACCCCGACGGCACGATTCGCCGCTTCGAGCTCGTGACACACAACATCGGCGGCGGGCCGGGGCCGATGGAAACGAAGGCGTCGGTTGTGTTCTCTGGCGACAGCGCCACGATAACGTCACCGCAGGGCGACAGCACCATGACGCAGAGAATCGCCGTCGCGAAGGGTATGTGGCCGTACCAGTTCTATAGCTATGGAACGTTCGAGCAGATGGCGAGATGGTCCCGCACCGCCGGCAAGGACAGCGTGAGATTCACGGCGCTCACCGCCGCCGATCAGATCAGTGGCGGGAGCATTCGCAAGCGGGGCGGCGATACACTCGTTTTCATGTTCGATCAGGGTTACCTCGCCGGCGTAGGGCCCCTGACGTTCAAGTTTGACCGGCAAGGGCACATCACGTGGCTCACGGGAAAGGGCAGCACGCTGCAAGTCGACGTCCAGCGCGTCGCTTCGATCCCGATGGCGCAAGCGACGGCCATGTTCGCGAATCGGCCGCTTGGCCAGCTCTCGCCGCGCGACACCGTCCGCGCATCATTCAGCGGCACCGACGTGTGGGTCGACTACAGCCGGCCGACGAAGCGCGGGCGCGAGATCTTCGGCAACGTCGTGCCCTGGAACACGGTTTGGCGCACGGGTGCCAACGAGGCAACCCAGCTCAGCAGCTCCGCTGACCTCGTGGTCGGTGGCGCGACAGTGCCCGCCGGCAAGTACACGCTGTGGACTCTACCCTCCCCGACCGGGTGGAAGCTCATCATCAATAAGCAGACAGGTCAGTGGGGGACAGTGTACGACGCACAGCAGGATTTGGTGCGTGTTGACACGAAGGTCGAGATGCTCGCCACGCCCGTGGAAAAGCTCGTAATTGCATTCGAGCCAGCAGCGGCCGGAACCACGATGACGATCACCTGGGACAAGACCAAGGTCTCCGTCCCGGTCGCGAAGAAATAGATGCATCTCGATTTCGCGGTCGTCGCCGACTATGCGTTGGTCGACCAGTCGGGAAAGATGTCGGTGCTTGGCATCTTCCAGCACATCTGGGTGCCGCAGTTTCCGGCGATGCATCCGCGCCTGCACCTCGTGCTGCGCCTCAAGGGCAAACGCACTGAAGTCGGTGAGCACCAGGTGCAGATCAAGCTGCTGGATGAAGAAGACGCGGAGCTGTTGGGTGGCTCGGGGACCGTCAATTTCGCCGAGCCTCCGGCCGGCGTGACGGAGATCGAGGCAGCCGCCGTGCTGGTGTTCGACGTGCCATTCCCGCACGCGGGTCAGTACCGCTTCGAGATCACCGTCGACGGTGAGCGCAAGGCGAGCGTGCCGATCACGGTCTCGCAAATGCCGACGGCGCCCGCGCAGCCGCCGCCCCCGTCCTCGACGCCACAGGTTCCCGGTTCCTAACACCCTTTCGCTCGGCGCCCATGTGCGGCTGCCGATGCTGCTCCTCGCCGCGGTGCTTGCGCTGGGATTCAACCTCGGCGGCTATCCACTGTTCGATCCCGACGAGGGGCGCAATGCCGAAGTCGCGCGGGAGATGGCGGCGACGAACGACTACGTGCTGCCGCACCTCGATGGGCTGCCCTACCTCGACAAACCGATCGTCTACTTCGCCGCGGCCGCGGCGAGCATGGAGGTGCTGGGCCCGACGGAGACGGCGGCCCGGCTGCCGGCGTATCTCTTTACGATCGCGACGCTGGTCATCGTCTGGTGGTTTGCCACGCGGCGTTGGGGTCGAGATGCCGGATGGCTCGCCGCGTTGGCGCTGGCGACGATGCCGCTCGTGCTCGCCTACGCACGCACGACGATCATGGACAGTGCGCTCGCGTTCTGCACGACGCTCGCGATTCTCGCGTTCTGGGGCGAGCGGCCGGTCCTCGCCTGGGCGGCGATCGGGTTAGGATCGATCACGAAGGGCCCGGTCGCGCTGCTCATCCCGCTTGCCACCCTGATGCCGTATGCGCTACTGACCGGTCAACGACTGCGTCGCCTTTTTCCGCTAGCGGGGCTCGCCGCCTTTGCGGTCGTCGCACTTCCCTGGTTTCTCGCGGTGTCGCACCGCGTTCCGGAGTTCCCCCGCTACGTGTTCGTGCGCGAGACATTCGAGCGCGTGACTACGAGAAGCTTTCACCGCGCGGCGCCGTTCTGGTACTATCTGCCGATCATTCCGGTCGCCGCGTTTCCCTGGATCATGCCGGCGCTCGGACGCGCGAAGAACTGGCGGTGGGTCTGGCTCGCCAGGCGGGTCAATCCGCAGGCGCAGGAGTCGGTGTTGCTGGCATGCTGGATTCTGGGTCCGCTCTTGTTCTTCTCGCTGAACCAGTCGAAACTGCCGCAGTACATGCTGCCGCTCATGCCACCGTTCGCCCTCGGCGCCGCACACCTGCTCACGCGCGAGGCCAGTGAGCTCGGTGGCGGCGTTGGAGTCGCGCGACGGGCGTACGTGGGCACCGCGACGGTGTTGGGCCTCGCGCTCGCCTCACTCACACTCTGGCTGCCCGCTCCGATCAGCCTGACGCCGGCCGAGCGCGCGGCGATCCCGCCGACGGCCCTCGCGTTGGGAATCGCGCTGCTCAC
>DASWCE010000013.1:0-1766 GCA_036390255.1 Gemmatimonadales bacterium | reverse complement strand
CTTCCATCGCACGGAGACCGAAACCATGAAACGCATTGTTCTCTTCCTCGCCACCAACCTCGCCGTGGTGCTGCTGCTGTCGGTCGTCGCGAGCGTGCTCGGTGTGGACCAGTTCCTCACGCAGAACGGCCTCGATCTCGAGACGCTCCTCTGGTTTTCGCTGTTGATGGGTTTTGGCGGCTCATTCATATCGCTCCTTATTTCCAAGCAAATAGCACTGTGGTCCACGGGCGCGCACATCATAAAATCGCCCGAAGGCGCGCACGAGCAGTGGCTCGTGGACACGGTGCGGCGTCTCGCCGACAAGGCGAATATCGGCATGCCGGAGGTCGCTGTGTACGAAGGCGCGCCGAACGCTTTCGCGACGGGCGCGTTCAAGAATTCGGCGCTGGTCGCAGTCTCGACCGGTTTGCTCGAATCGATGAGCCGGGAGGAGGTCGAAGCGGTGCTCGGCCATGAGATCACTCACGTCGCCAACGGCGACATGGTGACCCTCACGCTCATCCAGGGCGTGCTCAATACCTTCGTGTTTTTCCTGTCGCGCGTCGTCGGCTTCATCGTGGACAAGGCCGTGTTCCGCACCGAGCGCGGCATCGGGCCGGGCTTCTACATCACGGTGTTCGTCGGCCAGATCGTGTTCGGGATACTCGCTTCGATGATCGTCATGTGGTTTTCGCGCCGCCGCGAGTTCCGCGCCGACGCGGGCTCGGCGCGGCTGCTCGGCACGCCGCGGCCGATGATAGGCGCGCTCATGCGCCTGGGCGGCATGCAGCCTGGCGCGCTGCCGCAATCGATGGCCGCATCGGGCATCAGCGGCGCGCCGGGATGGATGGCGCTGTTCTCCAGCCATCCGCCGATCGAGGAGCGCATCCAGGCCCTGCGGGTCCAGGCGTAAAAGCTTTCTGCAAGGGCGCGCTCAGGGTTTCAACGCGTAGCGGCCGTCCTTCTCCCGCGCGAGTCGCCCGGCTTCGCGCAGCGCTTCGAGCGCGAGCACCGCTTCGCGCCCGTCGCGGCTGGCGAGCGCCGCCATCAGCTCTTCGAACCTCTTCGGGCCGTCGGCAAGGGCCGCTTCGACCGAGGCGAAACGCCCGCCTTCGAGGCGCGGCGGCTCAGGTGTCGTGGATTCAATCCCGCGCGCCTCTCCCGCCGGCAGCGTGAGATCGAATCCCGCCTTGGCGCCGGTCATCGCGCCGCGAAGCGAGGGATCGAGCGGCAGCGCGCGGAATCCCGATTGCACGACGAGGTCGCGGTCCGCCTGGAAGCGCGTCGCGAGCGCCCAGTCCATCTGCTCGTCTGAAAAAATGTCGACGTCCGGATCGACGACGAACACGTGCTTGACGTTGGCGAGGCAGCCGAAGGCCGCGGCGATGGCGTTCCGCGCCTCGCCCGGCACGCGCTGGCGCATGGCGATCCGCAGCGTGTACATGCCTCCGCTCGAGGGCGTCGCATACACCGCCTTGACCTCGCGCACCGCCGTCTCGAGCGCGCGCCACACCATCACCTCGGTGCGAAGCGCGTTGAGCTGCGCGGTGTCGGTGCGGCCGAGGTTGCGGCCGCCGATGGTCGCGGTCTGGAAGAGCGCGTCGCGGCGCCGCGTGACGGCGGTGAGATGGAACACCGGGTTGTGCTTCACCGCGCCGTAGTAGCCGAGGAACTCGCCGTAGGGGCCTTCGGCCTCGACGTGCCCGCGCTCATCCAGGTGGCCCTCCAGCACCCACTCCGCATCGGCCGGCACGCGGATGTCGCAGCTCACGCACTTCACCACC
>DASWCE010000012.1:0-1702 GCA_036390255.1 Gemmatimonadales bacterium | reverse complement strand
AACGGCGACAGCACCGCCGCTCCCATCGCACGCGAGCTGGCTGCGATCGTTCGCGCGCTCGATCCCACACGGCCGATCACGCAGGCAGCCAATAACGGCAGTCCGCAAAACCCCGTCTTTCACGCCGGCGCGCTCGATCTCCTAGGCCACAATTATCACCACGAGGTCTGGGCCGAGTTTCCAGTGCAATACCCTGGCGCGAAGTTTCTCATCACCGAGGCGATGTCGGCGCTCAACAGCCGCGGCGTCTATGAGCAGCCCTCCGACAGCGTGGCCAGCTACGAGACGCCCTACGTGAAGAACCACGGGCCGCAGCCCAACAAAAACTACCGGCTCTCCTCCTACGACAATCGCAAGGCGTTCTGGGGCTCGCTGCACGAGGAGTCGCTGCGGCTGTTCGAGCGCTATCCCTTCCTCTCGGGGATGTTCGTCTGGCAGGGCATCGACTACCTCGGCGAGCCCACGCCCTACGAGTGGCCGGCGCGCAGCTCCTACTTTGGGGTGGCCGATCTGGCGGGGTTTCCGAAGGATCCCTTCTACTTATACCAGAGTGTGTGGACGGAGCAGCCGATGCTCCATCTACTCCCGCATTGGAATTGGACGCCGGGCGAGTCGATCGATGTGTGGGCGTACACCAACGCGGATGAAGTAGAGCTGTTCCTGAACGGCAAGTCACTGGGCGTGAAGCGCAAACCGGAACCCGTAAGCCATCTGATGTGGCGCGTCGCCTACGCGCCGGGGACCCTCCGCGCCGTCGCGCGCAAGAGCGGCCGCGTCTGGGTAACCGCAGAGGTGAAAACTGCCGGCGCGCCCGCGCGGGTCGCGCTCGTGCCCGACCGGGCGCGCATCCGCGCCGATGGCGAGGACCTGAGCTTCGTGACGGTGAGGGTCGAAGATCGGGCGGGCGTCGAGGTGCCCACGGCGGAGCCGCTCATCCGGTTCCGGGTCAGCGGCCCCGCGCGGATCGTCGGCGTGGACAACGGCGACCAGATCAGCCACACGTCGTTTCAGGCGAAACAGGTGCGGCTCTTTAATGGAAGAGCAGTCGTGATCATCCGATCGAACGGACGACCGGGGACTGCCACTCTAACCGCAGAGGCCGACGGGGGCGGGGTCGCGCCCGCTACCGTACGCATTGACGTCAGATGAAACAGCGAACACTGGGATGGGTCATGAGAACTCTCACTATCGCGCTCTTGCTTGCCGCCTCTCCCCTTCGCAGTGCCACCGCCCAGCAGGCGGATACGACGCTGTGGACGCGGCTGCATTACCGCTTCGTCGGACCCGAAGGGAACCGCGCCATCGCCGTCGTGGGCGAGCCCGGGAACCCGCTCGTCGCGTACGTTGGCGCCGCGTCGGGCGGGGTTTGGAAGACCGAGGACGGCGGTGTGCACTGGCGCGCGGTGTTCGACAGCGAGCCGGCTCAGGCGATCGGCGCCCTCGCGATCGCGCCCTCGGCGCACAACGTCGTGTGGGCGGGCACGGGCGAGACCTTCTTCATCCGGTCGATGACCGCGCTCGGCAACGGGGCCTACCGCTCAACCGATGGTGGCCGGAGCTGGCAGCACATGGGCCTCGATTCGACAGGGCGCATCGCCCGCATCGTGATCCATCCCGCGAATCCCGACGTGGTGCTCGTCTGCGCGCTCGGCCGCGCCTACGGCCCCGCGCAACAGCGCGGCGTCTACCGCACCGCGGACGG
>DASWCE010000011.1:0-4342 GCA_036390255.1 Gemmatimonadales bacterium | reverse complement strand
CGTGACGGATGGTGTAGAGCATCCGCGACATCGTGAGAACGGCATAGCAAAGACGCGGCGGCAATGAGGGAGATCGCTCGAGCATCGGCAAATTGGAAGGGAGGTCGCTAACTTCGCAGTGCACCGGACCGGAGCTCGCGTTGCTCCCTCCGGCCGGTGACCGCTGGCGTTAGACGCCAAGGAGACATCATGACGGTCAAGCGTATGGACAACGTCGGCATCGTGGTAGAAGACATCGACGCCGCCATTGAGTTCTTCACCGAACTCGGCCTCGAGCTCGAGGGGCGCGCCCCAATCGAAGGAGACTGGGCAGATGGCGTCACTGGATTGCGCGACATGCGCGTCGAGATTGCCATGATGCGTACGCCGGACCGTCACAGCCGGCTCGAGATGTCCCGATTCCTCGCGCCGCCTGTGGTCGCCGATCACCGCAGCGCCCCGGTGAACGCTCTCGGTTACCTACGCGTCATGTTCACCGTGGAGGACATCGACGATACGCTCGCCCGGCTCGGCAAACGCGGCGCGGAGCTCGTCGGCGAAGTGGTCCAGTACGAAGACACGTATCGGCTCTG
Source organism: Gemmatimonadales bacterium (assembly GCA_036390255.1). Lineage (GTDB taxonomy): Bacteria > Gemmatimonadota > Gemmatimonadetes > Gemmatimonadales > GWC2-71-9 > 20CM-2-65-7. The sequence continues at coordinate 3,770 of DASWCE010000011.1, read as the reverse complement.
CTACATCCGGTGCCCCGAAGGAATTCTCATCGGGCTTGCCCAAGAGCTCGGGCAGCAGACTTCCCGATGAGCACATGTGACAGGTACAGACCTGATAGGGGTGCGTACTCGCGGTGGCTAGCTAGTTGCCGTTTGAGGGCGTCTAACAAATCGCTGAAGCCGACCCCTCCGGCCTTCGGCCTCCGGGGCGGCTTAGCTCAACCGTTAGGCCGTTTGTCGACACGAAGGGCGAATCGGATATCCTCGATCCGTGAGCCCGACTGTTCTCCGTGTCCGTGGCTATCGGTTCTACTTCTTCTCACGTGAGGAGCCCCGGTCCCACGTACACGTGCAGCATGCCAGCGGCGAGGCTAAGTTCTGGCTGGAGCCGGAGGTCGAGTTGGCCGCCGACTACGGGCTGGGTCGAACTCGCATCAACGCAGCTCGTAAGATCATTGAGGAGCATCGAGATGAAATCCGCGCAGCGTGGGCAAGGCACTTCGGCGGTTGAAGTGGCGAACGTCGCGCCGTCTGGCTTCTGGCTGTTCGTGGACGGACGTGAGCGCTTCCTATCATTCAAAGACTTCCCATGGTTTCGGGACGCGACGATCGCGGAACTGACTGATGTGCTGCTACCAAGCCCGCATCATCTCTACTGGCCGGCTCTGGACGTGGACCTAGCTGTTGATTCGCTGGATCATCCGGAGCGATATCCACTGGTAAGCGGTGCGCGACCTAACGAATTAAGGCTTTTTGCCGCGCGCAGCCGCGGCAAAGGGCGGTGTTGAACTCAATCCGGGCCGTTGGCGTCGCGCTCTTGGATGTTCAATGGTGATTCGGGACCGGTGGTGAGGGTGTGGACGTGCGAACGGGAAGGGTACGCGGGGTGGGTCCAGGTAGCGGGCGTGTCGGTGCCCGGGCGCGAGGGAGCGTGAGCGGCGTGTTTTCGGCCGCGAGACGGACTGCGCCGGGGACGCGCAGTGCGCAGCGCCAGGGCGAGGAGGCCAGCAGACGGAACAGCGGCCAGTGAATCATGGTGGGGGGTGCCATCGCGGCAGGGTCTCGACGATGTGCAGGACGCCGATCTTGCAGACGGCGCAGCGCGGTATCGGCGCGGGCGGCGGCGCGGGAAGGGGCGGCGCGTTGTTCGGGGGGAGCGGAGCCGGGCTCGCGGAAGGGGTGGCGAGTTGGGCCCGGGCCGCGGCGAGGAGATCTTTGCGGGAGGGGCTGAAGAGACCATAGTGGCGGACTTTGGCGAACCCATCGGGGAGGACGTGCTGCAGGAAGCGGCCGAGGAACGTGACGGCGTCGAGCACGCAGTGCTTCGTGGTGCCGGTGCGGCCGTCGCGGTAGCGAAAGGTCACGTGACCGTCGTCGAAGTGTTCGAGCCGGCTGTTGACGAGGGCGATGCGGAAGACGTAGCGCGCCAGGTAGTCCAGGACCTTGGCGCCGGTGCCGGCGTGCTGGAGGTGGACGACCCACTCCGTGCGCCAGACGGTGGCGGGCACCTGATCGAGCAGGCCGGCCTTGCAGAGGCCGGCGCGGAACTTCCCACGGAAGAGGCGGGACAGCGCGCGGCCTGGGACCAGGAAGTGCGGATGCCGGGGTGGGACCCAGATATGCTGCTGACGATGCAGACCGCCGGCGGTGACCAGGACGTGGACATGGGGATGATACAGCAGGGCGCGGGTCCACGTGTGGAGGACGGCGAGCAGACCGGGGCGCGCTCCGAGGTAGCGGGGATCGGCGGTGAGCTTGAGCAGCGCGGCGGCGGCCGCGGTCATGAGCAGCCCGTAGACGCGCTTCTGGTGCGCGCGGGCAAGGCTGCGCAGCTCGGCAGGAAGGGTGAAGGTGACGAGGTAGTAGGCGCAAGGCAGCAGGCGCGCGCGCTGCTTGTCGAGCCAGCGCTGAGTCTGGTCCCCGTGGCACTTGGGACAATGCCGGTTCCGGCAAGAATGGTAGCTGTACTGCCTCGTGCCGCAGTGATCGCAGGCCTGCACGTGGCCGCCGAAGGCCGCCGTGCGGCACGCCGCGATGTCGTGCAGGGCGCGGAGCTGCGCGGGATGCAGGAGCGCGCCATGGAGCCGGCGGTAGACGTCCCCGACCGCGCGGACGATGTCCGCGAGCTCGAGCATCGGCGGGGCCGGGCCGCTCAGAGGCCCCGCATCAAGCGATTGATGGGATCGACGGCGGTCTGGCGGACCTCCGGGGTGAGGTGGGTGTAGAGCTGCGTGGTGCGCGCGCTCGTGTGGCCGAGGTAGGTTTGGATGAGACGGAGATTGACACCGGCTTCGAGCAGATGGGTGGCGTAGGAGTGCCGGAGCGTATGGACATGTGCCCGTTTGTGGACCCCGCTCTGCTTGACGGCCCGCACGAAGGCAGATTGGAGGCTCGAGCGCGAGATGGGACCCGCGCCCGGCGGGACGAAGTAGTGCGTGCCGCGGCGGACCGGCGCGGGAAACAGCCACTGCGGGGACCGGTGGGTGCGCCAGTGGGCGCGGAGCATGGGCAGTGCGTCCACGGGCACGGGGACGTAGCGGTCTTGCCGACCCTTGCCGTGGATGTGCAGGAGTCCCCGAGCGCTGTCCACATCGGCGACCTGGAGGTGGGCCCCTTCCATCAGGCGCAACCCGCAGACGTAGATCGTCGTGAGGCACGCGCGGTAGACCGGCAGCCGGACGCGCCCCAGGATGTGACCGACCTCGTCGCGGCTCAAGATCACCGGCAGCTTCTTCTCGCGGGCAGGCCGGACCAGACCGAGCAGCTTCCATTCGTGACCTAGGGTGCGCTCGTAGAAGAACTTGATGCCGCACAGCGCGATGGTGAAGCTGGCCCGGGCGAAGTGCTTGACGTTGGCGAGGTACAGGAAGTACTGGCGGAGATCGTCCTCGGTGAGGCGATCGGGGGGCCGCTGGAAGTGCCCGGCGAGCTGGCGGACGGCGTGGACGTAGGCCTCTTGGGTGCGGGCCGAGAACCCGCGGAGCTGCATGTCTTCGAGCATGCGTTGGCGAAGTGGGGTCATAGCGTTTCCTTTCCGAGCGGAGGTTGGGACCGCTCGGATCAGGATGCGCCGTGACGTCATTCGGTCTGTGTGCGGAGACAACCATCGAGAACACTCCTCCCGCTATCCGCCGAAGGCGGATTGAGTTCAACTTCCTACTTATGCTGGCTCCCACAGCTGTCCACGAATGCTTCCATGAATCTGGATGCATCAGCACTGCCTTCATATTCATCGTCGTTCGCCTTCCCTCGTATTTCAGACTCCCCCAAAACCTGACGCCGAGAACCAAAGCCACGATCAACAGGAACAAGAGGACTGCTACGTACCCCACTCCGCGCACCTCCAAGAACCTGGAGGCGGGCAACATCCTCTCGCTCGCGGGCGAAGGAGTGACCTCCGCCTGACATCTCTAAAGAGCCGTATTCCTTGTCTAAAGAGCCGTATTCCTTGAAGCTACACAAGTGACGAGTCATTGTCAATCATCACAATAGGTCTTATCAATAGACTATCTTAAGCGGGACCGCCGAGCTGACAACAGCTCTGCTGGGCGAAGCAGCGTCTTGAGACCCCGACCAGCCCGCGTCCTCTTCGCCCGGCAAACGGTACCAGACCCTGTTCTTAGATCACTTAGTTTCAAGAACGCAAGGCAGCCCGACGACGAGCCCGCCTTTCTCATTTACGCGAGTGGTTGAACAGACCCAACTGACTTGCCAGCTCGGCGAGGCAGACTCGTCCTTGCTCTCGCCGCTGCAGCCACTTCAACGTGCGCGCCTGCGGACAGCGCACGCTT
>DASWCE010000010.1:0-1735 GCA_036390255.1 Gemmatimonadales bacterium | reverse complement strand
TGAAGTTCGAATCGCTGCCACACGCCATCTTCCTGCAGCGGGTGTCAGGTCCAGAATCGGCCACGACGTTGGAAGCGCGCCTGGGACAGGGCGCGTTTCTCGCGCTACGGCTGGTGGACTTGCTCGCGCCGGACCGCGGTCCGGTCTCGCACGATGCGTTCCATTATCAATGGGTGGCGACTGATCGGTTCTGCCGCGAGCTCCTCGCCGCGGCCACCGAAGGCGCGCACGTGCACGGGATCGCCGAAAGCGCGTCGGACTCGTACCGCCTCGAGGACATCCGACTCGTCTCGCCGGCGTTGTTCGCCTATGCGCATTTCCTCGAGACCGAGCTGCGGCTCGAGGAAGCACTCGACGTGCTCATGTCGCTGCTGTTGGTGGTGGGGAACCGGCTCTCTTCGACCGATGCGGTCGCGGCGCAGCTGCGATTCGCTCGCGTGCACCGCAAGTTGAACCGGTTCGACGAGGCGGACGCCGCGTACACCGAAGCCGGGGAGCTGGCGACGCTGGCCGGCGACCGCTATTCGGCGCTGCTCAGCCGGATCGGGCGGGCCAACACGATGCTGGGCCGCGGCAACCTCGCGGACGCCGAGCGCCGGCTCGAGGGGATCCGCGCGGATGCCCGCGCCGCTGGCGAGCGGGATGTCGAGGCCCGGGCCGAGCAGGGCATCGCGGCGACGCTCTACTACATGGGGCAGTCGGTCGAGGCGATTCCGCACGCGTGGCACGCGTTCCAACTGTACGAAGAAGAGGATTCCCGCCTCCGCGCGCTGGGTGACGTGGGAATCATGCTCTTGAGCCTCGGCGATGCGACGGGAGCGGAACGCGCGCTGGCCGAGGTGTTCCGCCGCGGCCGGACCAGAGAAAGCGTCAGTAACGCGGTGATCGAGTTGATGCATTGCGCTTCGTATCGGCGGGATCACGTCGGCTTCGCCCGGTGGCGGGAGCGTTGCGAGGACCGCCTCGCGGACATGCCGCCCAACATTCGGGCGGACTTCTACCTGAAACAGGGGATCGGCCAGGCGCGGTTCGGCCGCTACCGTCGCGCCGACGTGCTGATGAAGGAGGCGCTCGCGATCGCAGGCGCCGCCGGATTGCATGAATTCGAGTTCCGGATCGAGCGTATCCTGGCGGGGCTAGCGGACTGCCAGCGGGCGATTGCCCGGGAGATGCAGCCGGCGACGGAGCCGGTGGTGCAAACCGCCGAGCTACGCGAGGTTTCCGAGTCCCTCGCGCAGTTCGGTGGCTGAGAGCCTTAGCGGCAGGTGTTGCTGTTGTTGATGTCGCTGCAGCCGTGACGAGGGCCGGTGGCGTCGGCACAGGCGACGGTTGAGAGAGCGAACGCAACGACCAGCAAGGTGAACAGGGCGCGCATACGGGACATGAGACCTCCGCAGACGGGGTGTGGGGACGGCGCAACAGGACACCACAACCTCGGTGCGGGGACGTCCGGGTTTTAGGGCGTTTTTGCGGCATCATAGGGCGATTTTGCGACATTTAGGGATTTTGGGGGATTCATGCTCGTTTTAGCAGCCGTCCCCGACGTCCAATTCCACAAACTCCGCCGGGCTGCGGGCTCTCGGTTCCATGTCGTGCAGGTTTCAACCTGGGACGACGTGCTCACCAGCATTCGCGGTCGGCCCGTCGAGCTGGCGGTCGTGGATCCGCTCTTGTCCGGACAGGCGCGGTCGCAGGAGATCGAGCGGCTCCGCGTCTTGTTCCCCTCGCTCCCCCT
>DASWCE010000009.1:0-4421 GCA_036390255.1 Gemmatimonadales bacterium | reverse complement strand
CCGGTGTAGGGCGGCTCCCCCGCCAGCATCTCGTACAGCACGCACGCCAGGCTGTACTGGTCGCTGCGGCCATCGAGCTTGCGTTCGCCGCTCGCTTGCTCGGGACTCATGTAGGCAGGGGTCCCAAGTGAGATGCCCGTCCCGGTGAGCCGCTCCTGCCTCGCCGCGCTCACCGCCAGCGCGATCCCGAAGTCCGCCACCATGGGCTCGCCCTGGTGGAGCATGACATTCTCGGGCTTGATATCGCGATGGATGACGCCGCGTGCGTGCGCGAAGTCGAGGGCTGAAGCGATTACACGGGTGATCCGCAACGCCTCGTCGATGGGGAGCTGGGCCTCCCGCTCCAGGTGCTGGCGCAGGCTCTCGCCCTCGACATACGGCATCACGTAGTAGAGGAATCCGTCCGCTTCCCCTGAATCGATGAGCGTCAGGATGTGCGGGTGTTGCAGTTGTGCCGTAAGACGGATCTCGCGCAGAAACCGCTCGGCACCGAGGACGGCGGCAAGCTCGGGGCGGAGCACCTTGACCGCGACGGGGCGGTCGTGCTTCACATCGCGAGCGAGATGGACCGTGGCCATCCCGCCGCGACCAAGCTCGCGCTCGATCGTGTAGCGGCCTGCAAGGGATGCCCGCACTCGCTCTGCGTCGTCCGTCATGTGGAGAGGCCTCGCACGCGAAGAATACGACCCGGGCGCGAGACTGGCGAGGGACAGTCTTGCTATTCCCGTTTTGACGCTGAATCAGATAAACGGTAGCGTTGTCGCTTCACCCCGTCGTGGAGAATCGTCGTGAGCGCCAAGCGAGCAGCCACCTGGTATCGCTGGGACGACATGCCCCGCGAGGACCTGCACGAGAAGCTTTCGCGTCGCCTGATCACCGGTGACCAGCTGATGCTCGCGCACGTGTACCTGAAGAAGGGCTGCGTCGTCCCCAAGCACTCGCACATGAACGAGCAGCTCACCTACATCCTGGAGGGTGCGCTGCGGTTCCTGGTGGGAGACGATGGCGCCGAGGAGATCGTGGTGCGCGCGGGCGAGGTGCTCCATCTCCCGGGCAACGTCCCTCACGAAGCCCACGCCCTCGAGGACACCCTCGATGTGGACGTGTTCTATCCACCGCGCGAAGACTGGCTCAAGAAGACGGACAATTACCTCAGGAAGTAGCCCTCGTCGCAGGGCTTTCTGTTTCAATCTTTTTTCATCTCCCCTTCACTCACCGCCCACCAAATCTCACACGTGCCCCGTGAGCCCCCGAAGCGGCAAGCGGCTTGTCTGGAGAGGGCCGCGGATGCATCATCCGCGGCCTTCTACTATATGAGGTGGTCACCTGCTGCTCGTCCTCATTCCCGGCCTGATCTGGGGCGCCTCTTTCCTCTTTATAGCCGAAGGCCTGCGGTCCATCGGGCCCAATGGCGTCGCGTTCGTGCGAATCGTGATCGGCTTCATGACGCTGGCGCTGTTTCCGCGGGCGTGGAAGTCGGTCCCGCCGAGCGAGTGGCTGGGGATCGTGGTGGTCGGCACGCTGTGGATGGGTTTGCCGCTGGCGCTGGTGCCGCACGCCGAGCAGCACGTGTCGTCGGCGATTACGGGGATGTTGAACGCCGCCGTGCCGCTCTTTGCGGCGATCGTCGCGACGATCGTGGCCCGCCAGCTGCCGCCCAGGGGCGTCCTCGCAGGCCTGGTGGTAGGGATCACTGGCGCGGTGCTCATGGCGTTGCCGACGGTTCGCGAGGGGCGGAGCAGTACGACCGGTGTGTTCTTGATTCTCGGCGCGGTCACGTCGTACGGCATCGCGCTCAACGTCGCCGGGCCGTTGCAGCAGCGAAATGGGGCGCTGCCCGTGATCTGGCGCGCGCAGGCCGTGGCCGTCTTGCTCACCGCGCCGCTCGGCATTCCCGATCTCCTCGCCGCGCATTGGTCGCCGGTGCCGCTGCTGTCGCTCGTCGCGCTCGGTGCCCTGGGCACCGGGGTCGCGTACGTCCTGATCACCGTCGCTGCGGGCCGAGTGGGCGCGACGCGTGCGTCGGCGAACAACTTCCTGATTCCGCCCGTCGCGCTGCTCCTCGGCGTGACCCTCCGCGGCGAGCACGTCCCGGGGCTCGCTGTCGCAGGTGCGGCCGTGGCCGTGACCGGCGCGTGGCTGATGCAGCGCGCGCGGCTCGGCGCGCCGGCGCCGGTACTGGCCGGCTCGCGCCAGGCTTCCTGACAGCGCTTCATTGGCGTATGGCTCATCATCAACGGATGACGGGAACTACCGTCAACCTGACCATGGGCAGGCTGGATGATTAACGGGGCCAATCGCCTCAGGGAGTGGTCCGCCGCCTCAGTCGCTTCTCGAACCAGTGCGTCGCGTACGGGTCGTCATTGAACGCCGCCACCTGCCGATAGCCGGCGCTGCGATAGAGCGCGATCGCTTCCCCTTACATTACATGCTTGTGCGCGACATCCGTGTAGCGACGGTCCAGTTTCAGCACGCTCCGGGCGACAAGGCGTACAATCTCGGCCGCGTCCGGCACTTCGTGACGGAGGCCGCCCGCGCGAGGGTAGAGATCATCGCATTCCCCGAGATGTGCCTCACGGGCTACTGGCACGTCCGCAAGCTTTCGCGCGCGGCGTTCGAGGCGCTCGCGGAGCCGATCGACGGACCGTGCACGCAGGATCTTCTGCGCCTGGCCCGGGAGCACGGAATAACCGTCGGCGCCGGGCTACTCGAGCGCACGCCCGAGGGTCACGTCTACAACGCCTATGTCGTCGCCATGCCGGATGGGACGCGGGCCGTCCACCGTAAGCTGCACGTCTTCGAGCACCCGAACATCTGCGCGGGGGACCGCTACACCGTCTTCGACACGCCGCACGGTTGCCGCGTGGGCGTGCTGATCTGCTACGATAACAACATCGTCGAGAACGCCCGCGTCACGGCATTGCTTGGCGCCGAACTCCTGCTCGCGCCGCATCAGACGGGCGGCTGTAACTCGCTGAGCCCACGCGGCATGAAGCCGATCGACCCCGCCATCTGGGCGCGTCGAGACGAGGACCCTGCGGCGTGCGAGGCGGAGCTGAGAGGGCCTAAGGGGCGCGGCTGGCTGATGCGTTGGCTGCCGAGCCGGGCGCACGACAACGGCATGTTCCTGCTCTTCAGCAACGGCATCGGCCCCGACGACGATGAGATCCGCACCGGCAATGCGATGGTGCTCGACCCCTACGGTGATGTCATCGCCGAAACGCGTGCGTTGGGTGACGACATGGTGGTGGCCGATCTCGACGCATCTGTGCTGCCCATGTCATCCGGACGGCGCTGGCTGCGGGCGCGCCGACCCGACCTGTACGCGTCGCTAACGCGTCCCACGGGTCAGGAGCTGGAGACTCGTCGCGTGCGGTTCGGCGAATGAGTCTCCTCCCCATGAAGGCAACGTTTCTCTTAACGGCGCTGGCCACCCCCGCGTTCGCCCAAACCGTTCGCATCGACGCCACCTCGGGCCACGCCATCAATGCGTTCGATCCCGATAGTGCGCTCGGCAGCTCGATTGACGTCCTCTCGCGCACGGACATCAACAAGGTGTATTCGCCTCATATCGTCCAGGAAGCGCTCTCAGCCGGCTGGGGACCGATCACCTACCGCAATAACACTGAGCTCCGGATGGCCGCCTGGCATTGGACCGAGAACGGCACCTGGAGTGATGGCGCGCATCGCAGCGGATATTTCACCGGCAGCACCGACCTTAAGGAACCCATTCGGTACATTCTTGCCTACGCCCTGCCACACCGCGGATTCGCGACCAGCGCCGATCGTCCGGTACAGGGTCCTAACCTGACCTACTGGAAGAGCAACCCGTATCTGACGAGCAAATTCACGGGTGAAAGTGATGCACTGCATCCGCAGTGGGTGGTCGTGGACCTGCAAGCCGAGAAGCCAGTCAACGCCATCCGCATCGCCTGGGCGAGCCCCTATGCAACGAGCTACCAGGTGGAATATTGGGTTGGCACAAACGCGCTCGACTTTGATGGAGGACCAAAAGGGGAATGGAAGGCTTTTCCCTCAGGTGCTCCGAAGAACGCGCAGGGTGGAACTGTCACGTTGAAGGTTACAGACGCTCCGGTGTCAACGCGATACGTGCGGATTCTGATGACGGAGTCTTCCAACACCTGCGATGAGCATGCACCAGACGACGTGCGGAACTGCGTGGGTTACGCCATCCAGCGGGTTGAAGCGGGCACGCTGGATGCAAGTGGAGCTTTCCTCGAAGTGACGAAGCATCCTGACGAGCGGCGCACCACGTATGCTGTCTCGTCCATTGATCCCTGGCATTCAGCAGCCGACGTGAACGACGGCGGAGCCTACCAGCACACCGGGTTCGACCTTTTCTTCACCAGCGGGCTGACGAACAACCTGCCGGCCATGATTCCGGTCACCATGCTCTACGG
>DASWCE010000008.1:0-10067 GCA_036390255.1 Gemmatimonadales bacterium | reverse complement strand
GCGGGCGGCGGAAGCAGGCTATCGCTCGACGATTGCGCCGGGTGACCGGCCCTCGCTGCTGCTGTTTCTCGATCTGCCGGGCGACGCGGTGGATGTGAACGTGCATCCCGCAAAGCTCGAGGCCCGGTTTCGGGACAAGTTTTTTGTTGAAAGGGTGGTTGAGGAGGCGGTGAAAGAAGCGTTGGCACCTTTGGAGGCGGCGTTCCCGCTGGGCGGGGTTCGGGGCTCGGGGCTAGGGGCTGGGGAATTCGCAGGCGGGATCAGTGTGCCGCTCGAGCTCTTTTCCGCCGGAGCCCTAGGCCCGAGCCCCGAGCGCCGAACCCCGCCGCTGCTTCAAGTTTTCGATACCTACATCCTCTTCCAGACCGACGGCGGGGTCGCGATCGTCGACCAGCATTCCGCCCACGAGCGCGTGCTCTACGAAGATGTGATGCGCCAGCTCTCCGGCGACGGCGCGCCGGCGCAGCGCTTGCTCCTCCCCCTGACGCTCGACTTTGCGCCCGCGGAGCTCGATGCGATCGAGGCGCATCGCGAGCTGCTCGCGCGCATCGGGTACGAAATCGAGCCGTTCTCCGGCCGCAGCATCGTCGTCCACACGGCGCCGAATCCCCACCCGCGCTTCGAAGCCGCGCGCTGCTTGCAGGAGCTCGTCGCTGATCTCGCCGGCGGCCGGTTTGGCGGCTGGCAGAATCGTTTGGAACGCTTTGCAGCGACGTACGCGTGCCGCGCGGCCATCAAAGCGGGCCAGACCCTCGACGTCGACGAGATGCGCCAACTGATCGTCCGGCTGCTTGCGGCGACGCTCCCCGCGCATGACGTGCATGGAAGGCCTTCCTTGGTGCAGCTCCCCAAAGAGGAACTGGAACGCAGGTTTGGTCGGTCCTGACTCCCGACTCCTGACTCCTGTCGTTGTCGGCCCCACCGGCGTCGGCAAGACGGCCGTTGCCGTCGCGCTCGCATCGCTCACGCCAATCACCGTCATCTCCGCCGACGCCCGCCAGGTCTATCGCGGCCTCGATATCGGTACCGCAAAGCCCGATCGCGCGACGCGAGCGCGCGTTCCGCACCGCGGACTCGATCTGATACCTCCGGGAGAGCGTTACAGCGCAGGACGATTCGCGCGCGACGCCGCGGGATGGATCGCCGAGGCCCGCGCCGCTGGACGCGGGCCGGTCGTCGTGGGTGGAACTGGCCTGTACATCCGCGCGTTGGCGGACGGACTGTTCCGCGAGCCCCCGTTCGATCCCGCGCGGCGCGAGCAGCTGCGTCGGTGGACCGAATCGCTCGATGCCGGCGACCTGGCCCGCTGGGCTGGCCGCCTCGATGCCAAGTTTCTCGGCGGGGGCCGCCAGCGGGCGGCGCGCGCCATCGAGGTGGCGCTGCTGACAGGGCACGCGCTCTCGTGGTGGCAACGCGAAGCGCGCGAGAGCGGGACCCTGCATCCCTGGTACATTCACCTCACCGTGCCGCGCGAGGTGCTGCACCGCCGGCTGGCGGCGCGAGTGGATGACATGGTGCGAGCCGGTCTTGTGTCTGAGGTGCAGGGCGCGCTTGCCGCGGGCATCGCACAGGATGCGCCGGGACTCGATGGGATCGGGTATCGGGAGGTCGTGGCGATGCTGAATGGTGAGCTGGCCGAGAACGAATTGCGCGACGCGATTCAGGTCTCCACGCGACGGTACGCGAAACGGCAGGAGACGTGGCTTCGAAACCAACTTCGAGGGGACGAGGGACGGGGGAAGGGGGACGGGGTGTGGATGCTGGATGCCACCGAGTCGCCCGACACGTTAGCCACTAGGATTCTCGCGCGTTGGCATACCCTTCCCCCGTCCCCCGTCCCCCTTCCCGGTTTATGAGAATCGGCATCACCTGTTATCCGACGTACGGCGGATCGGGCGCCGTCGCGACCGAGCTGGGGCTCGAGCTCGCGCGACGCGGCCACGACATTCACTTCGTCTCCTACGCGAGCCCATTCCGCCTGCGTGGTTTTGCCGAGCGAGTGACCTTTCATGAAGTCACGCAGCTCGAGTATCCGCTGTTCGAGCAGTCGTCCCCCTATGCGCTGGCACTCGCGGTCAAACAACACGAAGTCGCCAAGCGCGAGCAGCTCGATCTGATGCACGTCCATTATGCGATCCCGCACGCCGCGACCGCCTGGCTCGCGAAACAGATGCTCGAGCACGAAGGCTTGAATCTCAAGATCGTCACGACACTGCACGGCACGGACATCACCCTGGTCGGCCAGGATCCCTCCTACTACACCCTCACCAAATTCTCCATCGAGCAGTCCGACGCCGTGACCGCCGTGTCGGCGTATCTGCGCGAGGAAACGTATCGCGCCTTCGGCTGCGGCGAGTGCGAAGTGCGCGTGATCCCGAACTTCATCTCCGCGGCGGATTACTATCCGCCCGCGGATGATGCGTTCCGGCGCCGTCTCGCGCCCAAGGGGCATCGTGTCCTGGTCCACGTGTCGAACTTCCGGCCCGTGAAGCGAGTGGGTGATGTCGTGAAGATCTTCGCGAGTGTCCGCAAGGAGCTCCCCGCCACCCTGGTCCTCGTCGGCGACGGTCCTGACCGCGATGCTGCGGAGCAACACGTCGATGGCCTCGGGCTGCGCAAGGATGTGCGCTTCCTCGGAAAGGTCGAGAACGTCGGCGATGTGCTGCGCGGTGCGGATTTGTTTCTGCTCCCGTCGGCAACTGAGTCGTTCGGCCTCGCGGCGCTCGAAGCCATGGCGTGCGGCGTGCCGGTGATCGCGAGCGCAGCGGGCGGCATTCCCGAGGTGGTCGAAGATGGGAAGACCGGTTTTCTGGCTCCGCCCGGCGCGGTCACGACCATGGCGGCGCGGGCCGTGCAGGTGCTCCAGAACGCCGACGAACACGCGCGTCTCAAACAACAGGCGGCCGACCGCGCGCTCGATTTCTCCGCCGAGAAGGTGGTGCCGCGCTACGAGGCGCTGTATGAAGAGGTGCTGTCGTAGTGGCGGTCTGGCGGCTGATGCGCGCGGCCAATTTACTGATCGCCGCGGCGGGCGTCCTCGCCGGCGGCTGGATCGCGCTGGCGCACATCGGCGCTCCGAAGGAGCTCCTGTTCGCTGCGTTGTCCGGGATCGCGCTCGGGGCGGTCGGCAACACGTGGAACGATATCCGTGACATCGCGGCCGATCGGATCAATCGGCCTGCCGCGCGTCCCCTCGCCGCTGGAGCGCTGTCGCGAGACACCGCGAATTTCCTCATCTTTCTGGGCACGTTGATCGGGCTCGTTTCCGCGGCGTTGGTGAGCGGCCGCCAAGTCATTGCCGCCTTTGCCGCCCTTGCCGTCATGTTGCTGTACTCACCGTTGCTCAAACCGCGACCGTTCGTGGGGAACCTCGCCGTGGCGCTCGTGGCGGGCTCGCCGCCGTTTTATGGCGCGCTCGCGGTCGGTCTCCCGGCTGCGGGCGTGGTCCCCTGGATCCTCGCGGCGTGGCTGCATTTCGTGCGCGAGGTCGTGAAGGATGTCGAGGATGAGGCCGGCGACCGCGCAATCGGGCGGCGGACCTTGCCGATCGCTGTGGGCCGGCGGCCGGCCTTGGTGGTGGGCGCGGGGGTCGGGTTACTCTTCGTCCCCGCCAGCCTGTTGCTGCCGCGAGCGGCCGGCTACGGCGGCGCGTACTACCTGATCGCGCTGTTCGCGCAGCTGGCGGTGCTCGTGGCAGCTACGTGGATGCTCTTGGGCAAGGTGGAACGAGTGAGTGCGCTCCTCAAAGGCGCCATGGTCATTGGACTCGTCGCGCTCGTCGCGGGAAAGGTCGCATGAATCTCTGGCAAGGAATCCTCCTCGGTCTGATACAGGGCCTCACTGAGTTTCTGCCCGTCTCAAGCTCGGGTCATCTCGCGGTCACGCGCTCCCTCACGGTCATGCCGATGAGCGAAGAGACCTTCGTGTTTGTCGCGGTCACGTTACACGTCGCGACCTTGTGCTCCGTCCTGGTCGTCTACGGTCGCAGGCTGTGGCAGATCGTCGTCGGCACGGTCCGTGGCAATGCCGTCGATCGGCGGTATGCGGTCCTTCTCATCATCGGGACCGTTCCGGGAGCGTTGCTTGGAGCGCTCTTTCATGAGCGCTTCGAGCAGGCGTTCGGCTCACTGCGCTTTATCGGCGTCGCGTTCATCATCACGGGACTCATCCTCTGGTCGACTCGCTGGGCGAAGGTACGGCCTGACCCCCTGACCGTGGGCGGTGCGTTGCAAATCGGCCTCGCGCAGGCGGTCGCGATCTTTCCGGGGGTCTCGCGTTCGGGATCGACCGTCACCGCGGCGCTGTGGCGCGGACTTCCTCCCGTAGAGGCGGCGGAGTTCAGTTTCCTCCTCGCCGTGATCATCATCGCCGGGAGCGGAGTCTTCGAGGCTCGCCACGCAGTCACTGACATCGCATCGGTCGGCGCCCTCCCGCTTGCTGCAAGCTTTGTGGTTGCGTTCGCGAGTGGTATTTGGGCCATCCGGTTTCTCGTGGCGATGCTGCGGCGCGGCCGTTTCTACGCCTTCGCGCCGTATTGCGTTGCGGTCGGTCTGTTCACGCTCGCCTACGCGCTGTGGCACGGCTAGAAATCGACGGCATACCCGCGGCGGTCCTGGCGCGGCGCTGGGGCGTGCCGCAGTGCGGTGTGTTTCGTTCCCTCACCTCCAGCCTCGATGCCATTCATGACCTCGGTGCACAGGGCGCGCCCGCCGGGACCGTAGTCCTCGCCGAGGAGCAGACCGCGGGGCGGGGTCGCGACGGCCGCACCTGGCGCTCGCCTCCGGGCGGCGTCTGGCTCGGCATGCTGCTGCGGCCGCCGGTGCCGGCCGCGGGCGTTTTGTCAGTACGCGTCGGACTGGTGGTCGCCGATATCGTCGAAGCGGTGCTCGGCGTCCGTCCTGCGTCGCTATCGGGTCCACATGCAGGACTCAAATGGCCGAACGACGTGCTCGTGGACGATCGCAAAGTCGCGGGTGTGTTGTGCGAGAGCCGCTGGCAAGGTGACACGCTGCAGTGGCTCGGCGTCGGAGTCGGCATCAACGTGGCCAACGACATCCCGGCCGAGCTTGCCGATCGGGCCGTGGCGCTACGTGAGCTGCGGCCCAGCGTCCGGCGTGTCGACGTCCTGGATCTGCTCGTGCCCGCGCTGGTCCGGCTCACGGCCCACGGGGCGCAGCTGACGGAATTCGAATGCGCGGCCTTCGCGCGTCGTGATTGGCTGCGCGGCCGGCAAATCCGCACGCCGCTCGCGGGCCGCGCCGCCGGCATCCGGCCCGATGGCGCGTTGCTCGTGGACACCGGTGCGGGCACGACGATGGTGCAGGGCGGTCACGTCGAGCTATCTTAGCCGCCCCATGCTCCTCGCCTTCGACATCGGCAATACCGAGACGACTGTCGGGCTGTTTGCCGGAGACCGGCTTGAGGCGCACTGGCGGCTGCACTCGACGCCGCGTCGGACACCCGACGAGTGGGCCTACGCCCTCACTGCGCAGCTCACGCAGTCTGGCCACTCGACCCAGGAGATTCGCGCCGCCATCGTCGCGTCAGTTGCCCCGCAGATCACGGCAAACTTGTCCGACGGCGTCGAGGCGGCGACGACGCGCAAGCCCACACGCGTGGACGGGCGGTCGAAGCTGCCCCTCGTCCTCGACGTCGATGAGCCGCTGACGGTCGGCGCCGACCGCATCGTCAACACCCTGGCCGCTGCTGAGCTCTTCAAGCAGGACACGATCGTCGTGGACTTTGGGACGGCGACGACGTTCGACTGCATTACCGTCGATCGAGCGGTGCGCTTCATCGGTGGCGTGATAATGCCAGGATTGCGGACCGCATCCGATGAGCTTGTCCGCAAAACGGCCAAGCTCCCGGCGACGGAGCTCACGCCGCCGACGCGCGCGATCGGTCGGCGCACCGAGGACTGCATTCGGGTCGGCGTGCTCTGGGGCACCGCCGACGCCGTGGACGGGCTCGTTCGTCGCATCAAGGCCGAGTGGCCTTCCAAGACGCGGCCGATGGTGGTGGCGACCGGGGGACTCGCTAGTCTCGTCGTGCCGCTGTGCAAGGAAATCGAATCCGTTCATGCTGATCTTACGCTTATCGGTCTCCGGATCGCGGCATCGGCGCTCGGCCTGAAGTGGTGAGCGGGAGAGACGCCCGCACACTCAACGCCTGGCGGCGATGGGGCTACCGGCTCCTTCCCGGCGAACTCTATTCCTATCTCTTGCACATGCGTCCCGCCGAATGGCCGATCATGGCGGGGCATACGCTGCTGGGGTACATCCTTGCGGTCGGCGTGCGGGGAGCCTGGGGCGGGGAGCACTTGGGTCGCGCGATTCTCGCGCTCGTCATCTGGGTCGTTTTTCTCAACGGCGGTACGCTCGCGATTAATAGCGTCTTCGACAAGGACGAAGGAGACATCGGGTACCTGAACGCGCCGCCGCCGCTGCCACGGTATTTGCTGCACTTCAGTGTTGCACTGCTCGTGATCGGCCAGCTGTTTGCGTTCGCGCTGCCGGTTGGTTTTCAGATCGCGTACGCCATCTGTTTCATCCTGTCCGTCCTCTACTCGGTCCCGCCATTTCGATTCAAGGCAGTCGCCGGTGTGGATTGGGTCATCAACATGTGGGGGTTCGGTACTATCACGCCGTACGCCGCGTGGGCCGCGACTGGGCGACCCCTCGATGCCGGTCACGGCCTCGTGCTCCTGGCATTTTGCCCCCTCTTCGCGGGGCTCTATCCGCTCACCCAGCTGTATCAGTTCGATGAGGACCGGCGGCGCGGCGATCGCACGCTGGCACTGATTCTTGGTATGCGGGCCAGTCTGGTGGTCGCCACACTGTCCACGCTGCTGGCATTTGCGTTGCTCGGATGGGCGCTCGCCGTGCTTGGGGTGGGGATCAAGAGCATGGCGCTGCTGCTGCCACTGGCACTCTGGCTGGCGGTGCTCGTGCCGTGGTTGCTCCATCATGCGGCGTGGCGCCCGCAACAACACCAGCGCGGGATGTACCGGGCGTTAGCCGCGTGGGCTGTGACTGATGTCGCAGTTCTGTATGTGTTTGCGACGTAAGATGGGTCGTTTAGATTAGCTGCCAGAGGGATTTCACTCACTTCTTCGGGAGACGCATGACCTCCGCGACCATGGATCGCTCTGAATTCCGCCACGTGTTGCTCAGCGGGACGATCGTGGGTGTGGTCACCGCCGCGGCGGTGATCCTCTATCTCCTGGTCGCGCGGCTCGTATCTCCCGGAATGGTGACGTCGCTGCTCGAGACCGTCCTCGTGCTCGCCGGCGGCGTCGCCGCGGCGTTCTTGCCGGGTTTCTTTGCCGGCTCACGCACGACGCAGGGCATCGCGAGTGCCGCGGCCATCGGGCTGTGGGGCACGATCGTGTTCATGGCGATCGATATCATCTTGTTGCGGCCGTTCAAGGCGTACCCGTGGACGTGGGACGCCGTCGGCGGTGGCAGCACCTGGTGGTACCTGCCGGTTTGGTGGATGCTCGGCACCTTCCTCGCCTGGATGGGTGGCGTCGTGACGGCTGGTCGAGCGGCGCACGGCGGAGACGTCTCGATTCCGGCGCTCGCGCTCCCGGTTGTCGTGGGCGCGGCGCTCATCGCTCTCGTGCTCACGCTCGCCCGGCTTCACATCTATCTCCCGGTCGCCGCCGGCGCGGGGTTCCCGCTGGTTCTCACCATCCTCGCCGTTGCCGTCATCGTCCGTAAAGGGTAGGGAATCATGCCGAGGTGGTTAGCGCACTTGCTCGTCGTGGTGGGGTGGCTCCTGACCCCCGCGTGGGCATGGGCGGCGTCGCATGTCGGCTTCTGGCTGGGCGCGCTCGTGGCGCTGCGGTTTGAGAGTCCGGTGCTCATGCTGGTAATCGCAGGGAGCGGAGCCCTGGTGTTCGGATTCGCCGTGCTCTGGACCTGGGTCCGGCTGATGCGGCGTCTGCCACACCTGCTCTCGCATCACATGGCGCCTCGAGCCTCCGAGGAAAATGCCGCGATCGCGGCCGCGGATTGAGCTGCTCCTTTTCATAGCCGGCGTCTCACAACTCCCCGCCCAGAGTCGTGACGTCGATCTCCGATTAGGTCGGTGGTATCAGGGCAATCGATCCACGACGTACGAGCTGCGCACCGACGCACCGCTCGCCGGCATCTTCTCGCAGGGTCTCACCGCACAGGTTCTGATTCACGACAGTCTCGGCCGCCACCACGCCTTTTATGGGGCGGGGTGGCAGCTGCATGCACTGCGACGCCGCTCGACGCTGGGGCCGTACGCCCTGGCGGGCGTCGCCCTCGGTGTGTCGACAGATACCACGTCGCAGGAGCTCGCCGCACTCTGGACGCTCGGGGCGGGCGTGGAGTGGCGTCCGATCTGGTGGGCGGCCGTCGGCAGCGAAATCGTGTACCGACTGCAGGACG
Organism: Gemmatimonadales bacterium; assembly: GCA_036390255.1. Taxonomy (GTDB): domain Bacteria; phylum Gemmatimonadota; class Gemmatimonadetes; order Gemmatimonadales; family GWC2-71-9; genus 20CM-2-65-7. Next base: position 1,647 of record DASWCE010000008.1, on the reverse strand, counting down.
TCGGGCCACGCGGGTTCTGGCGCACGTCTTCAAACGCACGTGATGGAGTTGGGGCCTCCATCGGTTTCTCGGTGACGATCGGCAAGGCCGTGGATCGCCGCTGGCCGAGCCGGGGGGGGCGGGGGGGGCGCAACGAGTCGACGCCGCCCTTGCTCCTCGTGGCGCCCAGCACCATCACTGGGAATGCTGCCAACATCGTCACGACGGCACTCGATGCGCTCGGCAGTCCATACCTCTGGGGCGGGACTGCAGAAAACGGGTTTGATTGTTCGGGCCTCGTGCAATGGGCATACGCCCAGCATGGCATTCGACTGCCGCGCATGAGTCGCGATCAAGCCCACTCAGGAACCGAGGTGACCCCCGATGTCGCTGCCTTGCAACCGGGCGACATCTTGCTGTTTGCCGCTCAGCCCGGCGGAGGCGTCACTCATGTGGGGATGTATGTCGGCGACCAGACGTTCATCCACAGCTCGAACACAGGTGTCAAGCTATCACGTCTCCAGGCGCAGGATCCCGAAGGTGCGTGGTGGGCTGCGCGGTGGGTGGGGGCGCGCCGCATGGTCCCATGATGCGTCGTGCCGTCGTGCCGACATGCATTTTTCTGGTGATCGGATGTGCCACGAATCAGCTGCCAGCCCAACTTCGCGGCTACTCCATCGTTGTCGAGGAGAAGGATCCGCAAAGCGTTGAACTGGCACGCGCCCTGCGCGCACGCGGGATCAAGGTGCGGCCGAAGTTGCGGGGTGGGAGTGGGCCCACGGCGCAGCTCTTCTACTTTATTTTCAGCGATCCCGGCCCCGGGCAGCCGACCTGGTTTCACATTCGCCTGGCCGATACCCGATCCGGCGCGGTCGTGAGCGCCGCGACCATCCCGCTTGACTCCGCTACCGCCACCCAACGCGCCCGAGCCGTGGCGGCCGTCCGCGCGCTGGCCCCTTGACACGGTTGTGCAGGCTGGAGAGATTCTCCCTGTCGTCAATTAGCACTCATCAGCCGCGAGTGCTAACGGCTAATCAAATCAAAGAGTTACGGAGGCTTCAAGCAATGGCAACGGCAACGAAGGCGAAGTTCAAGGTCTACCCGTTGGCGGATCGCGTCGCGATTCGGCCGATGGAGGAGACCGAGACGATGAAGGGCGGGCTGTACATCCCCGATACTGCCAAAGAGAAGCCAATCCAGGGCGAAATCATCGCTGTGGGTCCGGGCCGGCGGGAGAAGGGGGAGCAGGTCCCGATGGAGCTGAAGGTTGGGGACCGCGTCATCTACGGGAAGTACAGCGGCACGCAGGTCGAGTTGGACAACGAAGAGATCATCCTGATCAAAGAATCCGACGTCATCGCGAAGCTCGCGTAAGCAGCCCCAGGGAGGAAGCACAGACATGGCAGCCAAGTTTTTGGAGTTCAGCACCGAGGCCCGGGCCCGCCTGAAGCGCGGCGTGGACCAACTGGCCGACGCGGTGAAGGTGACCCTCGGCCCCAAGGGCCGGAACGTGGTCATCGACAAGAAGTTCGGCAGTCCGACCGTCACCAAGGACGGCGTAACTGTCGCGAAGGAAGTCGAGCTCGATGACGAGATCGAGAACATGGGCGCCCAGATGGTGAAGGAAGTCGCGACCAAGACCTCCGACCTCGCAGGTGACGGCACCAC
>DASWCE010000007.1:0-1564 GCA_036390255.1 Gemmatimonadales bacterium | reverse complement strand
CAGATGGAAGCGAAGTTGAAAGCGGGCAGCTGGGACGGCTATCCGGGAGGGGACGCGCCGGGGTTCGCCTTCGAGACGCTGGAGTGGATCAAGCGCACCGAGCTTGCGGCCCTCGCAAGCGACACCTGGGGCTGCGAGGTGCGGCCCAACGAGACCGAGCCCGGCATCAACCAGCCCTGGCACTGGATCACGATCCCGATCATGGGCATGACCATGGGCGAGATCTTCTACGTGAAGGAGCTCGCCGAGGACTGCGCCGCCGACAAAGTTTACGAATTTCTCTTCGTCGCGCCGGCGATCCCCATCACCGGCGCAGTCGGCTCGCCGACCAATCCCCTAGCGATCAAATGACCGCCGAAAAGCGGTCATCCCGAGGAGCGTTGCGACGAAGGATTTGCTCTCAGTATCGAAACGGCGCCGGTGCTCACAGGTCGGGAAAGGAATCGACCCGGATCAGCCAGCCTTTCAGAAATTTGCCGAGCGCGGGCCGCATCACCGGGAAGCGCAGGCAAGCCACGCTCACTGCTTCGCGGCGTTTCGGGCTTTCATCTCCCGGATTTCCGCGTTGTACTTCTCGATGTTGTCGTTGCACGCGGCGACGGCATCCGCCAGGCTCTTGTGCCTGAGCGCACACGCGTTGAGGCTGTCGCGGTCGCGGCCGGACACGTCGATCATCTCGCCGAAAGTGATGCCCTGCCCGATCGCGGCGGGGTCGCCGCAGGCTGCCAGCATGCTGGCCGGCGCCTCGCATTTCTGCGCCTCTTTTACCACCGGCACCGCCATCGTCGTGCACCCCGAAAACGCGACCGATGACAGGCAGACCAGGATTCGTTTCATGCTCGTTCCTCTCATCTGCGTTGAGCTTGCGGCGCGACGACTGCCTCGGGTACGGCGAGAGCCAGACACGCGTTCGCGTCGACCTTGGTCATCAGGGACTTCTTTTCCTGATCCAGCGCGTCGATCTGGTCCTGGAGCTTTTTGCGCTCGGCCGCCGTCGGCGCCGCGTCCCTGTCCGCCGCGAGCTTCGCCCGCCTGGCGTCAAGGTCGCCTGCCTGGGCCTGCAGCGATGCGATCCTGCTGTTGGCGCCGGCCAGAGCGGCGGCCAGGTCGTTTGCCTTCTGGTCCGCCCTGGCCTTGAACTGCTGCGCTTGCTTGGCGTACTCGGCCTCCTTGTCCTTGAGCATCTTGTCGATGCCTTCCTGGCTCTTCTTCCGCTTCGCCTCGGTGTCGTCGGACGCGCTCTTGATGGCCTGGATCTGGGCTTCCAGCGCGGCGACTTTGCGGGCGCCGAAGCTGTAACCCCCGCCGAAAATCACCACGGCCAGAGCCCCTCCGAGGATCAATTTCAGATTGCCTAGCATGTTCACTCCCCCTCAAACGTACACCGCCCGATCCCAGGGTTGCTTGCCTTGCGATGGCTCTCCGCAAACTCCAGAGTCATCGTACCGCACAATGTCCGAGGGCACCACCGGCGATTCTTCGCTGATGGGGCAATCCGATCCGCAGCTGCGATCGGTCCTGAAAGAAGGAGATGGACTCTATACAATTGCATTGCAGGAGTTTT
>DASWCE010000006.1:0-73472 GCA_036390255.1 Gemmatimonadales bacterium | reverse complement strand
TCGGTCACGATCGCGATCACGCGGCCCCCGCGCGCCTTCACTTCCTCGATATTGCTGATGACCTTCTGATGCACCCCGTCTTTGGGCGCGATGAACACGACCGGCATCAGATCATCGATGAGCGCGATCGGCCCGTGCTTCATTTCGGCCGCGGGATAGCCTTCGGCGTGGATGTAGGAGATTTCCTTGAGCTTGAGGGCACCTTCCAGCGCGACCGGGAAGTTGTAGCCGCGGCCCAGATACAACACGTTCTGCGCGCGAATCAGCCGATCGGCCAGCTGCTCGATTTGCGGCGCTTTCGCCAGCACGTGCGTGACGAGCTCGGGCAGCTTGGCGAGTGCCCGCACGACCTCCCGCCCCTGCAGGATCGAGAGCGCGCGCAGCCGGCCCATTTTCAGGGTGAGCAGTGCCAGCGCCACGATCTGACTGGTGAACGCCTTGGTGCTCGCCACGCCGATCTCCGGGCCGGCGTGCAGATAGATGCCGCCGTCCACTTCACGTGCGATCGTGCTGCCCACCACGTTGACCAGCCCCAGCGTCCTCGCACCGCGCCGCTTCGCCTCCCGCAGCGCGGCCAAGGTATCGGCGGTCTCGCCGGATTGCGAAATGCCGATCACCAGCGTCCGGTCGTCCACGATCGGGTTCCGGTAGCGGAATTCGGACGCGTACTCCACTTCGGTCGGGATCCGCGCCAATTCCTCCATCATGTATTCGCCGATCAACGCCGAATGCCAGGAGGTGCCGCACGCCGTGATCACGATGCGCTGCACCTTCAGCAGCTCGTCATCGGTGATGTTCAGGCCACCGAAGCGGGCCGTCCCGTCCTCCTCGAGCAGACGGCCACGCAGGGTGTTCCGCACGCTCTCCGGCTGCTCCATGATCTCCTTGAGCATGAAGTGCGCGTAGCCGCCGCGCTCGATCGTCGCGAGGTCCCACTCGACCTGCGTGATCTCTTTTTCCTTCTCGGCCGCCGCGAGATCCATGATGCGGTAGTCGGTCGGCTTGACCTCCGCGATCTCGCCGTCGTCCATGTACACCACCGATCGTGTATGCGCGAGCACGGCCGAAGCATCTGAGGCGACGAAGTTCTCGCCGTTGCCGATGGCGACGAGCAAGGGCGAGCCGCGGCGGGCGGCGACGATCGTATCGGGCTCGCGGCTCGAGATCACCGCGATGCCGTACGTCCCTTCGACCTGACGCAGCGCTTCCGCGGTGGCGTCCACCAGCGCTGCCCCTTTGGTGTGGGTCTCTTCGATCAGATGCGACAGCACTTCCGTGTCCGTTTGCGAACGGAATACGTGCCCGCGCTTCACGAGCGCCTGGCGCAGCGCGCCGGCGTTCTCGATGATGCCGTTGTGCACCAGCGCGATCGTGCCGCCGCAGTCCGCGTGCGGATGCGCGTTGACGGTGTTCGGCACGCCGTGCGTCGCCCAGCGGGTGTGTGCGATGGCGGTCGTGCCTTCCGGCAGCTGGCTGCCGAGCTCGCGCTCCAACACCGCGATTCTGCCGGGCGCGCGAAAGATCTGCATCCCCCCATTGACGACCGCGAGGCCGGCGGAGTCATAGCCGCGATATTCGAGCCGGTGGAGACCCTCGAGCACGACGGGCGCCGCTGTTCGCTTGCCGGTGTAGCCTACGATACCGCACATAACCGCCGCCCTTCCTCGATCAGCCGTTCTGCGTCCGCGCCCGACGGCGCTTCCGCAATCAGCCGAATGATTGGCTCGGTGCCCGACGGCCGCACATGCAGCCACCGATCCGGCCACGCGAGCCGCAGTCCGTCCTGCGTGTCCACCACTGCGTCGGGGAACCTCCGCCGCAAACCGTCATACACCGGCGCGAGGCGTGGCCCCCGAGGGACTTTTGCTTTCACGATCGTGTAGCGCGGCGCTCGCGCGACCAGCTCACTCACCGTGGCACGCTCGCGCGCGAGCAGCGCCAACACCAGCGCCCCAGCCACCGGCGCATCACGACCCACGTGCAGCGCCGGATACATCACTCCACCGTTGCCCTCACCGCCGATGACCGCTTTCAATTCGATCATCTTCCGTGCGACATAGGCTTCACCTACCGCGGCGCGTATCACACTGGCGCCCGATGCCTTCGCGGCATCATCGACCACCAAGCTCGTCGAGAGATTACACACGACGGGTCGACGCGCCGACGGGCCGACGGCCCGGACCGCAAACGCGAGCGTGTAATCCTCGCCGATCGGCCGTCCCTGTTCGTCGACGATCGCGAGCCGATCGACATCCGGATCCACGGCGATGCCGATGTCGGCTTTCCTCCGGCGTACGAGCGCGCCGAGGTCTCTCAGATTCTCAGGCACCGGCTCGGGCGGCCGCGGAAACAACCCATCGGTCTCGAGGTTGATCGCCGTAACGCGACAGCCCAACCGTTCGAGGAGCTCGGGCATCACCGCTCCGCCGGCACCACGCACGGTATCGAGCGCGACACGAAACCGCCGGCGACGGATCTTCCTGAGGTCCACCGCCCGCAGCGCGAGCACGGCGGCGAGGTGGCGGGCAATCGCGTCCGCATCCGCCTCGACACCGCCGATCGCCTTGTAGCCCGCTCGTGGGAGGGACTCCCCCGCCGCCAATTCGCGTACCCGGGTCCCCGCTATCCCATCAAGAAAGATGCCATCGGGCCCGACGAATTTGAGAGCATTCCATTCGATGGGATTGTGGCTAGCCGTGAGGATGATGCCGCCCGCGGCCCTGTGGTGTTCCACCGCAAGTTGTACCGTGGGAGTTGCAACTAAGCCCACATCGACGACATCGCATCCCACCGAGACGAGGCCCGCCGTGGCGGCTGCCGCGAACATCGGGCCTGAGGTGCGGGCGTCGCGACCCAGTACGACGGGCGGCCGTCGGGTCGTCGGGCCGTCGGGCCGTCCGTTCTTCGCCCACGTGCCGAACGCCGCCGCCCATCGGGCGACGACTTCGGGGGTGAGGTCGATGCCCACCAGACCACGCACCCCCGACACACTCACCATGAGGGTGTCAGACATGGACGCTCAATTTAATGCGCGAATCAGGCCCGACGCGCTTCCACGGCCCGGGTAGGCAACCGCAATGGCTGCAGCTGCGGCGTGGGGAGGGGGAGCGACGCGCCTTCGGCAAACGCGCGGAGGAACGCGGTGACGATATCGGGATCGAACTGCACGCCCTTTCCTTGCTCGAGCTCCCGCATCGCGTGCTGCACGGAGAGCGACGGGCGATAGGGCCGAACGCTCGTCATCGCGTCGAACGCGTCCGCCACGCTGACCAGGCGCGCTTCGAACGGAATCAGCTCACCCTTCAGCCCATCGGGGAAGCCGCTGCCATCGAGTCGCTCGTGATGGGAGCGGACGATCGACAGCGCGCCGGGAGCGTCTTTCATGAGTGGTCCCAGAATGCGCGCGCCAATCACCGTGTGCTCCATGATGTGGCGGTACTCCGCATCCGACAGCTTGCCTGCCTTGTGCAGCACGCTTTCACTGACGCCGATCTTCCCGACGTCGTGCAGCTCCGCGCCGAGCGCGATCGTATCGATGAGATCGGATTCCAGCTTCATGGCCCGCGCGATCTCGACGGAATAATTCGCGACGCGCATCGAGTGACCGCGCGTGTACGCATCCTTCGCCTCCAGGGCGTAGACGAGCGCGTGCACGCCTTCGAGAAACAGCTCTTCGATGCGTCGCGCCTGGACTTCGACGCGCTCCTCCAGACTCTGCTGATACGTGCGGTTTTCGATGATGAGCCGCCGCTTGTCGAGCGCCTGCGAGACTCGGGCCCGCACCTCGTCCAAGTGAAACGGTTTCGCGACATAATCGAGCGCGCCCATCTGCAGGCAGGCGACGGCGCTCTCGACTTCCGCGACGGCCGTGACGACGATGACCGCCGTCTCAGGCCAGCGGGTAATGATTTCCCGCAGCAGCGTGACGCCGTCCATTTCCGGCATGCGGAGGTCGGAAATGACGAGCGGCACCGGCCCCTTCTCGAGCTCGGCCACCGCCTCCACGCCCGATCCCGCCTCGGCGCACGTGAAGCCTTCGCCTTCGAGCAAGCGGATGAGGACGCGACGCAGCCGCGGTTCGTCATCCACGACCAGACATCGCATTCCGGAGAACGGTGGCATGGCGGCAAAGTATAGGTCGCTTGCCCCCCAGGGAAGCCGCCCTTACGTTCCGGCCATGACGCGCGTCGCCGATCAAGACCTCTCGCGCCGCTTTGCGACACGCGCAGTGCATGCCGGCTATGCAGGCGATCCCCTCAGCGGCGCTGTGATGGGCCCCATCTATCAGACCTCGACCTACATCCAGGAAGCACTGGGGCGTAACAAGGGGTACGAGTACGCCCGCACGCGCAACCCGACGCGCGAGGCGCTCGAGCGCAACATCGCGGCACTCGAAGGCGGGCTCCATGGCTTTGCGTTCGGGTCCGGACTCGCCGCGCTCGACGCGGTGATGAAGCTGCTCTCGGCGGGTGATCACGTGGTGAGCGGCGAAAATGTGTACGGCGGGTCGCACCGGCAGATGACGCACATCTGGGCGCGCATGGGGATCACGTTCACGTTCGTGGACGGCGGTGATACGCGAGCGGTTGCCGCGGCGGTAACCCCGAACACCAAACTCGTGTACGCCGAGACGCCCACCAATCCGATGATGCGACTGTGCGATCTCGCCGCCACCGGCGAGATCGCCCGCAAGGCAACAGCGCTGTTCGTCGTGGACAACACCTTCGCGACGCCCTTCTTCCAGCAGCCCCTCGAGTTCGGCGCCGACGTCGTGTTGCACTCGACGACCAAATACCTGAACGGCCACTCCGACATGGTCGGCGGCATGCTGGTGACGACACGGGACGATGTCGCCGAGCGGATCGGATTCATCCAGAATTCGTCCGGCGCCGTCCCGGGTCCGTTCGATTGCTGGCTCGCGTTGCGCGGCACCAAGACGTTGGCGCTGCGCATGCGCCAGCACGATGAGAACGGCCGCCGCATCGCCGAATGGCTGGAGAAGCATCCCAGAGTTCAGCGCGTCTACTATCCCGGCTTGCGCTCGCATCCGCAGCACGAGCTGGCGGCTCGTCAGATGAAGGGCTTCGGGGGGATGATCAGCATCGAGCTCGGCGAGGAAGCGTTCGCCCGCCGGTTCGTCCAGCGCACCAAGATTTTCGCGCTTGCCGAATCGCTGGGGGGCGTGGAGAGCCTGATCGGCCATCCGGCGACGATGACGCATGCCAGCGTCCCGGCCGAGATGCGGCGCCGCATGGGGCTCACCAACAGCCTCGTGCGGTTATCGGTCGGGATTGAGGATGTAGAAGACCTGATCGGCGACCTGGATCAGGCCTTGGCTGATGATTGAGGCAGTTGTGGAGGTATGTCGAAACATGCGGCTCGATATATCGTAAGTTCGTGAATCCCATTGCTGGAGTCATAGATGACTGACGCCACATTACCCGCGGCTCGCCCGCGCAAAATTCTCACCCAGATCGCTCCCGTATCGTGGGAGCATCCGGCGGATCGCGCCGCGCTGCAGACGCTGCGATCGGTCCCGGGGTTCGATGAAGTCGTCAAGAAAATTGTGGGGTTCTTCGGCGAGCGCGGCATCCGCCTGCTGTTCCAGGCCAATGCCGTGCGCGTCGGGCCGACGCAATTCCCGAAGCTCCATCAGCTCTACACCGATGTGCTGACGACGATGGACTGGCCCGACCGCCCCGAGCTGTTCGTGTCGCAGACGCCCTTCGTCAACGCCGGCGCATTCGGCGTGGAGCGGCCGTTCATCGTCCTCAACTCCGGCGCGCTCAAGCTGCTCGATGACGACGAGATGCGGACCCTGCTCGGCCACGAGCTGGGGCACATCATGAGCGGCCACGCGCTGTACCACACCATCCTCATCATCATTCTGTTCGTCAGCGCGAACGTGCTGCCGTTCCTCGCCGGCCTCTTCCTCGCGCCGATTCGGTTCGCCTTGCTCGAGTGGTTCCGGAAGAGCGAGCTCTCGTCCGACCGCGCCGGCCTGATCTCGACCCAGGATCCGCAAGCGTCGATGCGCATGTTCCTGAAAATGGCCGGTGGCGGCGACATGAAGCAGATGGACCTGAACGCCTTCTTGACACAAGCCAAGGAGTACGAGGAAACGGGCGGCGCCGTCGACCGCATCTTCAAGATTCTGAACACGCTCGATCAGACGCATCCGTTCAACACGCTCCGCGCGGCCGAGCTGCAGCGCTGGGTGGAAGCGGGTGCATATGACCGGATTCTGAACGGCGAGTATACGCGTCGTGGTCCGGAGGCCGAGAAGCGGCCGATCGAGGACGACATCGACGAAGCGCGCGACCACTATATGAAGGAAGCGAAAGCGGTCGTGAACGACGTGGTGGACAGTGCCAAGCGGGCGGCCCAGGCTTTCACGGACGCGTTCAAGAAGAAGTGAGAGTACTGGTCGTCGGAGGCGGCGGCCGCGAGCACGCCCTCTGCTGGGCACTGCATCGCGATGCCGCCGCTTCTTCGTCTGACCTGAATCTGTTCGCCGCACCCGGCAATCCGGGCACCGCCGCCATCGGGACCAACCTTCCGATTGCCGCCACCGCCATAGACGAGCTCGTCGCAGCAGCCCACACCCACGATATCGACGTCACGATTATTGGCCCGGAAGCTCCGCTCGCCGCCGGCCTCACCGATCGCTTGCGCGGTGACGAACGGGCCGTCTTCGGCCCGTCCGCAGCTGCAGCCCGGCTCGAGTCGTCCAAGGCGTACGCGAAGGAAGTCATGCGTCGCGCCGGCGTCCCGACGGCGAAAAGTGCCACGTTCGTGGGCATGGGCCCCGCGCTGGAATACATCGGGGGCCACGCTGAACCCCTCGTCGTGAAGGCCTCCGGTCTCGCGGCGGGGAAAGGCGCGGTGGTGTGCCGGACGCGCGAGGAAGCGGTGAAGGTCGTCCGCGCGATGCTGGACGGTTCGCTGGGTGAGGCGGGCAAGGAGGTGCTGGTTGAGGAGTTCCTCGCTGGCGAGGAGTTGTCCGTGCTGGCGCTGACCGACGGCGACCGCGTCCTGATTTTGCCACCCGCTCAGGATCACAAACGCCTCGGCGAAGGCGACACCGGCCCCAACACCGGCGGCATGGGCGCGTACTGTCCCGTGAGTATTGCGACCGACGACCTGCTGGCGCGCGTCCGCACGGAAGTCTTCGAGCCGGTGCTGCGCGAGGTAGCGGCGCAGGGCTCGCCGTACGAAGGCGTCCTCTACGCCGGCCTCATGATCCTGCCGGACGGCACGCCCTTGGTCCTCGAGTTCAACGCGCGCTTCGGCGATCCAGAGACGCAGGTGCTGCTCCCGGCGATGTTACCGGGTTTCACGCAACATCTCATCGCGCTCGCCCAGCGACAGTGGCGTCCGCTGTCGACCCAGCAAGTCTTGGCTGTCGAGAGCGCCGCCGTCACGACCGTGCTAGCGGCGCGCGGCTATCCCGAAAACCCCGAGCAGGGCGTGGCGATCAGGCTTCCCGATCCGGCGGAACTGGGGAATGATGTGATTGTCTTTCACGCCGGCACTTACCGCGACAACGAGGGCAGGCTGCGCACGTCCGGGGGACGCGTACTGAACGTGACCGGCCTGGGAGCCACCGTATCCGACGCCGCGCGCGCGAGTCGCGGCGCCGCCGAGCGGATTGCGTTTGAAGGCAAGACCTGGCGGCGCGACATCGCCTGGCGTGAGATTCAGCGTGCCGGAGCTGCCTGAAGTCGAGACGATCGTCCGGGAGATTGCCCCTCGGCTCGAGGGGTGCCGCATCACGCATGTGCAGCTCAGAAAGACCGACGGTCTGCGGCAGGTCTCCCAAGCCCGCCTCATCAAGACACTGACCGGCAACACGATCGAGCAGGTGTATCGGCGCGCCAAGCACGCCGTATTTCGGCTGTCGAGCGGGCACCGCATGATCATCCAGCCCCGCATGACCGGTTCGCTGCTGCTGTACGATCGGGAACTGAGCCGTGAAGAGCTGAAGTATGCCGTCCTGATCTGCACCTTGACCGACGGCCGCAAATTCGTTTACCGCGACGTGCGCCGGCTTGGCACGATCTGGCTGCTGGATGAAAAAGGCTGGATCGCCTACACCGGTCGGATCGGCCCCGAGCCGCTGGAAGAGACGTTCACGCCGTTCGTCTTTGCGGACCGCCTCAAAGGCACGCGTACCGCCGTAAAGAAGGCGATCATGGATCAGCGGCGGCTCGCGGGCGTCGGAAATATCTATGCCAACGAAGCGCTGTTCGATGCGCGGCTCGATCCCTCGAAGCAAACGCATAAGCTGTCACTAGAGGAGTTCGCACGGTTGCACGCGGCAATCGTCGATGTGTTGCAGCGAGCGTTGGCATCCTCGGGCACGACCCTGCGCGACTATCGCACGGGCACCGGCGAGCGCGGCCGGTTCCAGTTCGAACTACGCGTGTACGGTCGAGGCGGAGAGCAATGCGTGCGGTGCGGCCGGAAGCTCACCATGACGCACAAGATCGACTTGCGGCAGACGACGTTTTGTAGACGCTGTCAACGATGAGGCGACGGCGTTATCGAGTTGTCAGAACGCCCACCCCGCAAGGATCAGGAACGAGCGGGTCTTGTAGCTCTCCGAGCTCGTGATCGTGCTGAGCTTCAGGTCGGTGAGGCCGTAGACATAGCGACCTTCCACCGTGAACGCGCTCGACGCGCCGAGGCGCGCGCCCCCGCCGATCACCGCCGCGTAGCTGGTAGACGGTCGGTCGGTGTCGGGGCACGGCGACGAGCCGGCGCGGCAGCGCAGCTCGAAGGAGACCTGCGGGCCCGCGTAGGCGTGGAGCGATACCGGGTGACGGAAACAACACGCGCACGAACAGTGGCACGTTCGCGTAATCAAGCTTCCGCTGGTCCGCTCCGTGAGGTTGCCGGGCAGCAGCCCGCGGTTCGAGACGTTGCCGTATGAGAAGCCGCCCTTCAGTCCCAGGCCGCTCTGTGCCGTTGTAGAACCGGCGCCTGCGAGTGCGCGGCCGCAACGAGGCAAGTGAGTGTACGTGTCATAGGACTCATACATGCCAACCCCGTACCTGCGACGCGCGGCGCAGCTCGGCCCAGAGCGAGCGCCGCGACGAGGCCAGCACGGGGTTGCCCGGACACGGCAGCCCAACCACGGGCGGGACGGCGTAGGCCGGCGCGAGCAATTGCGGGTTCTTGAAGTCCAACTCGTCGGCCGGATTGTTGGCGGTGGCGTCGCGCACCGTCAACGGCTCGAGATTCCAGCGCCATTCGATCAGCCGCAGTATCGACGTATGATCGTAGACCACGTGAGACGTATGCGCCCGGCGCGCGAACGGCGAGATCAGGAGGGTCGGCGTGCGGAATCCGACGCGCCCGTCGGATCCCGCGGCGCGGTCGGCGTCGGGAAGCGGCGCGAGCGGCGGCGGGACGTGATCGAAGAACCCGCCCCACTCGTCGAAGTTGATGATCAGCACGGTGCGGGACCACGCCGGGCTAGTTGTCACGGCCCGATAGACCTGGTTCATGAACGCCTCGCCGGCGCGGACGTCGTTGAATGGGTGGTCGTCGAAGCCCGTGCCGGCGAACTCGCTGAGAAACGGCCCGTCCACGAAGGCGACGTGCGGCAGGGTGCCAGCGAGGCAGTCGGCGAAAAACGCCTCGAGCGGGCGGCTGATCCCCACATACTTCTCGCCCCACAGCCCGAGAATCGGCACGTCGCCGAAGTAGTAGCGTCCGTCCAGCCCAGCGGCGGCGAGGCGGTCCCAGATCGTCGGTAGGGTCGACACCGTAAACGAGTTCTCGATCCGGTCGGTTTGGCCCGCGTGCTGGTAAACACGGTTGGGGAACGTGGGTCCCAGGATCGCCGCGAAGTACCGGTCGAACGACGCCCACTGCGGCGCCGCGTTGCCGAGGAAGGCGAGATCGCCGCGGCGATAGTAGCCGATCGAGAACACGTCGTTGACGCGCAACCAACCGTCGCAGGCGCCGTCGTTGTACTCGACCCGTGCGCCGTCGTACGAGTGATCCGGATCCTGATGACCGCACCCCTGGAAGTCGGGGGCGAGCGGGAATGTCGCGAACGACGCGCCAGCTGCATCGGTGTACGACAGACCCGCCTGCCTACCGTCGGCCCGGGGGAGCCAACCGAGCAAGTGGTCGAAGGACCGGTTCTCCATCATCATGAGCACGATGTGCTCGATGCCGGACGTGTCGGGCGCACCGCCGAATCTGCGGGCGGCTTGCGTGAAAGGCGCCAAGAGCGAGCGGTCGGCACAGCCAAGGGCGAGGGCGCCGGCGGCCGCGGCCCCGGTCGAAAGAAACGCGCGGCGTGACAGGGGAGAGGCGGAGCGAGAGCGTGACATATGACCTCCTGGGTTGCAGCGAGGATCGCTCCCGCGTGTGACCATTCGATCACCGCGATGTTCCACTCGTGACTAGAGTGCGGCTGTTGCGACGAGTCCACACCGCGCCCCCGCCCCGCCCTACGATCAATCCACAAACGCCCACAGCAGCTCGCGGCTCTGCCGGTCCAACTGCTCCGGCGCCTCGAGGTGATACAAATCGCCCGCCAGATCACGGATCAGCAGCCCACCGTGCGGTAGCGTGCGCGGCCAATCGTCCAGCCTCGTCTGAAACGACCGCGGGCCCTGGCGCGTCTCGACCCGCCAGCGACGGATCTCGACTTCCTCCTCGATCTCGAGGACCCGTGTCACCTCGAACACGAACCCTGCCACCGCGAGCGCCATCTCGAGCGCTGCACGCGAGCGCGGATGGAGCTCAGCAGGATCCGTCACGAGCGCGAACTCCTCCTCGTCGGAATCCCGCAGTGATAAATGGCGTGTGGGCTCGGACCAGGGGAAACAGCGGCGCACCGAAACCGGGCGCTCGTCCTCGCCCCGCACGGCCCACAGCGAGCCGTCGGACCGCCACTCGAGCCGGAGCTCGTCCGCGGACCTGTGTGCCCTACTTCTCTCTGGCCTGACGATCGTGGTTTCCATGTAACCTCCTTGTTATCGGCTTTAGGCCAACTGAACCTGCAGCTCATACAGCTTCCGATACTTTCCCTCCGGCTGAGCTAAGAGCTCCGCATGCGTCCCGTGCTCCACTAGGCGGCCCTCCTCGATCACGAACAGCCGTGACGCCTTCCGCAGCGTCGAGAGCCGGTGCGCGATGGCAAACACCGTCCGCCCAGCGACCAATCGCTCGAGCGCCTGCTGGATCTCGCGCTCGGTTTCGGTATCCACGCTGCTCGTCGCCTCGTCCAGAATGAGGATCCGAGGATCGTGCAGGATCGCCCGCGCGATCGAGACGCGCTGGCGCTCGCCGCCCGACAGCGTATGGCCCCGCTCCCCCACCACCGTGTCATAGCCGTGCTGCAGCTTGGTGATGAAGTCGTGGGCGTTTGCCGCCCGCGCGGCTGCAACGACCTGATTCAACGACGCTGCCGGCAAGCCGTAGCGGATGTTCTCCAGCACCGTTCCGTGGAACAGATACGGATCCTGGAGCACCATTCCGATTTGCCGCCGGAAGTGCCCCGTATCGAGGCGCCGGATATCGACGCCGTCGATGCAAATCGCTCCCCCAGTCACGTCGTAGAAGCGCGCGATCAGGTTCACGATCGTGGTCTTGCCGCCACCCGACGGTCCCACGAGTCCGATCAGCTCGCCCGGTGCGACGTCGAAACTCACGCCGCGCAGCACCTGCCGGACGCCGTCATAGCCGAATGTCACGTGGTCAAACGTCACTCGGCCGTGCACCGGCTCGAGCCGCACCGGCACCGCCACGTCGCGGATCTCCGGCTCCGTATCGAGCACCTCGAACACCCGGTGCGCCGACGTCGCCGCCCGGTTGATCGTGCGCGCCATCTGGCCGATCACCTCGATGGGCCCGACGAACATCGTCGTGTAGAGCAGGAACGAGACGAACGTTCCCACCGGCAGCTGCGCGCCGGCCCCGAGCAGCCGCGGGACGGCGAACACCCACACCGCGACGGTCATCATGTGGACGCCGAGCATCAGCAACGGCCAAAACGTCGTCCACGACGCATGGATGCGGTTGAACTCGGCCGTCACGTCCTCGTTGCGGTCACCAAAGCGTCCGATCTCCCGCTGCTCCTGGTTGAACGCCTTGACCACGCGGATGCCCGGAATCGTATCCGACAGCACGTCCGTCACCCGTGACCACTTCCGCCACGCGCGGATGAACAGCCTCGTGATGTCTTCGCTGTGCCGGTAGATCAGCCAGCAGAAGAGCGGCACGGGCAGGGTCATCACTAGGCCCAGCCGCCAGTCGAGCGTGAGCAGGACGGCCCCAAGCCCCGCGAGCATCACGAGCGAGAGCGACACATCCACGACGCCGAATGCCAGAAAGTCCCACAGCCGGTCGGTATCGGCGGACACGCGCGTGATCAGGCTGCCGGTCCGCTTGCGCGAGAAGAACGCGAGGCTCAAGCGCTGAATGTGCTCGTACAGCTCGGCGCGCAGGTCACGCGCGACCCACTCGCCCAGGATCGACATCAGGCGCAGCCGGACATGCGCCGCCGCCTGCCGGACGAGATAGACAACCCCCATCGCGGCGACCGCGAGCCATGCGATCGTGACCGCGCGACCCAGCGGCAGCGAGCCCGCCTGGGCCGGACGAACGACGCGGTCGATCAGATGGCCCGCCAGGTACGGCGGCACCAGACTGACCAGCGTAATCACCGTGGCGGCCGCCATTCCCAGCGTCAGCTGGCGACGGTACGGCTTGAGGTAGCCGAGCAGCCGCCGAATGACGGCCGTCTGCCGGCCGGAAACCAGCGCCTGCGCATCCCGGATCGGCCGCGCGACGCTCTCAGCATACAGCCGATCCGCATCGGCATCCGCGAGCTCCCGGGCGATGCCCTGGATCTGCTCCTCGATCACGAACCGGATGTTCTCGAACGCGCGCCGTTGCCGGTGCGTGTAGCGCAGGAGCGCCACCGCCGGCTCGCCCGGGCTGCCGAGAATCGTCAGAGTGTTGGCTGACAATCCGGGGGCTTCACGGACCGCCTCGATGCGCGACCGCTCGACGCTGCGGACATCCCAGCCTTGGCTGTCGCGCTTCGCGACCGCGAGGTGCCGCGGGCCAAGGGCCAGCCATGCCTCGGTGAGCCGCAGGCCCTGGTCAAGGTCGGCGAGCGCGTAGAGCTGCACGGGGGCGCCCTGCCAGGCGTGCTCGATCTGCCGGCGCAGCTCCGCAGGGAGCCGAGTCGGCTGGGCCGTGTAGCGCGCAATGATGTGGTCGTCGAGATGTTGCTGCGTGCTCATGTCCGTGATCCTCTCCTCACCCCCTGTCCCCCTCTCCCTCAGGAGAGGGGGAACGCCTAACAGAACGGCCCCCCAGGTCCATGAAGCACCCGGAAGGCCGGATCACGGCACAGATACGATCCGATCGACTTCTAGGGTGCTCCTCCACCTCCACCCGCGCCGGCAATACCGGACGCAATACGCCCACGCGCGTCCTCGAATGGCCCAAGCCGGCACTGCGTGCCAGGCTCAGCCCAAATACGACGCAGCATGGGCGAGACGGTGGAGTAACGAATCATTTCAGTCCGAGACCCTTTCGTATTTTCGGAGGCTTCTGCGAGCAAACTAAGAAGTGGTACCAGGCCGGTCAAGGCGAAGAAAGCCGCCGCGCGACGTTCCGGCTCCACGCCGCCTGTTGGGCCGCCAGGAGCCCATGGTTCGTCTCGGCATCGTAGCGGCGCTGCTCGACCTGCTCCTCTTGGGCGAGCCGCTCCGCCAAGGCTCTCAGCTCCGCATCGGTGTTGGCGCAGGGGCGGGCCAAATCCGCGAACGCGCGCCGCATCCAGCGGGCATGCACCTCCGCCAGATCGAAATGCGTCTGCTCGTGGCGCAGGACGGTCCCGCGTTGCGTGCTGTCGTTCAGGACGATCGCCTTCACCCACGACTGCCGCGGCCGGAATCCGGCGATCGCCCGAAACTCGAACACCTCACCTCTGCATTTCCAGACCCAGTACAGTGTGTACGAAGTCTTCGCACCTTCCGCGCCTCCCGGGGGCGGGGACGCTTGGAAGTCGCTCCAGGCGAGCGGCCGCCCTGCGGCCCACGCGAACGCGTGGTCCTCGGCCAGATCGTCCCGCAGCACGTCGTCCAGCGTTGCCGACACCGCCGTGCGCGGCGACCCCCGCCTCGCGGGACTTGGGGCGGCGCCCCGAGCAGGAGGAGGGGCCGCATGGCTGGCGCACCCAAGAGCCGCCACAAGCAAGAGCACCAGGCCGACTCTCACCGAACCTCCTGTACGATCTGACTGGGCCCGCTAGGTACGGCGCCGGTCGAGCCGAAGATTCACGATTCTGCCCCGCGGTGGGATGCCGGCCTCCAGCTCCAAAATCCCGACACTTGGCGGGATCCCAAACCGCGGCGCGCCCGCGCCACCCGGATTCATCACGGTGACGGTCTTGTCCACCAGCTCGAGCAACGGCCGGTGGCTGTGCCCAAAGATGATGATCTCGGCGTGTGGAAAAGCCTCGTGCAGCTTGGCGGGATCGGGACTGCCGAACTGATCGCCGTGCGTGACAACGATGGGAAAGCCGTCGAGCTCGAGCTCGGCGACTTGCGGCAGCTGGGACCGCAGGTCGAAGCCGTCGGCGTTGCCGTACACTGCCGTCACCGGCGCCAGGGCGCGCAGCTCGATCAAGAGGTCATTGCGCCCGACATCTCCGCCATGGAGTATGTGATCGACTTCGCGAAAGATCTCGAACACGTGCGGCCGCAGCATGCCATGCGTATCCGAGATGACCCCGAGTCTCACTGACCTGTCGTCGCTCCAATCGCTCGCGCCGTGACATAGAAGTTCTCGTCCACGCTGAGCTCCGCGGCCCGGGACGACGCAACGTCCAGGGTCTGCCATGCTTCCGTCGGATGCAGGACGCGCGTGCCCAGCCCCGGAACGTTCACGCGGACGGGCATGTCGAACCCGGATACGACGTTGGCCCAATGGTAGGAGATCTTCCCACTCTCGATCCGATACTCGAACGCAGGGATTTGTGTGGTCGTGAGGTATTGCGCGAACACTTTGCTCAGATCGATCCCCGCTCCGCGGCTGATATAGTCCTCGACTTGCGCGCCTGTCACGGTCTGGTGCCAGAACGTCTTGTTCAGCCCCCGCAGGATGTCGCGCCACTTCGCGTCATCGTCGATGATCGCGCGAATCGTGTGCAACATGTTCCCGCCCTTGGGATACATGTCCCCCGAGCCCTGAGCGTTGACGCCGAATACGGGCACGATGGGCCGGTCGTTGCGGATCCCGCTGCGCGCGCCGATCATGTACGCAGCGCCCGCCATCTTCCCCAGCCGGCACTCGGTGTAAATCCCCTCGGCGTAGTTCGCGAAGCTCTCGTGCAGCCACATGTCGGCGTGGTCCTGCGCCGAGATGTTGTTGCCCCACCATTCGTGTGCGCTCTCGTGCACAATGATGAAATCCCACTGCAGGCCCAGTCCCGTGCGCGACAGGTCGCGACCGAGATAGCCGTTGAGGTAATGGTTGCCATAGGCGACGGCGCTTTGATGCTCCATGCCCAGGTGCGGCGTCTCCACGAGCTTGTAGCCATCGGCGTACCACGGATACGGCCCGAACCAGTGCTCAAAGCACCGCAGCATGGGAATCACCTGCTGGAACTGTCGCCGCGCGGTATCGGCGTGATAGTCGAGCGGCCAGAAGTCGAGTGTCAGCCGCCCCGCTTCGCCGTTCAGCGTATCGCTGAAGTGAGCATACCGGCCCGCGTTGATCGTCACGTCATAGTTGTTGATCGGGCTCGTCACGAACCATTCGTACGTCGTCGCGCCGTCTAGGGTTTTGGTCGTGCTACGCAGCCGCCCATTTGACACGTCGATCAGCGAATCGGGCACGGTAATCGCGATGCGCTGGCTGTCGGGCTCGTCGGCCAGATAGTCCTTGTTCGGCCACCAGACGCTCGCGCCCAGGCCCTCGTTGGCAGTTGCGATCCACAGACGGCCCAGGCTGTCCAGCGGGAACGTAAACCCGCCATCCCAGGGCAGCCGCCGCCCGACACGCGGCTTGCCGCGATACCACACCGTGATCATCCGCGTCTCGCCCGGGCGTTGCCGCGCAGCGAGCGTCACGAAGAAGGCATTGCCGTCGCGCCGGTACGTGAGCTTCCGTCGGTCCTGAACGATGCTGTCCACCTCCAGCGGCACCTGGAGATCGATCTGCATCTCACGCGCGGGCGGAGTCTGCAGGACGCGGTAGGTGATGCCGTTCCAGCCGCTGATGGTGGAATCTCGCGGGTTCACGCGCGTGTGGAGGTCGTAGAA
This sequence comes from Gemmatimonadales bacterium, assembly GCA_036390255.1. Classification (GTDB taxonomy): domain Bacteria; phylum Gemmatimonadota; class Gemmatimonadetes; order Gemmatimonadales; family GWC2-71-9; genus 20CM-2-65-7. The sequence goes on along the minus strand of DASWCE010000006.1, from coordinate 57,168 downwards.
CTGCACGTCCCACCAGGCGCGTGCGGGGCCGTTCGAGCCGCGCAAGGTATCGGCGTGGGTGTAGCGCGTCGTGTCCTGCGCTCCTGCGGCGATGAGCGGCGACATGACGAGAGTGGCAAGCAAGCCAATGCGGCGCACAAGCGGCTCCCCAGGGAAGCGGTGCTGCGGAAACTGCGTGCGCGTTGCGCCTATGGCAACGGCTCGACGTCCGGCTGCCCCCGCCTGAGCCACATCAACAGCCCGGTGATGACTTGCACCACCGCCGCGAGGCTCGCGAGCGACACGATCACTTTTCCCGGTATCCCCCCAATGTCACCGGTGTGCATCGCACGATTGGCGATGACCATGCGTGCGCCGCCCGGCGCGGTCCGCGATCCTTGCGCAAAAAGCACGCGGCCCGTGTACGAATCGATGACGACCTGACTGCGGCCCCCCGGCGTCCGATCCTCGAGATAGCGCGCGCGGACGAAATACGCTTGGTTGCGAGCCGGCACATCCGCTTCGAAGGGCATGGCGCCCGGCAGCGCGGCTCGCGCAATCGCGAACGCGCTGTCGGGTCCAATCTGCACGGCGTTTCCGGGCGGGACCGGGACGTGCAAATCAGGCCGCGGCGCGGGGTGTGATCCGGTGAGGCGGTAGAACAGACCGGTACTCGTCCCCTCGAACCCTATGACGAGACCCGTCGCGCACAGCAGCAGCACAAACATCAGCGTGAGGATGCCGCTGCTGTTGTGGATGTCGAACCAGCTCCGGCGCGCCTCGATACCACGCCAGCTGATGCTGAACCGCTTGAGGGGCCACCACAGATACAGTCCGGTGAGCAACATGCAGAAGAGCGCGAGCGCGGCGCCCGTCACCACCTTCCCGCCGAGGTCGCCCAGGCCACGGAACAGCAGGTGCGTATGCAGCTGATGGATGACGTTGAGGAAGTCCGGCCTGCCGAAGCGCAGCTGCCCCAGAATGGCTCCGGAGTACTGGTTTACGAACACGAGGCTGCGCGTCAGGCCGACCTGATAGGAGATGCCCGGTTTGGTGGATGCCTGATAACCGGTGATCGTGTCGCCGGGGAAAGCGCGTGTGACTTCTGCGCTGATCTGGCCGAGGGTGAGCGGTCGAGTGCCGGCGGGCACTTGGACGTACCACAGGTGCGGATGCAGGGCGTGTTCGATCTCCGGTTCGAACGCCATGATAGCGCCGGTGGCACCGAGCAGCGCGATGAACGCACCCGCGATGAGGCCAAGCCAGAGGTGCGTCGTGAAAAGGACGGTTCGCAACCGCACGCGCTGCTCCAGGGGTTTTCGAAAGGAGATGCGCTAACCCTGCAAAAAGACGCGCTCGCCCTTGAACTTCTTGGCCGCGGGGTCCCAGGGAAAGAAAATCACGACGCGAAATTCGACCTTTGCGCCTGTCGCGGGGCGCGACAGCCAAGGACCCTGTTGCGTCCCGGTCACCTTCGCCTCTTCACACACACCCTGTGGGCCGATCACGATCTGCTGGAGATCGAAATGGATGTCGGGAATGGCGCCGAGGAGCGTCAGATAAAACTTTGTGGCGCCGGCGTGGCCCTCCCAGCGCGCGCCCTGCTCACCCGCCACTTCGTACACACAATCCGGCGTCAGCGTCGCGATCAAACCCGCAATGTCGCGCCTATCCTCGGCGATCGAGTGCGCCTTCCAAAGCTCGCGGATCTCGCGGTACAGCTCCGGCGTGACCTCGCGGGACAGCAGCTCACGCACGTCCACGGTCACCCCTGCCACGGTTTGAGCAGGTGGATGCTGAGCCCCAAGTGGTCCACGATGCGCTGCACGATGAAGTCCACCAGCTGGCTGATTTCTTTGGGACGCTGATAGAAGCCGGGAGCCGCGGGAAGTATGGTGGCTCCTGCCTCGGCCGCGAGCATCATGTTCCGCAGATGAACGCGTGAGAGCGGCGTCTCGCGCGGCACTAGGATCAGCTTGCGCCGCTCTTTGAGCGTTACATCGGCCGCGCGCTCGATGAGGGAGCGGCTGGTGCCCTGCGCGATTGCGGCCATCGTGCCCATCGAGCAGGGACAGACCACCATCCCGAGCGTCTGCACCGATCCCGAGGCCGGTTCCGCGCCGCGATCCGCATCATTGAAGGATCGGACGCTGGTCCAATCGCCGCCGGTCGCCTTCTTCAATGCCGCTTCATCTTTGAGACCGCATTCCTCGGCGAGCAGTCGCCAGCCGTGCGCCGACACGAGCAGCCACGTCGGCACGTGGTGGTTGACGAACATCTCGAGCAGCCGAACGGCGTACGGCGCGCCAGACGCCCCGGTGATCGCAAAGACGATCGGAGCGGAGGGGGTGGTCACGGCCCGAAACATAGCGTTAATTCGAACTCATGGTCCCACATTTCCGTGTCCTGGCCCTCGCGGCCTGCGCCCCTGGCATCATCCTCGCCCAAGCCCCGACGACCTCGAGTGCAGCATCGCCGCTGACGCCGCCGGTGGCTGCCATACGGCTGCATCGCTTTGACGAGCACGGCACCGTGCGCATCGACCCATACTACTGGCTGAAGGAACGAGACAACCCCGAAGTCATCAAATACCTGCAGGACGAGAACGCGTACACCAAAGCGGTCATGGCCCACACGGAAGCGCTGCAAGATCGGCTGTACGAGGAGATGAAGGGGCGCGTGCTCCAGAACGATCAATCAGTGCCGTTTCGCGAAGGCAACTACTTCTACTACACGCGGCTCGTGGAGGGAAAGAACTATCCCATCTACGCCCGAAAGCGCGGTTCGCTGAATGCCCCTGAAGAGGTTCTGATCGATGCGAACGTGCTCGCTGAAGGTAAGCCGACGTTCCTGATCCGGGCCTGGGAGATCAGCCCCGGGGAGGATCTGCTCGCGTTCACCGTGGACACGACCGGCGGTCGCGTCGGCGCGATTCACTTCAAGAATTTGCGGACCGGGGTCACGTTTGCCGATGTCATTCCGCGCGCGATCGGCGGCATCGCGTGGGCCGAGGACAACCGCACGCTGTTTTACACGAAGCCCGATTCGGTGACCGTGCGCCCGTGTCAGGTCTATCGTCACCGGCTCGGCACGCCGGCCTCGGCTGATCAATTGGTCTACGAAGACAAAGACGAGACCTATTACACCTCGGTTTTCAAGACCAAGTCCCGGGCGTACATCATGATTCAATCGTCGCAGACATTGGCAAGCGAGTACCATTACATCCGGGCCGACCAACCCGACGCGCCGTTCCGCGTCATCATCCCACGCGAGCGCGGGCACGAGTATTCCGCCGACCATTTCGGTGATTTTTTCTACATCCTCACCAATGACCACGCGAAGAACTTCCGCCTCATGCGGACGCCAGTCGCCCGGCCCGGGCGGGACAACTGGGAAGAAGTCATCCCCCACCGGCCTGACGTGCTGCTCGAGGACTTCGAGTTCTTCCGGGACTATCTCGTCCTGACCGAGCGGAAGGACGGCCTGGTGCAGCTGCGGGTGCGCCCGTGGAGCGGCCGGGATGATTACTACCTCGATTTCGGTGAGCCCGCGTATCTCGCCTACGTCAGCACCAACCGCGAGTTCGACACGCCGCTGCTGCGCTACGTCTACACTTCGCTGACGACCCCGGCATCGACGTACGACTACGACATGCGGACGCGCCAGAAGACCTTGCTCAAGCGCGATCAGATCCTGGGGGGATTCGATCCAGCCAACTACGTCACCGAACGGTTTTATACGACTGCGCGCGACGGCGCCCGCGTACCCGTTTCGATCGTGTATCGGAAGAGCACGGCACGACCAGCCCCACTGCTCTTGACCGGTTACGGATCCTACGGTTCGAGCACGGATCCCACGTTTTCGTCGGACCGGCTCTCGCTGCTCAATCGCGGTTTCGTGTTCGCGATCGCGCACATTCGCGGCGGGTCCGAAATGGGGCGCGCCTGGTACGAAAACGGCCGGCAATTGCAGAAGAAGAACACGTTCACCGATTTCATCGACGTTGCCGACGATCTGATCCGCCGGGGGTACACATCGCCGGATCGCTTGTTTACGCGGGGAGCTAGCGCCGGGGGGCTGCTGATGGGCGCGGTCGTCAACCTGCGGCCGGAGCTGTTCAAAGGCGTCATCGCCGGGGTGCCCTACGTCGACGTCATCACCACGATGATGGACTCGACGATCCCGTTGACGACGGGTGAGTACGATGAATGGGGCAACCCGCATGACTCGACGTTCTACCGGTACATGCTGTCGTATTCACCGTATGACAACGTCGAGCGGAAAGCGTATCCGAACCTGCTGATCACGGCCGGACTGTACGATACCCAGGTGCTGTATGTCGAGCCGGCGAAATGGACGGCCAAGCTGCGCGCCATGAAGACGGACACCAACCGCCTGATTCTGCGGACGAACATGGAGGCGGGGCATGCCGGCGCGTCAGGCCGCTACAAGCGCTGGCACGACGTGGCGTTCGAGTATGCGTTCTTGCTGGATTTGGCGGGGCTGGGAGACAAGCCTACTCCCTAGCGCCCGCGGCGATTCGGAGTGGGGGAGCGTTTGGGATGCCGGGGCGGGCCTTGGGGGACGGGGGACGAGGGACGGGGGAAGGGTAAAACCGAGCGCTTAGGGTTCGGTGTACCCTTCCCTCGTCCCCCGTCCCCCCTCCCCTTTCTCATAGAATCCGATCCACCAACGCTCCCACAAACACCACAATGCTCACAATCCCATTGGCCGTGAAAAACACCGCATTCAGCTTCGACAAGTCGCCGGGTTTGACCTGCCGGTGCTCCCACCCGAGGACGACAACCGCGAGCATCACGCCCGCGAAATAGGGCAATCCTAAGCCCGCGCCCTTTCCGAACAGAATCAGCGCGGCAATCGCGGCACCATGCAGCAGCTTCGCGACGATAATGGCCCAACCCTGCCCCATCCGCACCACCACCGACCGCAACCCCTCACTCCGATCGAACGTCTCATCCTGCAGCGCGTAGAAGATGTCGAACCCCGCCACCCAACACATCACCGCCAGCGCGACCACCAGCAGCAGCCACCACGGCTCGCTCCAGGCACCGGTGATCGCGATGTACCCACCGACCGGCGCGATCGCGAGCGCGCCGCCCAGCCAGAGGTGTGTCCAGTCGGTGAAGCGTTTGGTGTAGCTGTAGACCGCGATCCAGACAAGCGCGACCGGCGCGAGCGCCGCGCACAACGGATTCAACGCCCACGCCGCCCACAGAAAGACGACCATCGCGGCGAGCACAGCGGCCCACGCCTGGCTGACCGTCAACCGACCCGCCGGCAGCTCGCGACCTTGCGTGCGCGGGTTTCGGGCGTCGATGCGCCGATCGGCGATGCGATTGAAGCCCATCGCCACGAACCGGGCCGCCGTGAATGCGATGACCACCAGGACGCCCGAACGCCACGTGACCGGCTGGATGTACGACGCGACGATGACGCCGAGCAACGCGAACGGCAGCGCAAAAATCGTGTGCGGGAGCTTGACGAAGTTCACGTAGCGGACGAACAGTGACTCGCCGCCAAACGTCTGGCCTTCGCGGCGGTCAGAGGTCAATCCCCAGGTCCTTCCAGATCTCATCAATGCGCTGCTTCGTCTCGGGGTCCATCACGATCTTGTTCGGCCACTCGCGCCCGAAGCCCTCTTCTTTCCACTTCCGCGTGGCGTCGATTCCCATCTTCGATCCGTACGTGAAGGCGCGGCTGGAATGATCGAGGACGTCGATCGGTCCCATCGTAAAGCGCACGTCGCGCTCGGGGTCGATGTGATTCAGCGCCACCCACCAGGCTTCCTTGGGATCGCGCACGTTCACGTCCTTGTCCACCACGACGATTACCTTGGCGAGCGACATCAGCCCCTGCCCCCACAATCCGTTCATCACTTTGTACGCCTGCCCCGGGTACTGCTTGTCGATGCTCACGAACACCAGATTGTGAAAAATCCCCTCGGCAGGCATGTGGAGGTCCACAATCTCCGGGATCGTGAGCCGCAGCAGCGGCAGGAAGATCCGTTCCGTGGCGTGGCCGAGGAAATAGTCCTCCATCGGCGGGCGGCCGACGATCGTGTGCGGCCAGATCGGATCGTCGCGCAACGTCACCGCAGTCACGTGGACTTTGGGATAGTAATCCGCGAGCGAGTAGAACCCCGTGTGGTCCCCGAACGGACCCTCGAGCACCAGCTCCTCCCCGGGGTCGATGTATCCCTCGATCATGATCTCGGCCTCGGCGGGGACCTCGAGATCGGACGTGATGGCCTTGGCGAGCCGCACCGGCTCGCCCCGCAGAAATCCGGCGAACAGAAACTCGTCGATCGTCGGCGGCAACGGCGCGGACGCGGCATAGATGCTCGCGGGGTCCCCTCCCAGCGCAATCGCGACCGGCATCGTTTCGCCGCGCTCGGCCATCGTGCGCCAGTGCGCCGCGCCGACTTTGTGACGTTGCCAATGCATCGCCAGCGTGTTCTCGCTCAGCACTTGGACCCGGTACATGCCGACGTTGCGGACACCGGACGCCGGATCACGCGTAATGACTCCGCCGAGGGTGATATACGGCCCGCCGTCTTCGGGCCAGCAGATCGGCACGGGAAAGTGCGTGAGGTCGACGTCTGAATCCTTGAGAACGGTATTCTGGCTGGCGGGGCGACTGACGGTCTTGGGCGGAAACTTCGCGACTTCGGCGAGCCGTGGCAGCATCGCGAGCTTGCCCAGCAAGCCTTCGGGCACCTTCATCGCGAGCAGCTCGGCGATGCGCGCGCCGACATGGTCGAGGCACTCAACGCCGAGCGCCAGCGACATGCGCTTCTCCGAGCCGAACAAGTTGACCGCGACGGGATATCGCGACTTGCCGCCGCTGGGGAGGGTCGGCTGCGTGAAGAGCAGCGCCGGCCCGCCGCCGGGCGATTTCATGCAACGGTCGGCGATTTCAGTGATTTCCTTATCGACCGACACGGGACGGGTGACGCGCGTGAGATCGCCCGATTTGTCGATCGCGCTGACGAACTCCCGAAGATTATCGAGTGCCATGGTGGACGGCGCAGATGCCGCCGGTCAGGCGCTCGAATCCCACGCGCGAAAACCCCGCCGCCACCATGTGCTGCGACAGCGCCTCGGGTTCCGGAAACGCGAGCACCGACTCTGGCAGGTAGGTATAGGCGTCTCTATGTTTCGACACGAGCCGGCCGATGGCGGGGAGAATCCGGCGAAAATAGAAGAGGTAGATCGCGCGCAGCAGCGCCCACCGGGGCGTCGCGAATTCCAGGATCACGAATCGCGCCCCCGGTTTGAGCACGCGGGCCGCTTCGCTCAAAGCCCTGTCGAGGTCGGCAACGTTGCGTACGCCAAATCCCACCAGGGCGCCGTCAAACCGCGCCGCTGGAAACGGCAGCGCCAGCGCGTCGGCGGCCACCGGAACGGTCCGCGGCGCCTTGTCCTTGCCGAGCGCGAGCATCGGCAGCACGAAATCGGCGCCGATCACGCGGCCGCGAAAGCCGTCGCGCCGCGCCAGTTCCGCCGCTAGATCGAGCGTGCCGGCACAGAGATCGAGATAGGTGCCGTCGGGTTTCGCTTCCCACCCGAGCCGCGCGACGGCGGTGCGGCGCCAGGACCGATCCACGTTGAGGCTCAGCAGGTGGTTCAGGAAATCGTAGCGCGGGGCAATCGCCGTGAACATGCCACGGACGTAGGCTGGAGAACGACCCATAGGCGCGAAAGATAGGCCGGACCACCTGAGCGACGCCAGCGATCAGCAGGTCGTCGCGTGGGCAAAACAGGGACATGACGCGGCGTTCCGCGAGCTGGTCCGTCGCTACGAACGGCCGGTGTTTTCGCTTCTCTATCGCATGGTGCGCGATCGCACACTGGCGGAGGATCTCGCGCAGGAAACGTTCATCAAGGTCCTGAACGGCATCAAATCGTATCGGCCCGAATTCAAGTTCTCGTCCTGGATTTTCAAAATCGCGAACAACGCGGCGATCGATCATCTGCGCCGGAAGAACATCGACACGCTGTCGCTCGACGGCGCGCCCAGCGCCGAGACGCCGGAGCAGGTGCGCGCGACGTCGCTGCAGCTCGGCGACCGCGCGGAGAGCCCGCTGGCTGAAGTCGAGAACCGTGAGCTGGGCACGGCAATCGAGCGGGCGATCGCCCGGCTGCGGCCGGAGTACCGGTCGTGCATTTTGCTACGTCACGTCGAGGGGTATTCCTACGAGGAGATCGCGGACACGCTGGATCTGCCCCTGGGGACCGTCAAAACTTATATCCACCGGGCCCGTAATGAATTGCGCGGTTATCTGGAAGATCGCCGGGACTGAAACCAGGGCCGAAACCGGGCCGTAGGACACCCAATGACTGACATCTCCATGCATCTCACTACCGACGAAATCGAGCTCTGGGCGCAGGGTCTCCTTCCCGCTGCCCGGGCCGTGCACCTTGCTGATTGCTCCCTCTGCCGGACCGAAGCCGAACGGGAGCGCAAGGTTATTCTCGAATTGGTTCAGCTTCCGAAGTTTGCGCCGAGCGCTGGCTTCGCCGATCGGGTGATGGCGCATGTGAAGGTGCCGACGCCATCGGGAGATTGGACGGCGTAATTCAGTAGGTCGTGCGGATGCAGTAGGGGCGCAGCATGCTGCGCCCCTACGTATTTTACGCCCGCACCTGCGCTCCCACACCAACACCCAACATCCTCATCGCGTTGCCGTCCCGCACGGCAATCTCAACCGTACCTCCGGAACCCGTAAACGCTACCAGCGCTCCCGATGCGACGTCCGCGAACGTGCGGCGCAGGGGACCCACGTCTACTCCCGCGACACGAATGCTCGCTCCCGGCTTCAAGGCGCTTGGGGAAATATTGGAGACGAGCGTGCCGAAGCGATCGACGTGGAGCACTTCACCCACGACCGCGTCTCCGTCGGTCTTGGGGATCGGTAACGGCGCGTAGAGCGGATCGGTAATCGCCGTGCCCAGCGACTCGAATGGTCCGCCCGTCGCCAGCACGCCCGCGGCGGGCGCAAAGACGTCGCGGCCATGGAACGTCGGCGCTGCTTCAGGGACCACGGGAATCGAGACGAAGTTCGCGTTCAGGGACAAGAACGAGAGCAGCCCGTTGTCCGGGGCGAGGAAGTATCGACCAAATCGCGTCGCCCCGAGCACGCGCCTGTCGGTGCCAACACCAGCATCAACCACCGCAACGTAAATCGTGCCCTCAGGAAAGAACATCCAGGTCCGGCTGAGAATGTACTGTGCGGCGCGCACGTCACCGGGCGACACTTCATGGGTGATATCGACCAGTGTCGCCTTCGGAGCATACGTCGAGAGCACGCCCTTCATCTCAGCGACGTAGCTGTCGGCGGTGCCGAAGTCAGTAAGCAGCGTGACGATCGTCATGGCTCAGACCCTGACGGTACGCCACCGTCCGCCCTTCCAGAAGAGGATCATGGCGATCCCGCGTGAGATCGCGGTGATACTCAACGCGAGCCAGATACCGAGCAAGCCGATCGCGCGCGACCACCAGGCCGCGAGGGGAATCCGCATGGCGGTTAATGTCGTGCTCACGATCTGTGGCCAGAACGTATAACCCGCCCCTGCCAACGCGCCTTCGAGAATCAGCTCAAAGCTCTGCCCGATCTGCGCGAACGAGATCACCCGCAAGTAGAGCACGCCATCCTTGATCACCTGCGCATCGTGCGTGAACAGTGCCACGAGGCGCTCGGGAATAAGCAGAAACGCGACGGCCGTCGTTACGGTGACCACGAGGCAATAACCGACGGTCAGTCGTACCGCCTCCCGCGCCCGGGCTTCCTGCCTTGCGCCAAGATTCTGGCCTACGAGGGCGCTGGCGGCCAACGCGAAACCGCTGATCGCGATAAAGCCGAGCCCTTCCATCTTATGGCCCACGCCCAGGGCGGCGAGCGCGGGCGTGCCGAAACGTGACGTAAACCGCGTGAGCCACATATAGATGATCGACAGGAGGACGCCGGCTAACGACAAAGGCGCGCCGATGCGTACGATCGTTGGGATAGCGCGCCAGTCAGGCGCCGCGAACCGGACGAGGCCGCGCCGCAGCGCGATGACCGATCCGAGCAGGAACCCGCCGCCGCGCACCATCACCGACGCCAGCGCCGCACCCTCGACGCCGAGCCGTGGGAACGGGCCCACGCCGACGATCAGCAGCGGATCGAGCACGATGGAGACGGCCACGGAGCCCGCGAGCATCATGAACGGTGTTCGCGTATCACCCGAGGCACGGAACGTGGCCTCGATGGCGAAAAATCCAAACACGAGCGGCGCCCCGAGCAGCCAGGTCGAGAGATACGCGTGGCCGAGCGTGCCGACGTCGGCCGGCACCTTCATGACGCGAAACATCGTGCCCGCCACCGCCCAACCCACGATGCTGACCACCAGACCCACGAGCAATGCATAGACCACCGCGGCCGCCGCGACCCGCGCCGCGCGTTCCGGGTATCCCTCGCCGTGCCGTCGCGCGGCGACCGCGATCAATCCGATCTCGACCATCTCGCCGAGACTGAGCGCGACCCAGATGTAGAACCCCGCCGTCGAGACCGCCGCGAGCGCCGCCGGTCCAATGAGACGGCCCACCCAGATGCTGTCGATCAGATTGAAGGAGAAATGGCACGCCATCATTGCGACGGCGGGTGCGGCGAGCCGCAAGACGACCGATCGCAGCGGGCCGGTCGTGAGTGAACCGGCCCGGGGAGGTGGGGCTGAGGCTATGTCCGGGGGATTAGCGGCCGTAGCGTGCTACCAGCACGAGCGCGTCATCGTTGCCCTTCACGTGGCGGGTGATGACGAAGTCGGCGATCTCCTGCGGACTATTGGAGAGCACGAGCGACTCGGCAAATCCATCCTTGATGCCGTCGGAGAAGAGAATGACGGTGTCGCCGAGGGCCAGCGGCACGGACCGCGTCGTGGGATGCGCCGGCTCGGCACCGATGAATCCCGCGCTTGGCACGAGGGAGACACGCGAGGGACGATTGCCGAGATCGGCGCGCAACAGGATACCGCTGACGTTGCCGACGCCCAGCCACGCCATCGTCGCCGCCTGCGGATCGAGATACGCCAGTCCGAGCACGACGCCGCGCAGCCCCACCAACGCCTCGTGGCAGCGGCGCACCAGGTCTATGAGCGGCTCGCGCGCGTAGCGGTCGACCGCGGCGACGGCGGCGTGCGCGGCCGACGCGGCTTCCTGGCCGTGCCCCAGCCCGTCCGCGACCGCGATGAGCGTCCCCTTCCCCACACGCTTGATGAGACACAGGTCGCCCGATTCCGTCTGCCCCGGCAGCGGCAGCGTGGCGAACGCCGTGTCGATTTTCAAATGGCCCGCCGCCACTTTGTCATGGTGATCGTCGTGCCGCGTCCCACCACCGAATCGACGTCGAACTCGTCCATGAGCCGCTTGGCGCCGGGCAGCCCGGCGCCGACGCCGTGCGACGTGGAGTAGCCGTACTGCATGGCGCGCTCGATGTCCGGAATCCCGGGACCCTGATCGATCGCGACGACGAAGACGCCCTGGCGATCACCGTTCTGGACGAGACTGAGGATGATCTCGCCCTTCTTGGCGTACATCAGGATGTTGCGGGCGATTTCGGAAATCGCGGCGGCAATGACGGTCTGCTCGCCGCTCGAGAATCCCGCGACGGCGGCTAATGCGCGGCCTTGTTGTCGGGCTTCAACGACATCGACGTCCGCCGCAATTGGCAGGCGCAGCTCTTCACCCACGGCCACTCGGCTTCTTTGGTTTTGTTTCGAGGAAGCGCTCCTGCGTGCGGTGATTGAGGAACGCCAGCCCCTCCTCGAGATCGAGAACGGTCGCGACGCCTTTCAGCGTCAGGCCGAGCTGCACCATGGCGAACGCCACGTCGGGCTGGATGCCGACGATGACCGTCTCGGCGCCGCGTAAGCGCGCCATATGCGCGATGTCGCGCAGCGTGCGCACCGCGAAGGAATCCATGACGTCGAGCGCCGTGACGTCGACGATCACGCCGCGGCAGCGCGACCGCCCGACCTGGGCGATCAGCGCTTCACGAAGATGGGATAGGTCGGCGTCAGTAAGGGCGGACTGAATCGAGGCAATGAGGTATTGCCCCTGCCGCAGAATCGGTACTTCCACGGCGTCCTCCCGCTAGCGTGTAGATTCTGGGGCGATTTCGCGGACCTGCGTTGTCGGCACGGCGCGATCGGCGAGCAACCGCTCCGCCTCTTCGATACCTCCCTGCAGGTCACCGACCGTGGCCATTTCGCTCAGGTCCACGCCAATCGTCACCAGGGTCTGCGCGATTTCCGGCGACAGGCCCGTCACGATCACGGTGGCGCCCAGCAGGCGCGACGCTTCGACCGTCTGCACCAGGTGGTTCGCGACACCGGAGTCCATCGCCGCCACACCGGTCACGTCGATCACGACGACCTTGGCGCGGTTGGCCCGAATCGCACGCAATAGCTGTTCGGTCAACTGCCTGGCGCGCTGCGGATCGATGACGCCGATGATGGGCAGAATGAGGAGCCGCTCACGCACCTGGAGCACCGGCGTGGACAGCTCCCGGATCGCTTCCTGTTGCTGCCGGATGATGCGCTCGCGCTCCTCCACGAATCCGACGGCCACCGTGTTCGCGATGCGGTTCGCTGCGGGCTCGTAACTGTCGAGAATCCGGTTCAGTTTTTCGACGTTGTCTTGGTATTTCGTGAACAGCGAGCGGGCGAGTACGTCGCGGAGTAACAGCACGATGCCGACGACTTCGTCGGTTTCGACGCCTCGCGGAATGATGCGCTCCGAGAGGCGCCGCGAGTACGCTTGCAGCGCTTCGAAGGTGCCGGTCTCGAGGGCTTCCACGTAGTTGTCGTAGACCGCAGTCGCTTCGGCGAAGATTTCCTCTTCCGTCATCGCCGTCAGCAGCTCGGCGCGCGTGATACGCCGGGCCCATTCCTCACGCAGCTGCGTGCGATTCTGCCGCAGGTGCGCGACCAGCTCGCGCAGCAGCCCCGCGGACGATTCGGTCAGCGCTGCCTGGGGATCCGACGCGCGCGTCGAGACGCTCATGCTTTTCTTGGTGTCCATGGCTCAAAACCTATGGGTGGCCGGTTAGGGAGCAAGCCCTGCAGCCCTGGCCTTGCGGCGTTCCTTGGTCTCGTATAACGCGACATCGGCTGCGTTTAGGAGTGCCTCGACGGTCTCACCGTGGCCGGGGTACACTGCTACCCCCACGCTGATCGACAAGTTCGGCTTTTCGGCATCCGTGGCCAGCCGGTCCGCCACACCTCGGGCCACGTGCCAGGCGGCGGCTTCGCCCGTCTCGGGCAGAATCAGGGCGAATTCGTCGCCGCCGAAGCGGGCCGCCGTGTCTGTCGCGCGGCACGAGCCAAGCAGTGCCTCGGCCACGCGGCGGATCGCCATGCTCCCGGCCAGGTGGCCATGGCGATCGTTGATTTGCTTCAAGCCGTCCAGGTCGAGCAACACCACCGCCATCGGCTGGCCGGTACGCCGGGAGCGGCGGATCTCGGCCTCGAGCGCCTGAGTCAGCTGGCGGTGATTGGCGAGCCCGGTCAACGCATCGGTGACGGCAAGCTCGCGCCACGTGCCCTGCAGCTCGCGCTGCACAGCGACGACCGCGGCCAGCACGAGACTCGTTGCGGCGGTGATGCCCGTCCAGACCTGGAGCAGCACGAGCCGTTCGTTCGCGGCATAGGCGGAGAACGGACCCACCCCCTGCAGCGTGCGCCCGATGGCGATCGCGGAAACAATGAGCATGGCGCTCGCCGCTTCGCGCGGGCTGAAGCGGAAGGCGACCCAGATCAGCACCGGCCACAGCAACACGGTAACCGGATAATGGCGTGAGGGAAACAGACCCCCGAACATCGCGAACGTCACGAGGGCGGTCACGGCAGCGACCACGAGTGCTTCCAAGAACTCCGCGCGATTCCAGCGGGGGGCCGGCTTGACCCCGATCCACAGAATCAGCGCGGGCGCGATGACGATGTCGCCCACCGCGTCGCCCAGCCACCACGTGAGCCAGACGCGTGGCGCATCGGTCCACGACATCAGGCCGCCAACCGCCAGCGAGGTCACTCCGATCGCTGCGGAGAGGGTGGTACTGACGAGGGCCGCCAGCGCCGTGAACCGAACGATGTCGCGGACGCGATCGAAGACGCGCCCGCCCCGCGCGAACCGGTTGACGAGGTAGGAGCCGAGCAGTCCCTCGGCGGTATTGCCGATCGCGATCCCGATCGACGGCAGCACGGCGCCGGTGGTCGTGACGTTCGCGAGGAACGCGGCGCCGAGAATCGCCGGCCACACGCGGTACCCGAGCAGGACGAAGCCAGCCAGGGCGATGCCGGCCGGCGGCCAGACCGTGGTGACGCTGCTGTTGATGTAGGCGAATCGCAACCCGAGTTTCGCGGCGAAGAAATAGACCGTGGCCAGGCCGAACAGCAGGAGCACACGGCGTACTGATTGATTCATCCGGTCTAAGCCAAAAGAGGGATTCGCCACCCCTCAAACCTCGCTCCCGCGATGGCTGCCACTGGTCCCTGGCGCCAAATACCTTACGTCTGAAGAGGGAGGTGGAGTGTGCCCTGGACCATTCGCCTCGGCGAGCGTCGCGCGGGCGCGACGCCCGGAGCAGCCACGTACATTCGCGTGCTGGTCGTCGAAGACAACCGAGTGATCCGCGACGTGTTGCTCGACGCCGGTGTCGCGAACGGCGACAGCGCCTTCATCATGAAGGCGATTTGCTCCCTTACAAGCGCTGGAGGCGTCGCGCCCCCGGCCGGTACGGTTCGGCTCACGAAGCGGGAGCAAGAGATCAAAGAGCTGATCGCGGCGGGATTGGGCAACAAAGAGATCGCACAGCGGCTCAACATCGCGACAAACACCGTGAAGAGTCACATCCACAACATGCTCGGCAAGCTCGCCGCGCTCACGCCCACCCTGCCCCCCCTGCCCCCCCTGCGCCCCTCGCCCGCCGATGGGCGACGGGACAATCACGGCCGGCGCGCCACCAGCCGGCGCTCCTATCGTTTCCGCCGCTGAGGTCTTACCAGAGGGTGACACCTCTTGCAAGAATCGTTGAAACACAGGATTGTGTGGATAGCGCGCGGCCAGTCCTTCCACGTAACCGCGCGCCTCCCGCTCGAGGACGGCACGACCCGCCGGATCGCGCGCGGCTTCGCGCATCAACGCCGCGGCGAGCACCCAGGTACCCTCGACCTGCGCCAGATCACCGTCGTGCGCGGCGCGACGCATGTACCGGATTCCCCGTTCGGCGTTGCCGCCCCCCAAGCCGATGAGGCGCGCGAAGAAGCGTGCAAAGGCTCCGGTTCGCGCGAGCCCGTAGTCGTACACGCCCAACCCCAGGTAACAGTCACCACACGTAGAATCCGCAGCCAGTAGGCGACGATAGATATCGCGCATCGCCTTCGCGTCTTTGGCGGCACTATAGCCATGCCCGTGTTCTTCGCGTTGGCGCGCGCGATAGCCGAGGGCGGTCGCGAGCCAGAAATCTCCCGGCTTGCCGGCCCCGCGCGCGCGCGCGAGCGCGGCGCCCAGGAGCGAATCGATGCGTTGGAGCTCGAAGTCGGCGGAGTCCTTGGCGGACGCCCACCAGATGTACGCGCCGGCCTGGAACACGAGCGGCGCCGGATTCGTGGTATCGCGCGCCGCCAGCTCAGCGAAGTAGCTCGCGGCGCCAGCAAAGTCCCCGCTGTAGAGCGTGTCCAATCCCGCGCGCAACGCGCGCAGCGCCTCGGGGTTTGAATCCCGCGTGTTGGAAGAGCCCGGAAGAGCGAGAGCGCTCTGAAGCAGCAGCGCGACCGCGACGAGCGTCGGCACGTCAGCGAGGCACGGCGGCCAGCCCGGCCGTGCGCGCGCTGACAGTCCGCGCCAGCTCTCGCAACGCCACGCCGGCCGGGGACTCGGGCTGTCTCACGACGATCGGCTCGCCGCGATCGGCGAGCTCCGCCATGCCCGCCTGCAGCGGAATCTGCCCCAGCAACGGGACGCCGAGCTCCGCCGCCAGCCGGCTGCCGCCGCCCGCCAGGAAGATTTCCGACCGCTGGTGACAATCGGGGCAGACGAAATAGCTCATGTTCTCGACGATTCCAACCACACTCACCCCGACCCGCTCGAACATTTTCGCGCCGCGGAGCGAATCGCCGACCGCCATCTCTTGCGGCGTGGTCACGATGATCGCGCCGTGCAGGCGCACAATCTGGGTGAGCGAGAGCTGCGCGTCACCGGTGCCGGGCGGGAGATCGACCAGAAAGTAGTCCAGCTCCCCCCAGGCCACGTCGCGAATGAATTGCGTGATGATCTTCATGATGATGGGCCCGCGCCAGATCGCGGGCGCGTCACGCTCCACGATGAACCCGAGGGACATGAGCTTCACGCCGTGCGCCTCGAGCGGCTGGATCTTGCCGCCTTGGACTTCGGGCTTGGCATTTGCGCCGAACATGCGCGGGATGTTGGGCCCGTAGATATCGGCGTCCATAAGGGCCACGCGGTGCCCGTCGCGCGCCAGCGCGGCGGCGAGATTTGCCGCCACGGTGGACTTGCCGACCCCGCCCTTGCCGCTCGAGATCGCCAGCACCTTGCCGAGGGACGGCATCTCGTCGGGCGTGGGCGGAGGGGGGGGCGTCGGAGCGGCGGGGCGGGCGGACGGTCCGTCTGCGGGGGCCTGGCGTCCCCCAGCCCCGGCCGAGTCTACGACGTTCATCTGCACGCCACTCACGCCCGGCACGGC
This sequence comes from Gemmatimonadales bacterium, assembly GCA_036390255.1. Taxonomy (GTDB): domain Bacteria; phylum Gemmatimonadota; class Gemmatimonadetes; order Gemmatimonadales; family GWC2-71-9; genus 20CM-2-65-7. Next base: position 40,430 of record DASWCE010000006.1, on the reverse strand, counting down.
CGCGGCGGCTTTGCGCGCTTGCCGCGCTAACGAGCCGGGATCCTCTCTGGTGAGCACGAACGTGAACGTAACGGCCCCGGAGGGATCGATTGTGACATCGCGCACCATTCCGGCGGACACGATGTCACGCCCGTGGCGCGGGTTGGTGACTGCGGCTAGCGCCTGCTCGACCTGGGCCTTGAGATCGGTCGTGCTCACGAGGTTTGGCTCCCCCCCCCGCCCCCCCCGTTTGTGAGAAAACGGCGGGCCGCGTTCAGTACCTGCTCTTCGACATCAGCCATCGTGCCCGGCAGCGACGCACCCGCCGCGCGGAGGTGACCACCGCCGCCGAACTGGTGTGCCAGTGCCGCGACGTCCACCGCGCCCATCGAGCGGAACGAGACCTTGATGCGGCCGTTGCCGATATGCCGGAACAGTAACGCCATCCGGACGCCCGCGATCGAGCGGGGAAATTCCACGATGCCATCGAGATCATCGGGCGTCACGTCGTGACGGCGCAACGCGTCGGCGGGCACGCTGACCCACGCCAAGCCGACGTCGGGCTCCACGACCAGCGTCTGCAGCACTTCGGCGAGCAGGCGCACGCGCCCTTCCGGCGCGCTGGCGTATACCGACGCATAGATCGCCTCGGGATCGACGCCGCGCTCGAGCAGCGCGGCCGCGACGCGCAGCGCGCGAGCGGTGGTATTCGAGAACCGGAATCCACCGGTATCGGTCAGCAATCCGACGTACAGCGCTTGCGCGACTTCGGGCGTGAGCGGCCATTCCGCTACCGAGGCGAGATCGAACACCAGCTCGGCCGTGGCGGTGGCGTCGGGTGCTATGAGGGAGGGCCCGGCCGGCAGCTTGACCGGGCTGACGTGATGATCGATGCACACGAACGGCGGCTGCCGCTTGCTGATGACGGAGGCCAGACTGCCCAGCCGGCTGAGGTCGCCGATGTCAAGGGATGCGACGACGTCGGCGCGCTCGATCTCACGCGCCGCGCGGTCGCTCGCATCTGCTCCTGCGGGAATCAGGAACTGAAAGCGATCGGGAATGGCGGTGGGATTGGCGATACTGACCGAAATCCCGCGGTCGCGCAGCAGGTACCACAGCCCGATTTCGCTCCCGATTCCATCACCGTCGGCGTTCACGTGCGTCGTCAGCACGACGTGTCGGGCGCTAGTGAGCGCGGCCGCCACGTCGCGCGCCGCCTGCGCGCGGGCGGGCGGAACGGGAACGCCGTTCGAATTCATCTTGAAAAGATAATCGCCTTCTCCTCGCGGCCTGCCGTAACCAGACCTTTGATCTAACTCTTTTGGTCGGGTTACGGCAGGCGCGAGTGCGCTACTGGCGACGTGGCGGGACCGGAGGGGTGGGGGCCCCCGGGGCCTGCGCGCGACCGCCGGTACTTCCCGCCGCCAACCGCGAGTGGCGCACACCGTAGAGGAAGTACACGAAGAGACCGATCACGAACCAGATGCCCAGCCGTGCCCACGTGCGGCCGCTCAGGCTCACCATCAGGTAGAGCGCAGACAACGCTCCCAGCGGCGCGACCAGCCACACCGCCGGCGTTCGGAACACACGCGGCAGGTTAGGCTCGCGCTGCCGGAGGACGAGAATCCCGACCGACACGATTACGAAGGCGAGTAGCGTCCCGATCGACACGAGGCTCGCGGCGTCACGGATCGGCAGAATCGCCGAGAAAAACGCCACCACAACGCCGGTCACGATCGACGTGATGTACGGCGTCTGGAATCTCGGGTGGACCCTGTTTATGAACGGGGGCAGCAGGCCGTCGCGCGACATCGAGTAGAAGACACGGGACTGCCCGAGCAGCATGACCAGAATCACGGATGAAAGTCCCGCGATGGCTCCGAGCTTGATCAACGTTGCCATCCAGCCCAGACCGGCGCGATCGGCAGCGACGGCGATCGGATCCGGCACGTTGAGATCGCGGAACGGCACGACGCCGGTCGCGATTCCGGACACAAGGATGTACAGCACCGTGCAGATCAGCAGCGATCCGATGATGCCGATCGGCATGTCGTGCTGAGGATTCTTCGCTTCTTGGGCGGCCGTGCTGACGGCGTCAAATCCGATGTAGGCAAAGAACACGATTCCGGCGCCCGCCATGACGCCGTTCCACCCGAACTTGCTACCGCCCTCCGACGGCGGGATGAACGGGTGCCAGTTCGCGGTGTTGATCGCGTGCGCCGCTGCAATGATGAAGAGAATGACCACCGCTCCCTTGATGAACACGATGACGTTATTGACGTTCGCCGACTCTTTGATCCCGATCACCAGCAGCGTGGTCACGATGGCGATGATGATGACGGCAGGCAGATTGAAGACGGCGGTCACTTGCGTACCGTCCGCGCAGGCGGCGAGGGTGCCGCGGGCCGCCGACCATGCACACGGCAGGTTGATCCCGACGTCGTGCAGGAACGACACCACGTAACCCGACCACCCGATCGCGACGGTCACGGCGCCGAGTGCATACTCGAGTACCAGATCCCAGCCGATGACCCACGCGACAAACTCTCCCAATGTCGCGTAGCCGTAGGTGTAGGCACTTCCGGCCATCGGCACGAGCGAGGCGAACTCCGAATAGCAGAGCGCGGCGAAGATGGAGGCTACGCCGGCAAGCGCGAAGGACAGCACGACCGCCGGACCGGAGTTCAACGCGGCGACCGTTCCGGTGAGCACAAAGATGCCGGTTCCGATGATCGCGCCGATGCCCAGCAGCGTGAGGTTCAACGCCCCCAGGGCTCGCTTGAGGCTGTGATCGCTGAGCGCTTCCGTCTGCAAGTCGGTGACGCTTTTCCGGCGAAACAGATTCATGCGAACTCCGTTCGAAAGGTGACGATTCGACGGCGGGGACCGCCCCAAGGTTCGCCGGGGCCGGCGATCTGTCAATAGAGGAAGGCGGTCAGTAGGAAAGTCTTACACGCACCGTCCAGGAATGGGGGAGCGGGACCGTGGCGAAGTCGCCGACCATCATCGGCGTCCCCGCGCTCCGGCCGAAGCTGCCCGTTTCCGGATCGGCCCCGGAGTAGCTGGTCCAGGTCGCCAGGTCGCGGCCACCGAACATGAAGCTGGCCGCGCGCGCGCCGAAATGCGCCGCGAGACGCTCGGGAACGTCGAATACGATGGCGAGCTCGCGCAGCTTCAGGTAGTCGGCATTCTCGAAGTAGGCTGGCGGGTCGGTGTACGCGGCGATGGCATTGGCCTGCCGCGAAAGCGGCGTCGTGGGATCGTAGCGATCGCGGCAGACGGCATACCCGCACCGCAGCTGCGCGGTCTGATTGAATAGGGTCTGCCCCGCGCGATAGTCGAGCGTGGCCGAGACATGCCACCGCTGTCCCACCCGCCACGACGAAGTCAACACCGCGCCTTGCGTCGGATAAGGCGTTCCCACCCAGACCTGTGACGTCGCGTACGAGATCTCGTTTGCCCCGATAATTCCGTCGCTGTTGCTGTCAGCAAACGCGATCGGCCAGGCCCAGTACCCGCCGGCGGGGTAGCCGGCCAGCTCGCGCTGCCCGGTATAGCCGATACCGCTCACCGCGATGGTGGTTGGACTGCCCCGGACGATACGATTCCGGTTTCCCCACAGCGAGAGCTGCGTCGTCCATCCCCAGCCCGGCCGATCGATCAAGTTTGCCGACAGTGCGGCGGTCACGCCGCGATTTCTGATGACCGCGCCCGGGGCGTAGACGAATGACGGGCCGCCGCTCGGGAGCGAGACGCCGAAGTACTGAAGAGCCTGCGACCGCAGATCGTAGAACGACACGTTCGCGTGCCACCGACCCGACAGTCCGGCGGCATCCGCGCCAACCTGCCACTCACGCGTGCGATCGGGCTTGAGTGGCGCGGGTGTGGGCTGGAATGGCGCGACAAACACGACCTGGAGATTCTGCGGAAAGGCGTGACTCGCCTTTCCATAGGCGCCACGAATCGCCAGCCTGCTGAGCGCGCCTGGCCGCTCGGTTCTGAGGATCCAGTCGACGGCGAGACTGGGGTTCGTCTGATCTCCTGGGGAATACTCGTGGAGATCGTCATGGCGCAGCGTGCCGGTCACGAAGAACCGGTCGCGAATGCCCACCCGCTCGACGCCGTATACGCTGAACCAGCGCCGGTGCAGCCGCGACTGTTGCGACGTATACCCGCCACCGGACCCCTGAAAGAATGCCGCATTCTCACGGTTCTGCAGGCGCTCGACTCCAATGGCCGAGGTGAGCCGCATCCCGCTGGAGATCCGATTCGCCGCCGTCAGTTTCAGCGCGAACGTCCGGTCTCGCACGACACGATCGCCGGTGGTCAGGAGCGTGGACACGAGGTTCCGCTCGTGTTGCCCGATGTCATCGATTCCGAACGTCCCCTGGATCGCGAGCCAGCGCAGAGGCGTGGCGAGGATCTGCACATTGGCGAGGGTGCGATCGAGCTTCTGCGTCCCCGGACTCTGAAACGCCTGACCCCAGCTGAACCCGGTCGAGTCGCTCGGCCCCATCAGCGCGGCCAGCACGGGCTCGTAGATGGGAAGCCGCAGGTTGCTGGAAATCTGCGTCGCGCTCGTGCCGATTTCGACGTCGCGCCAGGGATGCAGCGTGGCGCCTCCGCCGACATTCCAGCGGTGGTAATCGTCGGACCACGTCACGGCTGGGACGTCGTAGGCGGCCGCGTCGGCGTCGAGATTGCCGGACAGCCGGAACGCACCCCAGCGCGGTCCGCCGGCGGCACTCAGGCTGAGCTGCCGGCGCGGCGCGGCACCGAACGGATTCCGGGCGACCAGCGGATTGAACGACTGCAGGCCGTCCTGCACGCATTGCCCCGCGGCCTGGACCACGAGGCTACACCTGCCGGTCCGCAGCAGACTGTCGGGGTTATCGAGATCGACGCCGCCATAGTTCGCCGGCCAGCGCTCGGGAATAGCTCGCATGGCGCCCTCGGCAAACCCCTGGACGCGGATCGCGCCGGTGCGCGCGGCTTTGGAGTGGATGAGGATGACGCCCGCCGCGGCCCCGGGGCCGTAAATCGCCGTCGCGGCCGGTCCCTCGAGCACCTCGATCGACTGCACGTCTTCGATCGGGATATCGTCGAGACGTGAGGGGCCGGGGCCTCCGACGGTAAGCTGCGAGTCGTCCTCGTGTGCGTCGATGCGGATGCCGTCGAGCAGGATCAGCGGCGGGAGATCGGAAATGAGGGAGCGGACTCCCGCAAAGCGGACCTGCGAGCCGCCACCGTTCAAGCCGCCGCCGGGAATCACGAGCAGGCCCGGCACCTGGCTCGTGAGCACGTCGCTGAGCGTGCGCGCCGCGCCGTTTTTGGTCAGCGCGTCGACGTCGATGGTATAGCGGTCGGAGAGAGGGGCGAACGCAGGCGGCGGATACGAGCTGTCAGCCTGCTGTTGCGCAAGCAGCAGCCCCGGTGCGGCCAGCAGCACGACGAGACTACAGACTGTAGTTCGGGGCTTCTCGCGTGATGACGACGTCGTGTGGATGAGATTCACGCAGCCCCGCGGTCGTGATCCGGATGAATTCGGTTTCCGTGCGCAGCGCAGCCATATCACATACCCCGCAATACCCCATTCCGCTCCGCAGCCCCCCGACCATCTGGAAGATCACGTCGGCCACCGGACCCCGGTACGGCACCCGTCCTTCGATTCCCTCGGGCACCAGCTTCTGCAGCGAGACCTCGCCCTCTTGGAAATAGCGATCCGCCGAACCCTCTTCCATCGCGGACAGACTGCCCATGCCGCGGATCACCTTGAAGCGCCGTCCTTCGAGGAGGAACGATTCGCCGGGGCTCTCTTCCGTCCCCGCCAGCATCGAGCCCATCATCACGCTCGCGGCGCCGGCCGCCAGCGCCTTCACCGCATCGCCAGAGTACTTGATCCCGCCGTCGGCGATGACCGGGATGTCTCCGGCCCCGCGGACGGCGTCGACGATGGCTGTGATCTGCGGCACCCCGATGCCGGTGACGACGCGCGTCGTACAAATCGATCCCGGTCCGACGCCCACCTTGACGGCGTCCACGCCGCGCTCGACGAGTGCGCGCGCCCCTGATTCGGTCGCGATGTTGCCCGCGACGAGCTGTGCATCGGGAAACGCTTCGCGCAAACAGGCGACCGTGTCGAGCACGCCCTGGCTGTGCCCGTGCGCGGAATCCACGACGATGACGTCGCAACCGGCGTCGCGCAGCGCCTGAGCGCGCGCGCGCGCGTCCGGCGCCCCACCGACGGCTGCGGCGACGCGCAGCCGGCCGTGCTGATCCTTGTTGGCGGCGGGGTACTGCCGCCGCTTGAAAATGTCCTTGATGGTGATGAGGCCCTTCAATAATCCCTGCTTGTCCACGACGGGCAGCTTTTCGATCCGGTGCTTCGCGAGCAGGCGCTCCGCGTCATCGAGCGTCGTGCCGACCGGTGCCGTGATCAGCTTTTCCTTCGTCATGACGTCGCGAATCGGCCGGTCGAGCTCGCGCTCGAACTGGAGATCGCGATTCGTGATGATGCCGACCAGCTTCCCTGCTCCATCGACGATCGGCACCCCTGAGATCTTGAAGCGCATCATCAACTGTTGCGCTTCGCGCAGCGGGCGGTCCGGTCCCAGCGTGATCGGGTTCATGATCATGCCCGATTCGCTGCGCTTGACGCGGTCCACCTCGGCCGCCTGGCGGTCGACCGGCATGTTCTTATGGATTACGCCGATCCCGCCCAGACGCGCCATGGCCATCGCCATCTCCGCCTCGGTCACGGTATCCATTGCGGCGGAGACGATCGGAATGTTGAGCGGTATCGCGCGAGTGAAGCGGCTGGCGACCTGGACGTTACGGGGATGCACCGTCGAATGACGGGGCACGAGCAGGACGTCGTCAAACGTGAGGGCGACGTCGGGTCGGAAGGTTCCCATGGCGGAAGTTACTGGGACGTCTTGGTTTCCTCAACCGGCTGTTCGGGTTGGTTCTTGCGCGTCGCCTCCTCGACCGCGGCCTTCCCCGCCGCCGCGAGGCCTTCAAAGAACTTCCCGGCCTTCCCCACGGCGTCCATCGTCCCCCGAATGATGGTGACGGGCACCCGGCCGGCGCGCATTGTGTCCTCGAGCGTCTCGGCCACCTTCTGGAACGCCGGCGCACCCGCCGAGCGTTGCGAGTATTTCGACTCGAGGAACTCGATGTAGTCGAGCACCTGATACGCCTGCTCGTCCAGCATGACGTCGAGTTTGCGGCGAATGCGCTCGTTCAGGATATCGTTCATGGCGTTCCAGCTCCTCCTCCGCCTTCGAGCGAAATCAGGTCTACAACGGGGTTGCCCAGGTACCGGCCGCGACCGTTCCGCACGCGTGCGATGATCTGCATCGGAGTAAGCGGTGTCAGGGCCCGGAACGCCGGGAGCTTGGTCTCCGGCACCACGATGTACACGAAACCACGTTCCGGGAGGGGCCCGCGCGCCAGTACGTAGGACGCGCCTTTCGGAATGTCGGGCCGCAAGTCGTCGGCTTTCTGAATCGCGATGAATTCCAGATTCCAGCGCAGCACCTGGCCGACGTAACGCTGCGGCTCGGCGCGCAGCTCGGCGGCGGTGACGCCGACCAGCACACCGGCAGGCGCGGCCTGGAGATCACCACCCTTCACCCAGCCTTCGAACTGCACGCGCGTCCATTCGCCGTTGCGGCTGAGGACCCGCAGCGGCGTCTCGGTCGCGATGGTACCGGCTTCCGGACCATCGGGGGCGCGATAGAGCGTCGTCATACGCACGGGTTGGGCGCGCGTTGAGTCCACGCGCATGCTGTCGGTGGCGGCGCGTGGCCCCGGCGTTGGTCTAGCCGTGCCAGTGTCCGCGGGGCTCTCGCTCGAGTCTACTGTCCGCGTCACCACGACGTCGGCCATGGGGGCGAGGGCGCTGCGCTGCACCCAGCCGTCGCGTGTCACGTGCACCCAGCGTCCGCTGCTGTCCGGTGACGCGCGTTTCAGTCCAAACCCCTGCGCGAGCTCGGCGACCAACGGGCCGGCGGGCGCCGCGCGCAAGTTTTCGTTCGGTGTGCGCGTGACGATCAGATCGAAGTCGGGGCGATCGCTGCGACCGACGGACGTCCCGAAGATCCACCCTGCAAGCGTGACCTGAATCCAGTCGTTGCGGGTTGCGCCTCCACCCGTCAAAATCGCGCCATGCGCGATGCGCGCGATGCGGTGGCCCGCGACGTCCTGATAGAACCAGGCGTTGTCGGCAGTCACGCGATAGCGGCCGCCAACCTGGACAGCGGCGGCCTCCGCGCGCCCGACGGGCGTGACAAGGCCAAGAACCGCTAGTAGGCTCGGAACGATCCGGCTAACTTGCATCCCCCTCAATATGACAACGACCCGTGGCACGCGCACCCCAGTCATCCTCATCGTGCTCGACGGCTGGGGCTTTCGTCCCGGCCGCGAGGGCAACGCGATCGAGCTCGGCAGCACGCCGGTGTGGCACAAGCTGTGGCAGCGCCCGGCTCGCACCCTGCTTGAAGCGTCCGGCCTCGCCGTCGGATTGCCCGACGAACAAATCGGGAACAGCGAAGTGGGTCACCTGAACCTCGGCGCGGGCCGGGTCGTGCCGCAGGACATCGTGCGTATTTCACAGTCGATCGAGTCTGGTGAGTTCTTTCGCATCCCCGCTCTCGTGCAACTGGCGGAAGACACACGTCGGCACGACGGCACGTTGCACGTGATGGGGCTGATCGGCACCGGCGGCGTACATGCGCTCGACAAGCACCTGCTCGCGGCCGTCGAACTGGGCCGCCGGGCTGGCGTCCCCATCGCGATTCACGCGTGGCTCGATGGGCGCGATACACCGCCGAAGTCGGCGCTCGGGTTCATGGAACAGCTGTTACAGGCCATCGGCCGCCCCCCGTCAGGCCGACCGACCGTCAGCACCGTGATCGGTCGCTACTACGCCATGGACCGCGACAAGCGCTGGGATCGCACCAAGCTGGCCTACGACGCCATGGTCAAAGGCGTCGGGATCCCGGCCCCCGACCCAATCACCGCGATCAAGCAGGCGTACGAAGCCGGCGAGACCGACGAGTTCGTCAAACCGCGCGTCATCAGCGGCGCCCCCCTGATCACGGAGGGCGACGGCATCTTCTGCTTCAACTATAGAGCCGATCGCATGCGCCAGATCGTGCGCGCCCTCGCCGTGCCGGACTTCGACGGCTTCGACGCGAAGGGCCGTCCGAGGGTACGGCTGGTGACGATGACGCGTTACGACGAGACGCTGCCCTTTCCCGCCGCCTTCGAGCCGATCGTGCTGTCACGCATCGTCGCGGAGGTACTCTCTGACCACGGCAAGACGATGTTCCGTACTGCGGAGACTGAGAAATACGCTCACGTCACATACTTCTTTAATGGCGGATACGAGCCGCCCTACAGGGGCGAAGAGCGGCTGCTCGTGCCGTCACAAAAGGTCGCGACCTATGATCTCATGCCGGAGATGAGTGCTCCAGGCGTCACCGACGTGCTCTGCAAAGCGATCACCGCGAAGCAGCACGACTTCATCCTCTGCAACTACGCCAACGGCGACATGGTCGGACATTCCGGAGTGCTGGCGGCGGCTGTCAAGGCGGTCGAGACCGTTGACCAATGCCTTGCGCGGGTCCTGACGACCGCCGAAGCGGCGAACGCGACGGTGTTGGTGACGGCGGATCATGGCAACTGCGAGCTGATGATCGACCCCGCGACCGGTGGCCCGCACACCGCGCACACGACGAATCCGGTGCCCTTCGTCATGGTCGGAGCAGGTGCCGGCACGCAACCGCTACGGGCCGGTGGCTCGCTTCGCGACGTCGGACCAACGATCTTGCAGCTCATGGGTATTGAGCCGCCGAAGAACATGACCGGACGTGATTTAAGGGAGAACGACTGATGCGGCGAATGATCGTCGGAATGTTTCTGTCCAGCATGCCAACATTCCAACTGTGCGCACAGGTTGGCCACAACCCCGGGACCTCCCCCTATCACGATATCGCGCTGCACGCCGGGCCGATGTTCTTCGTGGGTCACCTCGGTGCGGATCGCGGCAAGGTGCAAGCCGGTACGAGTAACGCGCTCACGTTCGGCGCGCGCTGGGAAATCCCCGCCGGCCACGCACTGCAGTTCCAGTTCACGGGCGCCTACCTGCGCGGCGACCGCTTCATCATCAACCCGCACGCTGACTCGAATTCCACAGCGCGGCGGACGGGGCCGGTGAAATCCGACCTGGCGCAGGCGGAGATCGGCATGCTGCTCCGGCTGACCGGTGGAAAGACCTGGCGCGGCTTCGCGCCGTACGTGGGCACCGGTCTCGGTCTGGTCTTCGACTTGAATTCGCCGGGCGACACGACGGGCAGCCTTTATCGGTTCGGCAGCAAGTTCACACTCGCGTTCGCTTCTGGTGTGCGGTGGTATCCGGCACGGCGTGTGGCGTTCAATGCCGATGTGCGGGCGCTGTTCTGGCGCCTCAAGTATCCGGTGTCGTTTCACACGCCGCTGGCGCCCGACGGCTCGCGCGTGCTCCCGCTGACCGACAAACTCACCGACTGGACGTTGCATCCCTGGATCACCCTCGGCCTCGGATGGACTTTCTAGCCGAGGGAGTGCGGCGCGCGTGGGGGCTCCTGATGGCGGGTGATTCCGACGTTTTCGGAATCGCGCTGCTGACGCTCAAAGTTGCCCTCGTCGCGACCGTAGTCGCCTGCACCGTCGGACTGCCGCTCGGGTACTTCCTGGCGACGCGCCGCTTCTGGGGCCGGCGCGCCGCGCTCACCATGGTCAATACGGCCCTCGCCTTCCCGACCGTCGTCGTCGGCTTGCTGCTCTACGGGCTGTTGTCGCGGCGCGGGCCGCTGGGAGGTCTTGGCTGGCTGTACACCTGGCAGGCCATCGTGGCCGGCGACGTGCTGCTCGCCTTGCCGATCGCCGCGGCCCTGTCCGCCGCCGCGGTACAAGGCGTCGATCCCCGCGTGCGGCGCACCGCGGAAACGCTTGGCGCCGGGCCCTGGCGCACAGCCTGGACCGTCGCGCGTGAAGCGCGCTTTGCGCTCGCCGCCGTCATCACCGCCGCCTTTGGCCAGGTCGTTGCGGAAGTCGGGGCCGCGATGATCCTCGGCGGCAACATCCGTGGTTCCACCCGCACGCTGACCACGGCCGTGGCGCTGTACACGTCGCAGGGTGACTTCGGGACGGCGCTGGCGCTGGGGCTCGTGCTGGTGATCCTGGCGCTCGTCATCAACATCGCGCTACAGGTCCTGCAAGGGCGTGGCAGTGGTTGAGCTGCGCTCGGTGCGGCACCGTTACGGGGGACGCGTGGTGCTCGATTTCGAGCACTTCGCCCTGCCGCCGACCGCGATGGTAGCGGTGGTTGGCCACAACGGCTCCGGAAAGAGCACGCTGCTGCGGCTGCTGGCCCTCCTGGAACGTCCGACGGAAGGATCCGTGCTCTGGAACGGCGCGGTCGTCCCTCGGCGTCCCGGTGCGTCCCTGCGTCGTCGCGTGACACTCGTCGAGCAGCGACCGGTGCTGCTGCGCGGGACGGTGCGTGATAACCTGGTCTACGGTCTCAAGGTGCGAGGTTTCGGACGTACAGCCGTTACCGGGATAATCGGCGACGTCGTGGATAGGCTGGGACTCGCCCCCTTGCTGGGCCGCCGCCGCCACGAGCTGTCCGAAGGTGAGGTCCAGCGGGTCGCCGTCGGGCGCGCGCTCGCCTTGAGAACGGACGTGCTGCTGCTCGATGAGCCGGCGAGCTCGGCGGACAGCGCTGCCGCGGGCGCCCTCTACCGCGCGCTCGCGGCCGAGCGCGCCGCTCGTCCCTTTGCGGTGTGCATCGCCTCCCATCAACTCGAAGATGCCTATCGCTGGGCCGACGATATTCGCGCGCTCGCGGATGGTCGCCTGTCGCCCGTGACGCCGGAAAATCTGTTTCGCGTCGAGCTGCCGGCGGGCGATGGCGTGAAGCACGTACACGTCGGCGGCATCGAAATCGTGCTGATCACCGAGCGCGCTGGTCCGGCGGTGCTCGCGATCCCCCCGACCGACATCTTCGTGAGTCGGGAGCCGCTCGCCTCGTCGGCCCGCAACGTGTTCAAGGGTCGAGTGGTCGGCATGGCGATCGAGCGGCGCGGCGCGGGCGTGCACGTCCGAGCCGACATGGGCGGGGGCGAGGTCGAGCTTGTGGCCGCCGTGACGGCGGAGGCCGCGCGGGATCTGGCGCTCGCGCCAGGCGGGAACGTCGTCTTCTCTTTCAAGGCCACCGCGGTCCGGGTATTCTAGAGGATGCCGACAGCGTATCTCACGCGGGTCGTCGAGTTCACCGCCACGCATCGTTTCCCCAGCACGCCCGAGTTCGCGGGCGCGACCGACGATCACAGTCATCAATACAAATGCGCGGTGACGGTGAAGGGCGTGTTCGATCCGGCATGCAGTGGGGTCATGAGCCTGCCGGCGCTCAAGGCGTTGCTGCAGCGTGAGGTCGTGGCGCGTTTCGACGGGCGACACATCAACAAAGACATCGCCCCGTTCGCCGCCGGCACCTGGGTCGCGACCGGAGAGGCGCTGGCGGTTCACGTCTGGGAACGTCTCGCAGGCGCGTTGCCGGCGGGCGTGATCCTGCACTGCGTGCGCATCGAGGAGAGTCCCCATCTCTACTCCGAATACCGCGGCGAATCGTAAACCGGGCGATCGCTCGGGCCGCATGCGCGCCGACTCCGCTGTGGTCGAGGAGTGGCCCGTGTGGCTGGAGGTGAACGGCGAGCCAGCCGTCACCTGGATGTGCACGCCCGACCAGCTCGAGGAGCTCGCGGTCGGCTGGCTGCACGGCGAGGGCTACATCGCGTCGCTCGACGATCTGGTGCAACTGCGTCCCTGTGCGCCCGACCTCGGCTTTTGGGCCGACGTGAAACCCGAGCGTCTCGCTCAGGTGAAAGGCGAGAATCGCAAACGGGTGCTCGCCTCGGGCTGCGGTGCGGTCGCCACGATGCTCGCTGACCCTGAGGCGATGAGTCGCAGCGCTCCGCTGCGCGGCGAGCCGCCCGCGCCGGAAACGTTACGCGCGCTATTCAAGCAGTTGTTCGCCTCGGGCGCTCGTTACAACGAAACGGGCGGTATCCATGCCGCCGCATTGACCGACAGCACGACGCTGCTCTTCCATGCCGAAGACATCGGCCGGCACAACGCGGTGGACAAGGTCATCGGCGGTGCGGTGCTCGCGCGGACGCCGATTACGGGTCGCGGGCTGCTCGTCACGGGCCGCATTTCCGCGGAGCTGGCGTTCAAGGCGGCGCGCGCGGGACTCGCCTGGGTGGCGACGCCCAGCGTGCCGTCCACACTCGCGGTCACGATCGCCGAGCGCTCCGGAATGGTCCTCGTCGGCCGCGCGGTCAGTGGCACACCGCACGTGCACAAACGCGAGGGATGACGCCGCCCGAGGCGGAGACCCTCCGCGCCCTGCTCCGGGGCGCGCGCACGATCGCGGTCGTGGGACTTTCCCCCAACCCGATGCGGCCCAGCAATTCCGTCGCCCGCTATTTACGGCGATCCGGTTACAAGATCGTACCGGTCAATCCGGGTCACGGCGAAATCCTCGACGAGAAGAGCTATCGAACGCTCACCGAGGCCGCACGCGACTACGCGATTGACATCGTGGACGTATTTCGGCGCAGCGAGCATGTCGGAGCGATCGTCGATGAAGCCATCGCGCTGCGGCCGCCGCCCCAGATGATCTGGCTGCAGCTCGGTGTGGTGGACGCGGCCGCCGGGCGGCGTGCCGAGGCGGCGGGGATCGCCTTCGTAATGGATCACTGCCTCGCCATCGAACACGATCATCTCAAAGTCTAGAATGCGAGGCGCGGTGCTCGCCGGAGGCGGCGCCCGTCGCTACGGTGGATTGCCGAAGGGTTTGCTGACGGTCGGCGGTGGCCGCATTCTCGATCACGTCGCCGGTGCCGTACAGACCGTAACGGCTGCACCTCCACTGTTGATCGCCAATGCACCCGACGCCGCATCGTGGCGCCCGGACTTGCGGACGATTCCCGACAGCCGGCCGGGCTTCGGCAGTCTAGGCGGGATCTACACGGCGGTGACCGCTGGTCCCGAGCCGGTGCTCTGCGTCGCGTGGGACATGCCGTTCGTTCCGGAGGCGTTGCTCAGCGCGCTCGTCGCCGGCGCCGCCAGCGGTGGCTATGACGCCTTTCTTCCCGAGAGCTCCGGCCGGCGTGGCCTGGAGCCGCTCTGCGCCGTCTACGGACCCGCGTGCGCCCCCGCGATCGCGCGGCGGCTGGACAGTGGCGACTTGCAGGCCATCTCCTTCCACGCCGACGTGCGGGTCGGTATCCTCTCCCTCGCGGAGGTCAAGGCGTTCGGCGATCCCGACGAGCTGTTCTTCAACGTGAACACGCCCGCAGACCTCGCGCGCGCGGAGGCGCTATCCCGGCGACACGGATGATCTCGATCATCGGGCTCAAGAACGCGGGCAAGACGTCGTTCCTCGTCGCGCTCGCAGCCGAGCTGGTGCGCCGCAAGCTACGTGTGATGACCATCAAGCACGGCTCGCATCCCGCCGACATGGATCAAAAGGGCAAGGACACCTGGCGGCATTGGCATGAGGGAAAGGCGGAGCGCGTGCTGATCGAAGCACCCGGACAACGCGTGCTGTTCGAGCACACGGAGCAAGACGCCGATCCCATCACGCTCGCGCGGCGCTACCTGAGCGGCGCCGACATCGTGCTGGTCGAAGGATACAAACGCGCGCCGCTGCCGAAGATCGAGGTGTATCGCAAAGTGGCCGGTCCCAAGCCGGTATTCGATCCCGCGGTGCATGATCCGGCCGACTGGATCGCCATGGTGACGGACGATCGCGAGCTGCGGGCACCCTTCCCGGTGTTTCGCTTCAGCGACACGGCGTGGCTCGTCACGATCGCGAATCTCGCTTGGGACCAAGCCAAGATTCTCCCGCCATGACTCCCGCCGAAGCCGCGCGGATCATCATCAGCGATGTCCGGCCCCTTCCTGCCGAGCGCCGGCCGTTGCGCGAGGCGCTGGACCTGGTGCTCGCCGAAGACGTCGTCAGTCCGATCGACCTGCCGCCGTGGGACAACTCGGCGATGGATGGCTATGCAGTGCGCAGCCAGGACTTGCGCGAGAGCGGCGTAACGGAGCTCGCCGTCATCGAGACCGTGGCGGCCGGCCAGTTTCCCGACAAGTCCCTCGGACAGGCGCAAGCAATCCGGATCTTCACCGGCGCGCCGCTGCCGCAGGGCGCCGACACGGTAATCCGCCAGGAAGACACCACGCAGTCAACCAACGGGACCGTCAGGATCAGCAATACGCGGGACGCGAAGAAAAACATCCGGCGGCGCGGCGAGGACATTCGAAAGGGGGCCGTCGTTCTCACCGCAAGCACGGCGCTTGGTCCGGCACAGCTCGGCGTGCTCGCCTCGATCGCGCACGACCGGCCGCTCGTGCACCGTGTGCCGCAGGTGGCATTCATGGGGTCGGGTGACGAGATCGTCGATCTGGACCGGCGGGATGAGATTCTCGCCGGCAAGAAGATCGCGACCTCCAACTCCTACACGCTCGATGCTCTGATTCGCCGTTCGTCAGCCGTCCCGGTCAACCTCGGCGTGGCACGCGACACGAGGGAGAGCCTGCGCGAGCATCTGCGCGGCGCGGCGAACGCCGACTTGCTCGTGACCACCGCCGGCGTCAGCGTCGGGGAGCACGATCTCGTCCGCGACGTGCTGCAGGAATCCGGGGGGGAGCTGAAGCTGTGGCGGATCGCCATGCGGCCGGGGGCGCCCGTGGGATTCGGGCTGCTGAACGGGATTCCCTGGATCGGGCTGCCCGGCAATCCGGTCAGCACCATGGTAACCTTCGAGCTGTTCGTGCGACCCGTCATCCGTCGCCTGCAGGGGCATGCCCTGCCCTTTCGCAGAACGGTGCCGGTCACTACCCGCGAACCTATCACGCTCGGGCCAAAACTGCGTCACTTCCTCCGCGCCATAGTGGAGGAAGGAGAGGCGCGTTTGACAGGCCCGCAGGGGTCTGGCATTCTCACCAGCATGACGCACGCGAACGCCCTGCTGATCGTCCCGGCCGAGATGTCCACGGTGCCCGTGGGGACCTCGCTCCAGGCGCTGATCCTCGACGACCCGCGTCACGTCGCGGAGCCTCCATACTGATGGCTGCTCTCCCGTCACCCGGCGTGCGCCAGGCGCTGCGCCTGGTCGGCTACGTGTTCCTTACGCTCCTCGTGTATTGGGTTAACGCTGTCACGCCTCCCGCGGCGCGGTTCGGCATCCTGTATACCATCCCGGTTCTGCTCGTCACCTGGACCGAGGGATTGGCCTGGGGAATCGTTTTTGCCGCCACCACCACGGTATTCCGCGAGGCGATCGCCTGGGTGCAGATGCCGGCGGACACGCCCATGCTGTGGCGCATTCTGAACGGGCTGGCCTATCTCGCCGTGCTCGGCGTCGCGATGGCGGGCCTGCAGTCGCTGCGGCGGAGCCAGGCGCAGCTCGCGCGCCTGGTCACCCAGGACCAGCTCACGAACGTCCTGAACGCGCGCGCCTTCGTCGACCGGCTGGGCCAGGAGCTCGATCGCAACCGCCGCTATCCGCGGCCCCTCGCGCTGCTGTACATGGATCTCGACAACTTCAAGGTGATCAACGACACGCACGGCCATCATACCGGCGACGCCGTGTTGCGGCTCGTCGCCGATGCGATGCGGTCGTCCGTGCGTCACGCCGACGTCGTCGGCAGACTCGGCGGCGACGAGTTCGCGGTGCTCATGCCCGAGACGGACGCCGCGCTTGCGGACGCGGCGGCGAAACGGCTGATCGCGGGACTCCGCAATGTGTTCAGGGGGACGCCGAATGTGACGGCAAGTATTGGCGTCGTGTCATGCACGGCCACGGATGCCAATACGGATGACCTAATTCGGCGGGCGGATCAGGCGATGTACGATGCGAAGAAGGCGGGTAAGGACCGGGTGGTACAGGTCGCGCTTTGATCCCGCTGCTCGTCGCGCTCGCCTGCGCGTCAGACTCTGCTCCCCAACTCTCATACACGCTCACCGTCCCGACCGATCGCTCCGCTTATTTGGTCGAGCTCCACATCACCAATCCTCCAAACCCCAGCCGTCTCGTCATTCCCGCGTGGGCTCCGGGCGCCTACCAGCTGATGAATTCGGGCACGAACATCGGCGATTTTGAGGCCGTCACGCGTGCCGCGGACCGCCTGCCGGTCCACCAGGATTCGCCGAACTCGTGGGTGATCGACACCCAGGGAACGCAACTCCTCACCGTCCGCTACACGGCCGGACTCCGCGATTCAGTCGCCTGGCGCCGGCCCAACAACCGCTGGTTTCTGCGTGCGACCTCCGGCATGGTGGATGGGCCGCGCACGTTCATGTATCTCGACGGCTTCAAGCAGCTGCCAGCGACGCTCGCCTTCCAGGTCCCGCCGGGATGGAGGATCGCGACCGGACTCACACCTACGACCCGCGACAGCATCACGTTCACGGCGCCCAACTATGATGTGCTCATCGACGCGCCGATCCTGCTCGGCGAGTTTCTCTCGTATGCGTTCAGGGCCGCGGGGACGCCACACCGCGCGGTCGTGGATCTCGGCGGTGCGCGCGCCGCCGCGCCCGCCGCATTCGTGAACATGCTGCGGCGCATTTCGACGACGGCGCTACTCATTTTCGGCGGCGCACCATATCGGGACTACACCTACATCTTTGTCGGCGGTCGCGGCGGCGGCCTCGAGCATCTGAATTCCACGACTATCGGGGTGACCACGGAGACGCTGGCGCGTAACCCACGCGGCGCGCAGACCGTCAGCGCGCACGAGTTCTTCCATGCCTGGAATGTGAAGCGCATCCGCCCCATTGAGCTCGGGCCGTTCAACTACGAACGTGAAGTGCGTACGGTCAACCTCTGGTGGAGCGAGGGCGTGACCGATTACTACGCCGATCTCATCCTGGCGCGGGCCGGGCTCAACACGCCCGCCGATTTCGCGCGCCGGCTCGCGAGGTCGATGGAGAACTTCCAAAATGATGCCGCGCGGATGGTGATCTCTCCGGAGCGGTCTTCCTGGACCACGTGGGATTCCCCCGCTGTGAACCAAGGTGCGTACATATCCTATTATCTCCAGGGTGAGCTGCTGGGTTTCCTCCTCGATCTCGCGATTCGTGACTCCACCGACAACACGCGATCGCTCGACGATGTCATGCGGTTTCTCATGCAGCACTACTCCGGCGACCACGGGTTCACACGTGACCAGCTCGTGGAGGCCGTACGCAGCGCGACGGGATGCGACTTTGCGGAGTTCTGGCGGCTGTACGTGAGCGGCACGTACGACATTCCGTGGAACAATTATCTGAAGGCGGCCGGCTGGCGGCTCGTCCTGACCAAGACGCCCGCCGTCGACGCACGGATCGGCTCGATTCCACCGGCCGTGCAGGGTGGCCGCTGGCGCGCGGTTGCGCCACTCGGTGCCGCGTGGCTGGCCGGCCTCCGCACCGGCGATGAGCTGGTGCGCATCAATCGACGCGACATCATCGATGGCACCGACGTCACGGCCGCCGTGCGGAGCATCCGGCCTGGCACCACCGTCATGGTCGAGGTCATGCGGAACAGCCAGCCAGTCACGATTCGCTTCCGCGCGAACACGTACGAGCGGGAGCGCGCGGCGCTGCGCGATCTGCCACTGCAAACCACGAAGATGCGGCGCATTCGCGCCGGGCTCACGGGAACGCCGTGAATCAGCGCGTGATGGAGCTGCTCCTCATCTTCACGTCGATCCTTTTCATCGTGGATCCGTTCGCCGTCATTCCGACGTTCCTCGCGATGACTGAGCGCGACGCGCCGGCGCAACGCCGGGTGCTCGCACGCCGCGGCGCGTGGACCTGCGCCATCACGCTGATCGCGTTCGCGCTGGGCGGTAGCCTCATCTTCAAGATCTTCGGGATCACCATCGGCGCGTTCAAGATCGCGGGTGGCGTGCTGATCGGACTCAACGCGCTCGACATGGTCCAAGCCCGGCGCAGCCAGCAACGGGAGACAGCGGTCGAGAAGGCCGAGGGCATCCAGAAGGAAGACATCGGCATCATGCCGCTCGGCCTGCCGATGCTGGCGGGCCCCGGGGCGATCTCGACCGTCATGGTCCTCGCGCTGGGGGCAAAGTCCGTGGCAGCGATGGCCGCGGTCTACATCTCAATTGTCCTCACCGCCTTGATCACGTTCCTGGTGCTCTCAGCCGCGTCGATGGTCGAGCGGCGCCTCGGGCAAACCGGCATGCGCATTCTGACCCGCCTCATGGGATTGGTCTTGTGTGCGATTGCCGCGCAGTTCATCATCGACGGCATCAAACTGAGCTTTCGGTGAGCTTCGGTGATTTTCAATCCGACGGGCTAGTCCCTCAGGTCGAGGAGGCCGCAACGCCAAATCCCTCAGAAGACTGATTGTGGCGTTATGGGCGTTGTCTATTGTTTTCGCGCTATGACTGTTTCCGTTTCTTGCGCGTGAGTCAGAAGATGGCCGATCCCCTTGTCAATACGTTGCTGATCGAAGCGCCCGCCAACCGGCACTTTGCGCAGCTGCACCGCGACCCGCAGGCCCTGGCCGATGCCGTCTCGGTTTACCTGGAGACCGGCCTGCGGCGCGCCAACGGAGTCGTGGTCATCGCCTCCCCCAAACACACCGACCTCTTTCTCGGACGGTTACGGGCCGACGATCTCGATCCCGGCGCTTTTCTCAAGTCTGGACAGCTCGAGCTGCACGACGCCGAGCTGACGCTGCGCAAATGCATGCGCAACGACATGCCGGACTGGGATGATTTTCGCCGGGCGATGGGCGCCATCTTCGAGCGAGTGCGGGCGTTCGGGCGCGGGACGACGCGAGCGTATGAGGAGATGGTAAGTCTGTTGTGGAAAGAAGGAAAACAGCTCGCCGCTATTCGCTTCGAGGAGTACTGGAACGAGCTTGCGCGTCTGTATCCGTTTTCGATGTTCTGCACCTACATGCTCGACGTGCATCGCGACCAGGCATATGCTGGACCCCTCGAGGAGATCGGCCGCACGCACTCCGAGATCCTGGCGAGCCCCGATGATGATCGGTTCCGCGTGGCGTTGGATGCGGCGAGCCGCGACGTGTTTGGCGTCCCGCTCTCGGAGATGGTCGGCTTCTCACGGCGTCGCGACAGTGGCGAGCAGCGCTTCCCCAGCGGGCAACGCACCATGCTGTGGGTCAAGCGCAACCTGCCTTCGGCGAGCGCAGCGGTGCTCGAGCGCGCGCGACACTACTACCAAGAATCGGTGTAAACGTGTGTAATGATGACAGCGCCCGCTGGTAGCAACCTTCTAACTGTCGCACCGACCGGCCATCATTTCGCGCAGTTTCACCGCGATACCGAAGGCCAGGATCGTCGTCGTGACACGCTGACCGAGTCGGCCCTCCTATTCGTCGAGGCGGGCTTGCGGCGCGGGGACAGCGTGGTGGTCATTGCGGGGGCGGATCAGCGGGACCGGCTGTTCGAGCGCCTGGCGGCAGGTGAGTTCCGCCCACAATCGCTGCGCGATCCGGGACAACTGTCCGTCGTGGATGCCGAGCAGATCACGGCACAATTCGTTGCCGGCGACCTGCCCGAATGGGCCCCGTTTCGGAGCGCGCTGGCGCCACTCCTGTCGCGCCTCCGGACCTCGGGTCGCGGCACTCGGGTCTACAGCGAGCTCGCGAATGCGTTATGGCAAGCGGGGAACACCGCTGCCGCGATCCAGATCGAGGAGTTCTGGAATGCATTGGCCCGCACCTACGCATTCTCGCTCTACTGTGGCTACACGATGGATACGCACTCCGAGCAGGCGTACGCGGGCCCGGTGGAGGAGTTAGGCCGCACCCACTCCGATATCCTGGCGACGCCGGAAGACGAGGAGTTCGGCATGGCCCTCGACCGGGCCAGCAAGGAGATTTTTGGGATTTCGCTCACGCAGATGGCGAGCGTCTCCCGACAGGAAGGGGCGCACCGCTTTCCGACCGGCCAACGGGCGATGCTGTGGGTGAAGCGCAATCTGCCGATGTCGAGCTCGCAGCTTGCGGAAAAGGCGCGGCAGTACTTCAGAGATAGCCGCGCACCGTAACGCTACATCCGTTTGTACTTCGGCCCGCTACCTCCCTCTCGCGGGGTCCAGCGCGGTCCCAGCACGTCGGTCGCCTTACAATCCACGCAATTCGGCGGATTGATGCGTAACCCATTTTCCGTCGCCTCATAGACGCCGGCGGGGCAGACGTGAGCATAGAACCGCGCCACCTCGACGGGCACGTCTGGTTGCGCCATCAGGTGGCTGGGAATCGTATCGCGGGTTGCGTTCCCGGACTTGAACACCGCGTCCACCTTGCTGATGCCGTTGGACAGCGCGGCTGCGCCCGCCCCGGTGGCGGCACGGCGCGGGACCGCGGCATCGGCGTGCATCCGGTATCGCCCACCCGGGAATCGCCCGCCTGTCAGCGTCATCAGCGCAGCCTGGAATCCCCCCACATAAAACCCCCTCCTGAAGGCGAGTCGCATGTTGCGCGTGCGATGGAGGTCGGTCGCGATGTACGAAGCGTTTACGAGCCGGTCGTATGCTCCGAGCGGCGTGCCGTTCTTCAGATGCTGAAAGATGGCGCGCGCCGCGAAGATGCCCGACTGCATCGCGTAGTGAATCCCTTTGAGCGACGGCACGTCCACGAACCCCGCGGCATCGCCGAGGAGTACGACACCATCACCTGCGCGTCGCTGCGGGAGCGAGTAGAACCCGCCTTCGGGGATGGTCTTCGCGCCCCATTCGACCATTTCGCCGCCCGCCAGGAGCTCCTGGAGGAGCGGATGCCGCTTGAACCGCTGCAGCAGGACGTGCACGTCGAGCGCGGCATCGCGATAGTCGAGGCCCACCACGAGTCCCAGCGCGACGAGGTTCGGCTCGAGCGGGTACACGAAGCTCCCGCCGAACGCGTCGCGGGGCAGCGGCCAACCGAGCGTGTGGATCACGCGATCGAGCGGCCGCTTGGTCTCCCACAGCTCTTTGACGCCCAGTGCGAAGATCTGCGGGTTGTCAGACTCGACGCGTTGCCACTGACACCACGTTTGCGCAAGCAACCCGCGGGTCCCCTCGGCGAGCGCGGTGACCTTTGCGAGGAGATCATTCGGCGCTGTGCCCCCGGGCGTGGGCTGACCGTCGCGATCGAGACCGGCGGCCGCGGTCCGCACACCGGCAACAGTGGCGTCACGCACGAGCAGCTGTGCCGCCGGAAATCCGGTGAACACGTTGACACCGACGTCTTCGGCCTTGGCGCCGAGCCAGCGGACGATCTCACACAACGACGCGATGTAGAAGGTGCGGTTGTGCATCGTCGGCGGCGTGGGCAGCCGCAACTTACCGCCCTGGGTGAGGAGATAGACCGCCTCTTTCGTCACCCGAGCGCGGAATGGAAAGTCCCGGTCCGCCAGGTCAGGGAAGAGATCGCGAAATGCACGGGGGTTGACGACCGCACCTGAGAGCGAATGCTCGCCGAGCGCTGCGGCTTTTTCGAGCACCCCGATGTTCAGCTCCGAGCCGTCCGCTTTGGCGAGTTTGGCGAGCTCGATGGCGCACGCGAGTCCCGCCGGTCCCGCGCCCACGATGAGGACATCGAGCTCCATACGGTCGCCGGCTCCTGCGGCGCCGTCGGGGAGGATCAGTTTGTCGAGCGGAAGCGGTGGTTGATACTGGGCGGGAACGATCTCAGCCATGGAGCTTGCGGATCTCTTCGGTGAGCTTCGGCACGATCTCGAACAGGTCGCCCACGACGCCGTAGTCCGCGACCTTGAAGATCGGCGCGTCCTTGTCCTTGTTGATCGCGACGATCACTTTCGACGTCCGCATGCCCGCCAGATGCTGGATCGCTCCGGAAATGCCGACGGCGATGTAGAGCGACGGGCTCACCGTCTTGCCGGTTTGCCCCACTTGATCGGCGTGGGCACGCCATCCGGCATCGACCACCGCGCGCGACGCGCCCACCGCCGCACGGCCGCCAAAGGCGCGCGCGAGATCTTCCAATACTTTGAAATTCGCCGGCTCTTTGAGGCCACGCCCGCCCGAAATGATCACCTGCGCTTCAGCGACATCGAGCGAGCCGGCCGGCGCCGCCTTGATCTCGCGCACGGTCACTCGGCTCGCACTAACGTTGACCGCGACCGTCTCGCTCGCGGCGGATTTCGGCCGTTCCACCGGTGTGAACACGTTGGGACGCAGCGAGAGCACGGCGGGCTGCGACGCCACTTTTACCTTGAGCAGTGCCTTGCCCGCATACACCGGCCGTGTGACCACCACACCGCTGCCATCAGCGGCGAGATCAGTGAGATCCGCGGCCACACCGACCCCGAGCTTGGCCGCGACGCGTGGCGCGAGATCTTTTCCCGTTGCGGTTGCCGCAAACACGAGCGCGCGATACCCGCCCTGCTGCGCGCGCTCCGCGAGGGCCTGCGCGTAGCCTTCGGGCGCGTATCTCGCGAACGCCGGATTGGTGAGTGTAACGATCTTGTCCGCGCCGAACTTGGCGACCTGCTCGAGGCCCTGGACGGCCCCGGCACCGCAGACGACTGCCTCGACTGGTTGTCCCCCCCCCACCCCCAGGCGTTGGGCACCGGTCACGACCTCGAACGAAATCTTCCGCAGCACGCCCTCACGCTGCTCCAGCACCGCCAGCGTCGTCACAGAACTTTGGCCTCTTCGCGCAACAGCCGCACCAGCTCCCCGACGGCTCCGGCCCCCTCACCCACGATCTTTCCTTCCTTCCGCTGGGGCGGAGGCATCAGGGCGACGATCTCTAGCGTGCCGCTTCCCGGCTGCACCGGCTTCACCTCGAGCGGCTTCTTCTTGGCGGCCATGATGCCTTTGAGCGCCGGGTAGCGCGGCTCATTGAGTCCCTTGTCGGTGGTGAGCACAGCCGGAAGCGAAAAGTCCACGACCTCGATCCCGCCTTCGATCTCGCGCTCCGCGACGCCTTTGGTCCCGTCGATCTCGAGGTGCGACACCGCAGTGACACACGGCAAGTCCAGCAGCTCGGCCACAAGCGACCCGACCTGGTGGTTGTAGTCATCGATCGCCATGCGCCCGAAAAGAATCAGGTCCCAGCTCGTGCCCTTCAGCTCGGCGGCGAGAACCTTCGCCGATTCGAAGGGGTCGACGGGGATCTTGTCGGCCAAGAGCAGCACGCCGCGATCGGCGCCCATCGCCAGCGCGGTACGGATCGTCTCCAGGGCTGGCGCGGGCCCGAGGCAGAACACCGCGACTTCACCGGCACCGGCCTTCTCTTTGCGGCGCAACCCTTCTTCGACGGCAAACTCGTCGTAGGGGTTCAGGACAAACTTCACCCCCGCTTCGTCGAGACTCTTGCCATCGGCCGCGATTTTGACGCGCGTTTCCGAATCGGGCACGCGCTTGATGCAGACAGCGATTTTCATGAGGACCGAAAGCTACGTTACCGCTTCGCCATTCGGAACACGGCGATGCCCCAACTCTCGGGATCGTCAGGTGGGTTGTCGTTCCAGTCGTTGTAGGAGTGGGATCCGTCGGACCGATAGCGGAGCACGTAGTTGCCGGCGGGCAACGTGATCACGCCGTCGTAGAGGCGGTTCTTGTCGGCACCGCCGGCGGGCTCGGTCTCGTCGTACTTCATTTCCCATACCGTCCGGCCGTTAGCGTCTTCGATCCACCCGTAGTCGAACATCTCCGCATCGCGACCTTCGCCCATCGCGAAGACGCGCAGCCGTGTCTCCCCGGTCAGCGCAAACGGCGTCCGAGCGTCCGCATCGTTGCCGATGTGGTTGAGCTGCGCCAGCGGCACGGTGTTACCACGGCCAGCGCGCTGAAACGGCGTGACATCAGCCGGATTCAGCCGGCCGCTGGCCGGGAAGACGCTGACGCCCCAGTACCGCTCTTCGGCAGGCGGCGCGGCATTCCAGTCATTGTAGGAGTGCGAGCCGTCGCTGCGGTAATACACGAGATAGCTGCCGGCCGCGAAATGCACCGTGCTGTCGAACAGCCGGTTCTTTTCGGCACCGCCCGCATGCGCGGTGTTCTCGTAATTCATCGACCACACGCGCTTGTGTTGCTCGGCGTCCACGATCCACCCGTAATCCGCCATGCGATCCTTGAAGCCTTCGCCGAGTGCGTAGATGTGGAGGTCCAGCGGCCGCTTCAGCGTGAAGCCTGCGGAGCGCATCTCGTCGTCGTGGATGCCGATGAGCGAGACGATGGTCTGGCCCTGCGGCACGGGCTCATAGTCGAATGGCTTGACCGCGGTGCGCGCGGCGGGATCGGCGACGCGGAGCGTGAGGCCCCAGAACTCGGGATCGGTTGCGGGCACGTTGTTCCAGTCGTCGGGACTGTGGCTGTCGTCGCAGACAAAGTATGCGACGTAGCGGCCGGGCTTGAGCTGGAGCGTCTCGTGCGCCACGCGATTCTTGGCGGCGCCGCCGGCGGGATCGGTCGTCGCGTACGACATCGACCAGACGCGCTCATGCGTGGCGGCGTTCATGATCCAGCCGTAGTCGAACTCGTCCTCGAGCGTCAGCTCGCCGATCGCATAGACCTCCACCGGTGTCGGACGGGTGATCTCAAAACCTTTTCTGGCCGTGCTGTTGCGCTCGGGGACGACGGTGGCGATTGCCGACGCCGTGTACGCCGCACGGGCGGCGGCGAGGTCCTCTGGCGATGCCGCACGCGCCGGCCCACCAGCGCCGCTGATCGTCAGTCCGAACTCCCGGTACAATCCGTTCTCGACGTACGGGCCGCCGTACTTCGCGCGCCGGCCGAGTCGAATGATGTCGTTCAGGCTGAGATTGAAATCGCCATTGAATGAAACAGAGGAAGCAGGATAGGAGGCGTAGTGCGCTTCGTAGGTTCCGGCCGGCAGGTGCACGGTACCGGAGAAGCGCCGCAGCCCAGTCGATTCCCGACGCGTCTCGGCAGACCGCAGGTCCCACACGACCGCGCGGGTTCGCGCGTCGAGAATCCAGGCGGCCGCCGGCCAGGTGGTCTGGTCGTCGTCCTGCCAATGCTTCTCATCGCGCTGGCGCAGCCGATCGGGCCAGGGCTCGGCGCCGACGGCCGTGATCTGCACGTCTTGCGGCGCCGTCAACACGAAGGCGCTGGCCCGGTACTCGCGAGGCGTGAGATCACGGATATCGACGAGAACGGGGGCGGCGCCCTGGGCCTGGGCCAACAACAACACCAGCATGAGCGGCATGGCTGACATACGGGCTGGGACCGGCGACGGTTTCTAGTTGAAGGCGCTTAGCCCGGTAATCTCCTGCCCCAGAATCAGGGTGTGGACGTCGTGCGTCCCTTCGTACGTGTAGACCGATTCGAGGTTGGCGAGGTGCCGCATCGCCTGGTACTCGGCGAGAATGCCGTTCGCTCCAAGCAGGCGACGCGTTTCGCGCGCGACCTCGGTCGCCATGTTCACGTTGTTGCGCTTGGCAAGCGAAACCTGCTGCGGCGTCGCTGTACCCTGGTCTTTCAATCTTCCCAATTGCACACACAAGAGTTGAGCCTTGGTGATTTCCGTCAGCATGTCGGCGAGCCGCGCCTGTTGCAGCTGGAACCCGCCGATCGGCTTGCCGAACATCACTCGCTGTTTCGCGTAGCTCACGGCCTCGTCGTAGCACGCCATGGCTGCGCCGACGGTGCCCCAGGCAATCCCATACCGCGCCGCGGTGAGGCACATCAGCGGTGCTTTGAGCCCGCCGGACTGGGGCAGGAGGGCGTCCGTGGGCAGATGGACATCCTGGAGCACCAGCTCGCTCGTATCGCTGGCGCGCAGCGAGAGCTTACCCTTCTGATCCTTCGCCGAGAACCCCTTGGTGTCGGTGGGGACGATGAACCCGCGAATCGAGTCGGGCTGATCGAGCCCGCCGGTCTTGGCCCACACGATCGAGACTTGCGCCGTGGACCCGTTGGTGATCCACATCTTGGCGCCGTTCAGCACCCAGCCGTCCTTCGTCTCTTTGGCGACGGTGATCATGCCGGCCGGATTGGAGCCGTAGTCGGGCTCCGTGAGACCAAAGCACCCGATGACGTTGCCGTTCGCCATCTGCGGCAGCCATTTCCTCTTCTGCTCTTCCGAGCCGAAGGCGTAGATCGGATACATCACGAGCGCGCCCTGGACTGAGGCGAACGAGCGCACGCCCGAATCGCCGCGCTCGAGCTCCTGCATGATCAGGCCGTAAGCGACGTTGTTCAGGCCGGCGCAGCCGTATTCTTCAGGTAGGTTCGCACCGAAGAGCCCCAACGCCGCCATGCCGGGGATGAGCTGTTTGGGGAACTTGCCGACGACATAGGCCTCGCCGATCACCGGCATGAGGTTTTCATCGACCCATTGCCGCACAGTGTCACGGACCGCGCGCTCTTCCTCACTCAAGAGTCCGTCGACATCGTAGAAATCCACGCCGTGGAACTTTGAAGCCATTAGTCACAAGCTCCTAGAAAAGTTGCACAGACGGCGAAGCTACAAGTGGCTACAAGCGCCGAGGAACAAGCTACACAGCTCAGCTGGAAGCTGGCAGCTTGGAGCCGCTTCGCAACTTCGCCGTCTGTGCAACTCTACTTTGCGACTTGGGGCTCGAGGCTGGGCGTTGTTCGAGCAAACGCGGCTGTATCTGAAGGCTGGAAGCGTTGCTTAGCCGAATCCCAGCGGAAAAACGTGACCTGCACCGCCGCGGGATCGATCGTGACGAAATTGAATGAGACCGGCCGCCCGCCGCGCGCTCGAGTCGACAGGGTGCCGGCCGTGGATACGGCCACACGGCCGTCCAGCATCTCCGCGCCTTCCTCATGGTCGTGGCCGCAGAGCACGACATCGGTCCCGGCCTCGACGATGCGCCGCTGCGCGCGGCGCCAGCGCGCGAGTCCCATGCGCTTGGAGAGATTGCCGCGCAAGAGATTGTGGTGGATCACGAGCACCCGCGGCAGCCCCGGCTCAGCTTTCGCGAAGATCGCCTGCACACGCTGCATTTCGCTCTTGGGCAAATGACCCTTTACGGCGATATCGCGCAGCCGCGCCGTGAGCGAGCCCCACGCGACGCCATGCGCCGTCAGCGCCGACGCGATCACCGCGCCGCCCGGGATCGCCAGCGTCGGCGTCAGGTCGGCGCCGAAATAGCTCCGGTATTTCTGGTAGACGGCGTCGGTGCCGAATGGGATGAGCGGCCGGCGCCACCATTGCACGTCGTGATTGCCGGGAATGACCAGGACCGGCGCCGTCTCGCGCGCGAGATTGGCGAACGAGCGGCCGCGCTGAAACTCGCCGTGGCGCGCGCGCTGCGAGAGATCGCCGCCGATCACGATGGCGTCAGGACGCAAATCGGGGAGCATCCGTTCCAACGCCTCGACGACCGGCACATCGGCCAGTCCGCCGAAATGCAGGTCGCCGATGTGAACGATCTGAACCGTCATGACTCGAGCTGCACGGTGTACGTCAGGGTCGCGGTGCCGCCGGCGGGCACGGACAGGCGGAATCGCGACTCCGTCGAGGAGAGCTTCTCAGACGTCACACTGCTCTCCGTGATCTTCCAGTTGCCGAAGTGCGCCTCGCGGACATCGAGGGTCACCGGCTCGGTTTTGGCATTGCTGACCGTCACACGATAGGAGGCAGTCACGCGTTGGCGGGCCGGCATCCCGCGACGCTCGGGTGGGAGTTGCTCCTGATTGTAGTCCGTTTGCACTCGTTCGGCGGTGATGTCGAATGCATCGCCCGACTGCACCCGCAGATCGCGCCCCGGAGCGGTGTGATCATTTGAAGCTTCACCAATGAGCTGCACCCGGCCACTGGAGTCGGCCTGGTAGAGCTGCACCGTGCCGGCGGGCAACGGCCGGTCGCCGAACGCGGTCTTGAGCGCGCGCTTGACCGTGTACCACACCTGGACCGGCACACGATTAGGCTCGGGTGTTTGACCGATCCAGCCCCGCCACGGCAACACCCCGGGGACGATCAACTCCTGAATGACAGGCGCCGAGCTGTGCGGAAAGAGTGCGGTGGTCACCGCGGCGTTGGGTTCGATCGAAAGGCGACCGGGAAGCTGGTAGACGTGCGTCTCTCCGACGGCCTGCTCACTGACATCCATCTTTGCCTCCGCTCGACCCGCCACCATCATCCGGTCCATCATCGGGGCCGGCATCGCCGCGGGCCCGCGGGTGCGGCTGATCGCTCCCGCGACGAGCTGGACGTCGGCACTATCAGCGCGCAGCGACTGCGACATGACCGTCGCGGTGCCCGACACCTGACACCTGGCACCTGTCACGAGCACCTGATACAAGGCCTCCCACGTTACGCCCTGTGCCACGTACGCGATCTCGGTGCGCTGCCGCGAGCGCGCTGCGTCGAGCACGACCTGAGCTTCTGGACCGGTCCGAACGAGCTCGGCCGGGAACAGCGGCTCGCCTGGTTGCTCGAGCAGCAGACGCCCATCCGCCAACCGGTATTGCGGCGGATCCACGCGAACCACGCCGGCCTTCACCGTATCGCCCACACTGCGCACGAACGAGAGCGTTTGCCCGATCGCGCGCGCCAGAGCGTCGGCCTTGGTCGTCGGATATCGAACCGTGGCGGAAGCCACACTCACACTTGTGTCGGTGGAGAACAGGGTTGCCGGATCCAGCGCATCGAGCCGGAGCGTCAGGGCATTGCGGCCCTGTTGCAGCGCTTGCGGCAGCGTGCGCCGCACGACCACGCGGCCGTCTCTATAGATAGAAAGGGATGTCTGCGCAGCAGCTGGCAGAGCAACGCACAGCACCGCTACGACGCCCGCCAATACATTCCGCAATCCGCATTCCCCATTCCGCATTTTCATTTGATCCACTCCAGTGTTACGCGCTTTGCTATGAGAAACGTCAACACGTACCACAGGAGCACACTTGCCGCGCCCACAACGCGCGCCGTCCGCTCCACGGGCAGTGACAGGGCCACATACACTGCCAGTGGCACCGTCGTGCCGATTGCCACCAGCCGCCCAATCTTGCTCGCGCGCCGCTCGAGCAGCCTGGTGCAGCTCGGGCACAGGCCACCGATCGCGATGCCCGGCGTATCCGTGCCGCATTTCGCGCACGGATGCTTAGGCCCTAACCCGCTTAACCACGGCGCGGGCGAACTCGGCCGTAGCAGCACGTCCCCCCAAATCCGGTGTCCGGATGTTGTCCTGCACGATCGTCGCTTCGAGCGCGCAGCGCAGCCGCTTAGCGGCCTCGCGCTCGCCGAGATGATCCAGCATCATCGCAGCGGCGAGCATCTGGGCCGACGGGTTCGCGATCCCCTTTCCGGCGATGTCGGGCGCCGAGCCGTGGACCGGCTCGAAGATGGCCGCGTGCGTCCCGATGTTGGCGCCGGGCGCGAGCCCCAGCCCGCCGACCAGCCCAGCCGCTTCGTCGGACAGAATGTCGCCGAACAGGTTTGTCGTCACGATGACATCGAACTGCTCCGGCTTCATCACGAGCTGCATCGCGGTGTTGTCCACGATCTTGTCGTCACAGGCGATCACGCCTGCATATTGCTCGGCGACGCGCTTGGCCACTTCGAGAAACAGGCCGGACGTCGCCTTCAGAATGTTGGCCTTGTGGACGATCGTCACCTTTTTCCGGCCGTGCAGCGTGGCGTACTCGAATGCGTATTTGGCGATGCGCTCGCTCCCCTCGCGGGTGACGATCGACATCGCCTGCGCCATTGCCCGCCGGTCGCCACCGACCTTGAAGGTATGGTCGAGCCCGACGTACAAGCCTTCGGTGTTCTCTCGGATGATCACGAGATCGACGTGGTCATAGCGACCGCCCGGCACGATCGTCTTGGTGGGCCGCACGTTTGCGTAGAGATCGAATTCCTGACGCATCGCGACGTTGACCGACCGGTAGCCGCCGCCGACGGGGGTCGTGAGCGGGCCCTTGAGGCACAGGCGCGTGCGGCGGATCGAATCGAGGGTCGCGTTGGGCAGCGGCGTGCCGGCTTTCTCGACGGCCGCCATGCCGCCGTATTCTTCGTCCCAGTCGAACGTGACGCCGAGCGCGTCGAGCACCTGCAGTGTCGCCGCGGTGATCTCGGGGCCGATGCCGTCACCTACGATCAGCGTGGCTTCCCGCGCCGTCACGGCAGGCCCGGCGTGAGGCTCTTCACGGCCCGCGTCAGGGCCGTCCACGCATCCGCACCTTCACCCCGCGCGATCGTGCGCCACCCGACCCTCCCGACCCGCGAGTCGATCATGACGACGGAGAGCTCCGCAGTCGCACCCGTCGAGCCGTCGGTTGGACGCCGGAAAACGAGGCCGGCAGGAACGAGGGCATACCGGCCGCCTACCAACCCCATGAGCGTACGCAATTGATACCGCAACGGATCGGGCACCACGACCACGTTCGCCGCACGCAGGAACGGCGTCCCCATCTGGTCGGGATCGGCCGCAATGCCGGGTGCGCGCCGCGCGATGTGCCGCAACTCCGACGGTCCCACCCACGTCACCTCCGGCGCCCGGGCCGCGAGCAGGGTCGTGATGATGCTGTCGCATTTATCGAGTGTCGTGCGCCGATCACCAATCAGCGCGTCCCAATGCAGGGTGTCTTCGGCAGCGACAAGGGCCAATGGCGTGAGGGCGACACGCTGGCCGGCGAGACCGGCGGTCGGAAGTGGCGCGGTAGGTTGGGGAGTCGGGCTCTGGGACGACTTCTTCCCCCCACACGCAACACCCACGGACACCAGACACCAGACACCTATCAAGTATTTTGTTTTCAACGGGTTACTCACGGGCCGCAATTTAAGCGAGCGTGAGGCCGCCGTCCACCACGATTACCTGTCCGGTGATGTGCCGCGCCGCTTCGCTGCACAAGAAGAGAATCACGCGTGAGACATCTTCCGGCTCGGCAACGCGGCCGAGTACCGATTCATGCTCGGCCCGCTCGAGCACTTCGCGCGGCAGCTGCGTGAGGAGCTCCGTTTTCACGAATCCCGGCGCGACCGCGTTCACGTTTATCCCCGCGGAACCGAGGTCCACGGCCGCAGCTTTCGTGAGTCCGATGAGCGCCGCCTTGCTGGCCGCGTAATTGGCGATGCCGAATCCCGGGCGGAACGCTTGATGGCTCGCGACGTTCACGATTTTGCCGAAGCGTTGCCCGCGCAGGTGCGGCGCAACGGCGTGAATACAGTTGAACGCGCCGCTCACGTTCGTGTCCATGACTTCCTGCCAGGCCTCGGGCGTCAATCGCCATAACGCGCCATCATGCGTCACGCCCGCGTTGTTGACGAGGTAGTGGACGCCGCCAAGCTTGCTCCGGACCTCGGCGACGAACTGCTCGACTGAGGTCATCTTGCGGACATCACACACCGCTGAGTAGCACGGAACGCCCAGGGCTTTGATCGCTGTCTCAGTGAGCAACGCTTGCGCACCGACGTCGCGGCCGGGCAGCTCGACGTAATTGAACGCGACGCCGCACCCGCCCTGGGCGAACTCGAGCGCGACCGCACGACCGAGACCCGTGGCACCGCCGGTGACCACAACGACGCGACCCTGCAGCGCTTCAGGGTTGCGTTGGGGTTGGGGTCGCTCCTGTACGGCGGAGGCGGGGGCTGCGCGTCCCCCCCCTCCCTCTCCGCTCGACGACCAGGGATAGGAACTCGAGGGGCTCAAGGGGTTCGAACCTATGTTCGAACTTGAACATCGGCAAGCGGCATCGCAACTTACGCCGCGTGCGACCGCTCGCGATTGTCGGCTGGGCGCTGGTCTCCCTGCTCGGCGCCGCGGCATTCGGCGTCCTGGCTCTGGCTCGCGGGGAAACGATCAGTGCGGCCTGGCTTCTGACCGCCGCCGTCTGCACCTACGTCGTCGGCTACCGCTTCTACTCGAAATTCCTCGCCACCAAAGTCTTCGGGCTCGATCCGCGCCGCGCCACGCCCGCCGAGCGATTCAATAACGGCCACGATTTTGTCCCGACCAACCGCTGGGTCTTGTTCGGCCACCACTTCGCGGCGATTGCAGGGGCCGGACCACTCGTTGGACCGGTGCTTGCCGCGCAGTTCGGCTTCCTACCCGGGACGCTGTGGCTCGTCATCGGCGTGGTGCTCGGCGGCGCGGTCCAGGACTTCACGATTCTCTTCTGCTCGCTGCGCCGCGATGGCAAGTCGCTCGGCCAAATGGCCAAGGAGGAGGTCAGTCACGTCACCGGCGTGACGGCGATGATCGCGGTCCTCGCGATCATGATTATCCTGCTCGCCGTCCTGGCGCTCATCGTCGTCAATGCCCTGCGCGCATCGCCGTGGGGGCTGTTCACGATTGCCTGCACGATTCCGATCGCGCTGCTCATGGGTTGGTGGATGAAGCGGTGGCGGCCCGGCAAAGTCGGCGAAGCATCCATCATCGGCGCGCTGCTGTTGCTGCTCGCGCTGGTCGGCGGCGGCAGCGTCGCGAGCCACCCCGGTCTGGCCGCGGCATTCACGCACAGCGGCACGTCTCTCACCGGCATGATGATCGCTTACGGCTTCATCGCGTCGGTGCTGCCCGTCTGGATGCTGCTCTGCCCGCGCGACTATCTCTCGACGTTCCTGAAGATCACGACGGTCCTGGTGCTGGGCGTGGCGATTCTGATCATCCTGCCCCCGCTGCGCATGCCGGCGCTGACGCCCTTCGCCACGGCGGGTGAGGGCCCGGTGTTCGCCGGCAAGCTCTTCCCGTTTGCGTTCATCACCATCGCGTGTGGCGCCGTCTCGGGCTTCCACTCGCTCGTCGCGTCGGGCACGACACCGAAGATGATCACGCGCGAGACGGATGCGCGCATGATCGGTTACGGCGGCATGGTCATGGAGTCGTTCGTCGGCATCATGGCGATGATCGCCGCCTGCACGCTCGACCCCGGCGTCTATTTCGCGATGAACACGACGCCGACAGCACTGGCCGGCGCATCGGACGTGTTGAACCAGGCAGGCTTCGTCGTCACACCGGAGTACATGCAGGCGCTGGCGGCGCAGATGGGCGAACAGACGCTCATCGCGCGCACCGGCGGCGCGCCATCACTCGCCGTGGGCATTGCCCACATCTTCTCGGGCCTGACGTTCGCCCTGGGCGGGAAGACGCTGTCGGCGCTCTGGTATCACTTCGCGATCATGTTCGAGGCGCTGTTCATCCTCACCACCATTGACACCGGCACGCGTGTCGGGCGCTTCATGCTTCAGGAGATCGTTGGTCACGTGTGGCCCAAGTTCGGCCAAACCTCGTGGTTGCCGAGCGTCGTGGTCGCGAGCGGCCTGGTGTGCGCCGGATGGGGCTTTTTCCTCTATCAAGGCGTCGTGGACCCATTGGGCGGGATTAACTCGCTGTGGCCCCTATTCGGTATCTCGAACCAATTGCTCGCGGCCGTGGCGCTCTGTGTGGCGACGACGATCCTGATCAAGATGGGCCGCCAACGCTACGCCTGGGTGACGCTCGGCCCCCTAGCCTGGCTGATCACGGTGACGATGACGGCGGGCTATCAGAAGGTCTTCTCCACCGATCCGAAGCTCGGCTTCCTGGCGCACGCGGCGTCGCTCGCCCAGTCGACCGATCCCAATGCGGCGCGCTTGATCCTCAACGACCGCCTCGATGCCGCGATCGCGCTGTTTTTCATCGCCGTCGTGGCGATGCTTGTGTTCACGTCGGCGCGGGAGTGGTGGCTGGTGTTGTCAGGACGTAAACCGGCGGTGGTGCATGAGGCGCCGTATATCCAAACGGCTTCTGCAATTGGAGACTGAGCGCCCCTAACGTGCTTGCAGGATCACGGACCCGCGTGCACGTTTTCAGTCCGTCGCTGGCTGCCACGGCCGCTGCTGCCGAATCGACGCCTTCTCACACGTCCCTCCGACACCCAAGACCGCTCCCGCATCGGCGAGATCCCTCTCGAT
Source organism: Gemmatimonadales bacterium (assembly GCA_036390255.1). Lineage (GTDB taxonomy): Bacteria > Gemmatimonadota > Gemmatimonadetes > Gemmatimonadales > GWC2-71-9 > 20CM-2-65-7. The sequence goes on along the minus strand of DASWCE010000006.1, from coordinate 5,517 downwards.
GGGGTTCCATGAACCTTCAGGAGGTCCTATGACGATCGCAACTCCCCGTCGCTTCCGCGCCGTTGTTTCGCTCGCCGCGCTCCTCGCGTGCGCACCTGACTCGGATCAGCCCGTCGTTGGGCTCCAGGCGCACTCGTTCGCCAACTCTGAGTGGTCGACGCCGGTGCTCGTGAATGTCAATTCGCCGTTCACCGAGCAGACGCCGGCGCTCTCGCCCGACGGGCTGAGTCTTTACTTCCAGTCGGACCGGCCGGACGGGCTGGGGAACATCGACATTTGGGTCGCCCGCCGCGACTGCGCCGACTGTGCCTGGGGCGCGCCGCAGAACCTGGGCTCGCCCATCAACGGCGCCGGTGCGGACTTCGCACCCAACCTCTCGAACGATGGACACTTGCTCTTCTTTTCGAGCAATCGCGACGGCGGGCAGGGAGGTAACGACATCTGGGTATCCCGGCGGGACAACACAGACGATGATTTCGCCTGGGAAGCCCCGACGAATCTCGGTCCCGACGTGAACACCGCGACCGCGGATCAGGCGCCGATGTACCTCCAGAGCGCCGAGGACGGATCGGGCAACCTATACTTCAACCGAGGCCTCAACTCGCTGTTGCAGGCGGACATCTACTACGCGCCGGTGACGCGCGACGGCGAGACCCGCGGACCCGCGGTGTACGTCGCTGAGCTCAACGTAGCCGGCGCCAACGACGCCCGGCCCACCGTGCGTGCCGACGGTCGTGAGATCCTCTTCTGGTCGACCCGCACGGGCGGGCTGGGCGCCGCCGACCTCTGGCGATCCACGCGTCGGAGCGTGCACGACCCGTGGTCGACGCCCGAGAACGTTGGAGCCCCGATCAACACGGCGGCCGGCGACGTGACGCCCAGTCTCTCGCACGATGGCCGCACGCTCGTGTTCGCCTCGAACCGGCAGGGCAGTACGCCGAATGCTTCCGGTGCCCCCAGCTTCGACATATGGATCTCGATGCGTACGCCGAGCGGGCAGTAAGGCCACCGCAGGCGCCGTTCGTCCCTACGACTTTGGTCGCGGGCAATTAGCGATCGAATGATGTCGATCGCGATGCATTGATTATTCGCCCCGCCGAGCATATGGTGATCATGTCACCGGATCATTCAGGAGCTCGCGATGCCGGTGACTGCGAAACTATCTCGCAAGTTCTACGAGAGGTTCGGAGACGACCTCACCAACGAGCTCGTGGAGTGGTTCAACCAGGTGGACGCGACGTATCGGTCCGAGCTGCGTGAGGCGAATGAGCTGAACTGGGCGCGGTTCGAGGCCAAGCTCGAGCAGCGCATCGCGGAGGTTCGAGCGGATCTCCGGGCGGGCCTGGCGAACCTCGAGACCAAGCTGGTCCGCTGGATGTTCTTGTTTTGGGTAGGAACCCTGGGTACTCTAATCGCTCTCCTGAAGCTGTAGCTCCGTCACCAGACGGTCTTACCGCGTCGGCACCTGCTCGACCTTCGCAAGCAGCCGCGTACAGCCAGTATCGCGCTCCGGAAAGAGCTCCAGGAAATCCCGCTGCTCGTCGCAGTACTTCTCAAATCCCTCGCCGCCGCGGGACTCGGCTAGCGGGCACTACCTAATAAGAGACGCGCCCGGGATGCAAGTCCCCGGGCGCATGTGCTTGTCACTGTGCTGCGGTAGCAGCGTCTCAAAGTTCTACGTACGCACCGACCTCGAACACCTGATTGGTGGAAATCTTCAAGAACGCCGTGACTCGCGAAGCTTCGATCATCGGAGCCCCTGTTGAGCGAACGAATTCAATACGACGACCACCTCAGTGCGGTTAGACCCCCGCACCATCAAGAATCGGCGTCCATCAGGGTAAACATCGTAGGCGGCTCGGAGCCTGCTCGACACGTACGGGTCGGTCTTGAAAAGGACCATGCGCCGGCCCACGCGGAATGACGAGGACGGATGGACGGCCACCACGACCATGGCGTCTTGATTGCGGTAGAACAGCTCCCGCCCGCTTGGCGCCCAGCGGGGTTCGCGTCCGCCTCCTCTCGAAACCAACACTGCGATTCCGGGCCGGGGAAAAGCGCGCACGTACACCTCATCCTGCCCTGATTCATTGGATACGTAGGCCAGCCATCGCCCGTCCGGTGATACGGCCGCCCCCTGCTCGTCGAACGGCGTGCGTAGGTAGGGCTGCGGCGTCCGCTCCCCCGCGAGCGGCAGGATCCAGATGTCGCGCCCGGTCACCAAGTCCCTCTTCGAGAAGACGAGCGCCCCCCCGTCTGGTGTGAAAGCGCCCGGAAACTGTTCGACGTCACCGGGGACTAGTGTCTCCGCCGAGTCGCCTCCGTCCGCCAGGATCCACCGAATTCCCCACCCGAACGGCCGACCGCCGGGCTTGGAGCCGAACGCGATCCGACGGCCGTCGGGGCTCCAGAGTGGGCGGAGGCTCCCGCTGTCGAACGTCACGCGGCGGACCGTGTTTCGCGCCAGGTCTAGCACCCAAATGTCCCGCCGGTCACCGCCGGCTTGGGCGACGTCCGTCACGATCCGCCGGCCGTCGGATGAGAAGTTCGCACTGGCAAACCCCTCGATTGGCGCTGGCACCGTTTCCGCATGGCCAGCCCAGTCCACGACCGCGAGTGTGCCACTTCCCCAGAATTCCTGGAAGTAGGCGAGCGTGCCCTCGCGGGAAACGCCCAACTTGGCCGCCCCGGCGATCCCGACCAGAACTCCCTCTGCGACCGGGAGCACCGGGCCGGTGATCCGAAGCTCGTTCGGGTCGAAGCGGGCTGCCAACAGGGCTCCATCCTGCCGAGCAAACAGCAGATCGCCGGCTGTGACGAAATGAGGGTTTGTTCCTTCCATGCCGAGTGGAAGAACGGCCCCCGTTGCGAGTGAGACCGCGGCGAGGTTGAATCCGGCGTCGGTCACTCTTGTAAAGACCGCGCTGCGGCCGCCGGGGAGGATCTCGGGCCACCGGTACTGTTCGCCGCGCGTCGTGTCGAGAGCGAGAATCCGCGGCTCACCGCCGCCCGCCCCCACCTGCCACAGGCCGTTGGGCGTGGCGAAGACGATTACGTCGTTCGGACCCCAGCTCGCCCCAGACACATTCATCGTGACCTTGCACACGGTGATCGCGGGGCCGCCCGCCAGTGGTACCTTGCTGATCGTGTTCCCCGACACGAAGCCGAGCCACTCGCCATCGGGTGAAAAGAAGGGGACTTCCGCGCCGCGCGTGTGCGGGACGGGGACGGTCTCAACCCGATCCAGCGGCCGGAGGAAGAGCTGCGGGGCCTGCTCTCCGGCGCCAACGTAGACTAAGCGCGTACCATCGGGCGACAGGGCGATCGCTGGCCCACCGACGACAGAAGCCATGGGTTGGACGTCCGCGAACTCCAGCGCGAAGCGTACAACCGGGTGCGGCGTCGACTCGGGCCGGCGGAGCCACATCCAAGTGCCAACCATCAGCCCCGCCACTGCGAGCGCCGTCGCCACGAGCCCGGCGACAGGGATCCTCCGCTGAGCGGCGACAAGCGCAGTCGTGAGTGTCCGCGGCAGGAGCTTGACTGAACGGATCATGGGCGCCCGCTGCGGCTCCTGTCGAATGGCCGCGGCGAGGGCCTGCGTCTCGCCCGAAGGCTCGAGCTCGTACTGGTGAGCGAGTCGCTCCGTGAACGCGTCGTACGCGCGGATCGCTGCCGCCCGGTCGCCCAGAGCGTGGAGGAAAGCTATCAACCGCCGCGCTCCCGCCTCATCGGCCGGCGACAGCTCGGCTGCCTGTCTCGCCCACCGCGCGGCCTCGAAGGCGTCTCCTTCCGCCGCCTTCGCGTTGGCCAGCGCCCACGCCCCGTCGGAAGCGCGCCGGCGCAGCCGCTCCCGCTCGCCATCGACCCACCGCTCGAATTCCGGAGCGCCTGAGATGAAGAACCCGTCCAACAAGTCGCCCCGATAGAGGGCAAGCGCCTCGCCGGGCCGACCGCCGTCGAGCGCCGCCTCGAACGCGACGGCATCGCACCACACCACGTCGGCGCTGAGCTCGATCGCGCCGTCCCCGCGCGGGGAGATCGCTTGCTCACCCAGGCTCGCGCGTAGCACATAGACCGCCTGGTTCAACGCCGCACGCGCGTGTGGTTCATCCAGCTCGGGCCAAAAGAGGGCGAGGAGTTTGTCGCGGCGCTGGGGCCCGCGGGGAATGGCGGCAGCGAGGTACGCGAGGAGCGCCACGCGCTTTGCCTGGTGCACGAGGTTGTCGGTGTCTCGTCGATCCGAGGCGCCTAAGCGCAGTGCACCGAGAACCCGAAGCTCGACCATAGTGGCGTCCTGGAAAAGCACGACATCACCGCACCCGTGACTGGCACGTGAGCGGGCGGTGAGGATCGTGCCCTACTCTGGGCAGAACCTACAGGCGCGGCCATCCCCCACAAGCGGGGCCGGGCGCTTTCGGCGTCACACCCACTTGCGGAGGGCTTATGAGACTGTTGGCGTCGCTTCTCCCCCTCATCCTGATTCTCGCGTGTAACAGCAGCCCAACTCCCCCGTCGTTAGGGATTTCGGCACAGTCCTTCGCCAATTCCGAGTGGTCCGAGCCCGTCCATCTGGACGCCCCCATCAACTCGCCGTTTCGCGAGCTGGGCGCGGCGCTGTCGACAGACGAGCTGAGCATCTACTTCGGCTCGAACCGACCCGACCCCACTGCGCAGGGCGCATTCGACATCTGGGTCTCGCATCGCGCCTGTCGCGAGTGCCCGTGGGAAGACCCTGTGAACCTCGGCCCCAATATCAATTCCCCTGGGGGCGACGGCTCACCCATGCTTTCCCATGACGGCCACCTCCTCTTCTTCTCGGGCTCGCGGGCTGGCGGGCAGGGTGGCGAGGACATCTGGGTGTCCCGTCGCACCGATCCCAATGACGACCTCAGTTGGGGACCGCCAGTGAATCTCGGCCCCGAGGTAAACACAACGGCCAATGAGGGGGCGCCGGCCTACGTTCCGGCGTTGGAGGGTGGGGGCGCTAGCCTCTATTTCGATCGGCAAGGGACTACCGATGCCGGCTCAGACATATACGAAGTCCCTGTCACGCGCGACGGCGAGGCGCTCGGACCGGCGGCGCGTGTCGCCGAGTTGAACTCCCCGTTGGACGACCTCGGCGCGCGGGTCCGCGCCGATGGGCGAGAGGTGTTCTTCTGGTCGGATCGCCCGGGCGGGATGGGGCTGTCCGACATCTGGGTCGCCACTCGGCGGAGCCCCCAAGACCCGTGGTCCACTCCTGAGAACGTCGGCCCAATGATCAACACACCGCGCGCCGATCTCACCCCCAGCCTGTCGTGGGACGGCCGTACCCTGTTGTTCTCGGCGGCGGCCGCAGCCCGCCCCAGTCTCGGGTTGCAGGACATCTGGATGTCCACCCGCACGCCGAGTGGACACTGAGAGGAGTTGCATCGTGGGCGTTTACAACTCTACGTAAGCGCCCACCTCAAACACCTGATTCGGCGGAATCTTGAAGAACGCCGTTGCGCGGAGCGCATTCCGCGACATGAACGA
>DASWCE010000005.1:0-5816 GCA_036390255.1 Gemmatimonadales bacterium | reverse complement strand
AACAACCCGGGTTCTTACGACTGATTTCGGCCTGGTATGCCATGGTTTTCCTCCACTTTTCTTGGCATCACGAGAACTACGACTCTCACATGCCAGAGGTCACAGGTTGGAGTCCTGTCGCGACCATCCCCAGAATGCAGCTGAACGTCAGCGTCAACCCCTAACCTCACCTCAACCAGGGCTGGCGTGCTCGCGTGGGCGCCAGCCCACAGGGGGTGTACTATAGTACACTCACAGGAGGAATTCCATGACTCGATAGGCAACTGCTTGAGCGGTATCGTTGTCAGTTGCTTGCGGATGGGAAAATGGCAGCAGGCCGTGAGTGTGAGGCCCACTGAGTACGAAGCGGACGTCTCGCTCAACCAATCCTTGAGGCATTGGCGAACTAAAGGATCGTCCGGCTCATAGGTATAGGTGACCACAACGCCTCGATATGAAGACAGCTGCGTGCCAATAAAGGCAGCACGCCTTTACGTCGCGCGACTTCGCGAAGCTCGCGCAGTTGATGGTGAACAACGGCCGCTGGAACGGCCAGCAGCTCGTGAGTGCCGACTGGGTGCGGCGCTCCACCGCGCCGTTGCGCGATCTCACGCCCACCCAGCAATACGGCTATCTGTGGCACTCAGTGGCGTATGACTACCAAGGCCGGAAGATTCGTGCGTTCTTCGCGGGCGGAAACGGGGGCCAGGTGTCCATGGGAATCCCGGACCTGGACTTGGTCATCGCGTTCACGGGGGGCAATTACAACGACCCCGTGTTGTTTACGGGGCAGCGTGTGTATGTGCCGAGGTATATCTTGCCGGCCGTGAAGTAGAGGGTGGTGACCTTGGTCAAGGCGCGTAGCTGCTCGCGCGCAGAATCGCCTCCGGATCGCGCAGCTCGAGCAGCTCACGAACCGCAGCGCGCTTGTCCGCGGCGCGCGCGTAGTAGGCACCGGCGATCCGGCAGCCCACCCAATAGCCGATGTCCACGGCGCCGTGGTTCTTCTCGGGCGGCACCATGCCGTTGTACATCCAGGTGCGGAGCGTGGAATCGGTCACCATTTCGTCCTGGAAATCAACCCAAACGTCGTGTTCGTGCGCGCGGCCGTAGATCTGGCGGGGTGTGTTCGCCGCCCACGGTCCCACCGCGAGCTCTGAGAGGAAATCGGCGATGCCTTCGCCGAGCGCGTGGCGCAGCAGGGTGTCGTGCTGGCCCGGGGGCATGGGCTTCTGCTGGGTATGCACCGCCTCGTGCACGACGAGGCCAACGAGCGATGCGAAAGTATGCGTGGTGAAACCTTTCTGCGCCCAGGCGGGGAGCTCGTCGAGCGGCGTATCGGGGCCGCTCGCGCTCTGCTCCGTCCCCATGAGCATGCCGCTCCGTCCCACCGTTCCCCCGGTCGACAGCGTCCCGATGAGAAAGTAGATGTTCGGGAATCGGGCTTCGGGATAGAGGCCGGTAAGCCTCGCGAGGCCCTGGCGGATCCCTTGCCGAATCGTGGCGTTGGTGTCGACCGCGAGCGTGCGCGACCGCACGGCCGCGTAGTAGCGCGGGTACGCGCGCAGCGCGCGCACCAGCTCTTCAGCTCCCGACTGCTCGGCGAACGGCGCGCTCGCGCGTTCGAGGGAATCGCGACTGAGGGAGTCGAGCCGAGCGGCGGTCCATCCGGACGCGATCATGCGCGCGCGCACGGTGTCCCGATTCATGAGGCGCAGCCGCATCCAGTCGCGTAGTCCGGGAGAGCCGGGCTGTAGGTAGACCGTCCGGAAGAGGCGCGCCTGCTCGGCATCCGCCTTGCCCGTCGCGCTATCGTAGGCGCGCCAGAAGTTGGGGATGTCGCGCGTGACGACCGCAACGGAATCGATTGGCGTCTGTAGAGCTAGAACGATGCTGATCAGCAACATGGCGGCCTCGCATCCGCCGACGGTTCATGAGCGACGCCGCCGTGATGGCGGTCGTGCGTTGCGTGATCGTGATGGGACGACATTGTGGATCTCTCGGATCAAGTCTGTGGGCCGTTGGGACCGCTGCAATGGCAGTCAAGACACCCATGAGTTGCGCAGGTTCCGCAGCTCAGCGCGAGCTGACGGCGCAGCGCCTCGTGCGCGCGATGCAGCCGCACCCCAGCGTTGTTGGCCGTGATACCGACTTCGCGCGCGAACTCTGACACCGCTTCGCCGTCCAAGTCCACGCGCTTGATAACGGTCGCGTATTCGGGCTTGAGGGTCTCCACCAGCGATGCGACGCAGGCGCACACCGCATCGCGCAACGCTTCGTCGGCCCCGGGGGCTGCCTCGTCCGCAGTGCCGGCGACGTAGGCAAGGGCACGGTCCTCTGCCCCACCGCGGCGGTAATGATCGATCACGGCATTCCGCAGCAGGCGATAGAACCACGGGATGACGGCCTCTCGGTCGCGCACGGTGTCGACGCGCTCGAGGCTGCGGACAAACGCATCCTGGAGAATGTCCTCGGCCACTTCCCGCGATCCCACGCGCCGCTCGAGGAACGCCAGGAAACGCCGGTGATTCTCGACCAGCACTTCGAGGACGTCGGGCGTGGCGGGCGTCGTCATACGGCGTAAGTATACCCGGGCCCCGTCCGAGCGACTCCGCGCGGGCGGGGCCCCATGGCATCTCGTGAATGCCGTCAGTCCGCGCACCCGCAGTCGCAGGGGGGTGCGCAGTCGCACACCGGCTGGCAGGCGCAGCCGCAGCTGCAGGTGTCAGTGGCGAGCTTCGCTTGAGTGACCATCTTTGCCTCCTGAGTGTGATCTAGGTGAATGCCTTTCATACCTGCTGACGGATGAGGCCATGGACCATTACACCCTGTCCCAGCGAGCCCTGCGGGTGCCGGCCACACTGGTGTTCGGAGGCGTTCTGCTCTCCCTGGTTGTCGGCTTCTTTCACCCCGATGGGCCCGCAAACGATCACGCAGCGGCGTTCGCCGAGTATGCGCACAGCGGGGCTTGGATCGCCGTTCATCTCGGTCAGTTCGTGGGGATGATGGTGATCGTCGCCGGGCTGCTCGCGTTGTGCTTCGTGTTCACTGGACAACCTCGACGGTCCGTGTGGGCTGCTCCGTTCGGCGCCGTTGCGGCGGTGCTTGCGCTTGGGCTGTACGGCGTCCTACAAGCCGTGGACGGGGTGGCCCTCAAGCACGCCGTCGATGCCTGGATGGCGGCGCCGGACGGGGAGAAGGCGGCACGCTTCGCGAGCGCCGAGGCGGTGCGGTGGCTCGAGTGGGGCGTGAGAAGCTATCACACCTTCGTGCTGGGTTTTTCGCTTTTTCTATTTGCGGGATTGATGGTGCGGGCCGGCGGAGTTCCGCGGCCGATCGGTTACCTCATGGGGGTGTCCGGCTTGGCGTATATCGCCCAGGGCTGGGTGCTGGGCGTCCAAGGCTTCTCCGCCGCCAACGGAGCGCTGACAGTCGCGGGCATTGTGCTCGTGTTCATTTGGAGCGTTTGGCTGCTGTGGACTGTGTGGCGAAAACGTGGTGCGCCACCCGAGTCGGGGCATTGAACTGGACGGGGTTCAGGGGGTCGCGGGTTCAAATCCCGCCGTCCCGACTCAAACGGCGAGGCGAAAGGCTCGCCGTTTTCCTTGTTCCTGGCGCTTTCACTTCGTCGGCAGTCGACTGGTAATGAACTGGGAGATGCGGTCGGCTGCAGGCGGGTCCATGTTCGCCAGCACCGCCACAACGTAGCCGGCCGTGGGGCAGATCTCTAATTCACCATTCATCCCTGGAGCGCCTCCGCCATGACCAAAACAGCGGATGCCATTGGTCGTCCGATCGTCGAAACCGAATGCGTAGCGGCCGCCCCCCGGCGTATCAACCTTGCCCGTGGTCAACATTTCCTCATAATCCGCGTTGAGCAGTGTGTGTGCTTCCAGCGCATTCGCAAACTTCAGTAGATCTTCTACTGTGGAGTACCCGCCGCCCGCGGAAGTGCCTTGGTACGGCAGCGTCTCTGCGTTCGGATGCTCCGAACCTCCACCCATTCTCGTGTATCCCACACTGCGATCGCTTACCGCCTGATCTTCCGGCTCCGAGCCGCTTGAGGTCATACCTGCTGGTTTGTAGACGTGGTCTCGGACATAGTCGTAATAGCTCTGGCCGCTCACTTTTTCGATCACTACGCCGAGCAGAATAAAACCATAATTGCTGTACTCCCATTTGCTGCCCGGCTCGAATTTAAGTGGGCGGCTGCCGTACAGCGTCACATAATCGTCGAGTGTGCGCAGCTCCAGGCGGTGTGCCTGAAACTCGGGTCCAAAGATATCTCCCGTGCCGCCGGTGTGCGTCAAAAGCTGATAGATCGTCACTTTCGCGGCGAGGTCCTTGTTCGGGTAATCGGTCAGGTATTTTCCCAACGGATCGTTCAGCCCCAGCTTCCCTGCCTGCACAAGCTGCAGCGTCGCGGTTGCTGTAAACATCTTGTTCATGGAGCCGATGCGAAAGCGCGTCTTTAACTGGTTCCGCGTCTTGTGTTCGCGATCGCTCAGACCGTAAGCCTCGGCCAAGACCGACTCGCCGTTCCTGGCTATCAGCACGGTGCCGGCAAAGTGGCCCGCGGTAGCATCCCCATCCAACTTCTTTCGCACGGCCGCGATTAGTTCGCTCTCGTTCAAATGGGGGAGGGGGAACTCGGGCGGACGTGGAATCGCCATGAGGCTGATACCGACGATCTTGTGCGGCTCGGCGCTGTCGACTTCCAGAGTGAGTCGAGCGAATTGATCAGAATTCCGTTCCTGCAGCAGCAGGGTGACTTGCGTGTCTGACGTGGTTGGCTCGACTTTCTTGAGGTCGAAGCCGCCCGTCATTTCTCGAAAAGCCATCGCCTGGTCCGCAGGCTGAGCATGTGAGGGATAGTTCTTTTCAAGAAACGCCTTGTAAGCTTCTAGATCGCCGCGATTGAAAGCCGCCAGCCACGCCGCAAGCTGCTGTCCGGCAGGCGTATCCGGTACCGTCACTTGGCCGAAACTCGGCACAGGACGACACAGCAGCAACAGCACAAGCCCTGCTTTGATCCGCATGGCCATCAGACCCAAATGATATTCCTTTCTAACGCTAATTTAGCTCCCCGCACAGCTCCGGCCACGGTTTGGAACGGGCTGATCCACGAAGTCCGGCCCGCATCCCTTCGCTCTGTAACGCCACCCAAATAACGCGCAACATGGGGGTTGCGTTTAAAAGGAGTAGCTGGTATAATACGCAACACCAATGTTGCATATTAAACAGCGGCCTTTTTACGTGATTCCGGAGGGAATCAACCCATGGCAGTCAAAACCCAAGCACCCGAGGACACGGTGACCACCGATCGGATCGAAAAACGGGTCGTGCTCCGCGCCCCACGTACGCGCGTGTGGCGCGCCCTCACGAACGCGGAAGAGTTTGGCACCTGGTTCCGCGTAAAACTCGAGGGCGTCTTTACCGAGGGCAGGCCGGTCCGGGGCAGGCTCAGCATACCGGGCTACGAGCATGTGACGCTGGAAATGCTGGTCGAGCGTATCGACCCCGAGCGCTACTTCTCGTATCGCTGGCACCCTTACGCTGTCGACCCCGCCGTGGACTACTCGGCCGAGCCCACGACGCTGGTCGAGCTCCATCTCGAGGACACAGACGGCGGCACCGCGCTCACGATCGTCGAGTCCGGGTTTGATCGGATCCCACTCGCCCGTCGCGCCGAGGCGTTCCGCATGAACGACAACGGCTGGACCGGGCAGATCAAGCAGCTCGCGAAGTATGTCGAGTAAACGCAGCGCCGCCGCGCTGCAGCTGCCCCCCCTGCCCCCCCCTGGCGCGGTGCCGCTGTTCGCCGCGCTGGGGGACGC
>DASWCE010000004.1:0-53186 GCA_036390255.1 Gemmatimonadales bacterium | reverse complement strand
GCCGAACAGCAACCCAGTCTCTCGGGCGAGGGCCGGACACTGCTGTTCGCATCGAGTCGGTCTGGCGGTTTCGGCGGGACGGATATCTGGGTGTCGACGCGAACGCCGGGCGCGCAGTAGCAACCTGTACGCGCCCGTCCGTCTGACGTTCGCGTCAACCAACTATTCTCGTCGCGGGAGGTCGCTATGACCGTCGGGCATTGGCGTGATCGGTTCATCCCCTTGGTGCTGGCTGCGCTGCTCGGTGCCTGCGAGGACCCGGATCCACTCGCCCCGTCCTTCGCGGGCTCGAGCGGTGGCTCCACCGTCGCCGCTCCCACGAACCTCACGGCCACTGCCGCGTCGTACCACCAGATCTGGCTGGCTTGGCAGGATAATGCGACAAACGAGAGCGGCTTCGAGGTGTACCGCTCGACGACAGGGCCGACAGGCACGTTTACCCTGTTCACGACCTACCCCTGGCCGAACTCGACACAGGGGGGGAACGACGGTCTCCAGGCGTCCACGCAGTACTGCTACAACGTGCGTGCCTTCTCGACCCTGGGACAGAGCGGCAAGGTGCGGGCCTATTCTGGCTTCTCCAACACCGCCTGCGTGACGACGCTCGGCCTGCCCGTCCCCCTGGCGCCCTCTGGTGTCAACGCCGCGCCACGCTTCAACGGCTGGGCCGTCAATGTCACGTGGACTGACAACTCGACGGACGAGACTGGGTTCCGGGTGGAGCGCTCCGCGACCGATGCCGGACCCTGGACGAGCATCGGCTCGACGGGTTCGGGCGTCACGTCATTCGACGACTGGCAATTCCCCAGCTCCGAGCAGCCGGCCTGCTACCGTGTGTTTGCCGTGAACTCCTATGGTAACTCGGGCCCGTCGAACGTCGATTGCACCACGGTACCGATCGGACCGACAAACCTCGGGGCGACGGTGGCGGGCGACGGCAGCGTTGATCTCACGTGGACCGACGTCTCCAGCGTGGAGGACGGGTTTGCGGTGTATCGCTGGACCGCACAAGGAGCGTTTACGCTTGTGGGGACGGCGCCCGCCAACGCGGCCGGCTATCACGACCCCTGGGCCGGCGACAGCACCTACTACTACCGGGTCTACGCGACCAAAGAGAGTGGAACGTCAGGAGGATCGAACACCATTTCGGTGCAAGTCATCTCGATACCTCCCGCGACGCCAACGGATCTGAATGCCGTGCCGGCAGCGAGCACCGTTGTCGTCGCCGCCTGGGTCGACGCATCGGCGAACGCGCAGGGCTTCCGTGTTGAACGCTCCACTGATGGTGGGGCCAGCTGGGTCACCGCGGGCACGGCCGGTGCGGACGAGACGTCGCTTGGGGACGGCGGGCTGCCCAGTGAACAGCAGGTATGCTATCGGGTGATCGCGTTCAACATCAAGGGCGAATCTTCGCCATCGAACACGCACTGCACGATTCCTCCGGCTGGCCCGACGGGCTTTACTGCGATCCCGGTCGACGCGATCACGGCGGACTTCGCCTGGACGGACAACTCGGCGTGGGAGGACGGCTACGAGGTGGAGCGGGTCGTCGAATACTGCGACTATGACGGATGCTACTCGTACTTCGAGCCGGTCGCGACTGTGGGGCCCAATGTGACGAGCGCGCGCGCCACGGATCTCAACCTGAGCGACACCTTCTTCGTCGTGGCCCTCAAGGATGGCGGATATTCCGACTTCTCGACCTTCGTGTCTCCGACAGGGTCGCCGGCCTCGAGCAGCCTGCGAATGGGCTCGACAGCACGAGCGCCCGTTGCTCGGCGGGCGGTGAAGCGGAGGGTGCCGTGACAACTGGGCAGTTGGCCCCCTAGGATTCGAACCTAGATTAACGGATCCAAAGTCCGCTGTCCTGCCATTGGACGAGGGGCCAGTCGTCTGCGGTGGTGGAAGTTAATGAGGGGCGAGCGCAGATGCTCGCCCCTGCACGTAATCCAATCGGCGCCACCGTTCTCATTGGACCACGATCACGCCGGTCATGGCCGCGCCGTGGACCGCACATTGGTAGGGGTAGATCCCGGGATTCTTCAGAGTCACCGTATAGCTGTTGTTGCGTGCGCCCATGACGACACTGTTCCTGAAGATCCCGGGCGGCGTGCCCGTCGACTGAATGCTGTGCGACCCCTGCGCGTCCCAGATCCACGTGACACTACCGCCCGCCGCAATCGTGTCCACAGCGGTGTTCTCGCTGCCGTTATGAGCGCTTCTGAAATAGATATTCCCGACCCTAACCTGGCCGACCGGGCCGCCACCACCGCCTCCCTGGGGTGAGTTCACGCTGCTGCATGCCGCCAAGGAGACGAGGGCAGCGGCCACGATCCATGCCATTCGCATTTCACAAACTCCAGGTCAGGTGTGAGAGACTCCGCCCACTCACTATCGGACGACGATCGTTCCCCGCATGGCCGATCCGTGCACCGCGCAGTCGTACTGGTACGTGCCCGCCGTATTGAACGTGACCGCGTAAGTCTTCCCGTTGCCGCTCTCGATGGCGCTGTTCTCAAAACTCGGCGCGGCCGTGGACTGGACGCTGTGCGAAGTCGTTCCCGTGGCCGTCCAGGTCCACGTGACGGTGCTACCGACGGCGACTGTATCAACCGCGGGGTTCTGGGTCCCGTTGTGCCCGCTCCGGAACAGGATGTTCCCGACCACGATCTGGCCGGACGGGAGCGGGGGCGGGGGCGGGGGCGGGGGAGGTGGCGTTGGTCCGCTCCCGTACCCCGTGGCGCTGCCGCAGGCCGCTAGTGCTAAGAGGGTTGCTGCTACGATCCATTTTGCGTGTCGCATAGGACAAACTCCGTGCAAGTGGTTCACATCGATCGCTGACGCAGGCAATCGTAGCCGTTGTCCCACGCGGGAGGCATCGGACGCAACACCGTTGGCGATTGGAAAACGCAGGAACAGACGTGTCGGACAGCGGACTACATACTCGGGGATGGTCGCGTCAGCCGATCAGCCCATACCTCGCGGCGTAGCGGACCAGGTCCGCGTTCGTGGCCACCGCCATTTTTTCGAGTATGCGCGTCCGGTAGGTGCTCACGGTCTTGGCCGAGATCGCGAGCTCGCTGGCGATCTGCGAGACCGTGAGGCCGCTCCCCAAGCGCCGCATCACTTCGAACTCGCGATCGGACAACAGCTCGTGGGGCGCGCGCTGCACACCCGCATCGAGATGCGTGGCCAGCTGCTCCGCGAGCGCCGGACTGACGTACTTGCCACCCCGATAGACGCGGCGAATCGCTTCCAACAACTGATTGGGCGAATGATCCTTCGTGAGGTAGCCCGAGGCCCCAGCCTTGAGCGCTCGCACCGCCCACTGGTCTTCGGGGTGAACGCTCAAGACCAGGACCCGGATGGTCGGATGGCGGGCTCGCAGGTCCCGAAGCGTCTCGAGAAAGGGACCGCCCGGCATCGACACGTCGAGCAGCACAAGATCGGTGGCTGTAGCTTGGAGCGCGGCAATCAGCGTCGCGGCGTCGCCCGCCTCACCCGAAATCACCAGACCTGGGTCCGCTTCGACAATACGGCGCAGTCCCTGCCGGACGATCGGATGGTCGTCGGCAATGAAGATCCGAATCGCGGTCCCCCCCGATCGGCTCACGGCCCGGCGACCGGAATCGTGACGACGATCGCGGTGCCCTCGCCCGGGCTGCCTCGGATCAACAGGGTCCCCCCGCAGGCCAACGCCCGCTCGCGCATGCCCACCAATCCCAGGGACCGAAGGCCGCTCAGCGACTGGGGCACGAACCCGACGCCGTTGTCCTCGACCGCGAGGATGATGGCCCTCTCCAGACGGCGCACCGTCACGTCCACTCGGGTGGCCTTGGAGTGTCGGATCACGTTAGTCAGCGCTTCCTGGATGATCCGGAAGGCATGACTCGCCACCTCGTCGGGGAGCTTGGCGAATTCCTCAGCCTGGAGCGTGATCGCGATTCCCGTACGTTGCGTCGCCTCCTGCACCAGGCATTCGACGGCGGCCTGCAGGCCGAGCTGGTCGAGCGTGCTGGGCCGGAGCTCGCTGGCGATCCGGCGGACCACCGCCATCGTTTCGTCGATCCGGGCCGTGATCGACTGATCGATCATGCGGAACGCTCCAGAATCTCTCGCGCCGCGCGGTCGCTTGCCGCCGAGCCAGGCTACGTCGAGTTTCAACGCGGTGAGCGCCTGGCCCAATTCGTCGTGGATCTCCCGCGCGATCCGCGTGCGTTCCTCTTCTCGCGTCGTTTGCAGCCGGGCCGCGAGGGCCCGCAACTCGGACCGCGACTGCTCCAATTCCTTCGCGGCCAGAACACGCTCGGTGACGTCACGCTGAATCCCGAAGTGTCCGGTGATCCGACCTGCCTCATCGTAGAAGCACATGTAGTCACCTTCGACCCACATGGTCGATCCGTCGAGTCGCCGCTCATTGGTGACGCTGTGGGTGTGACCGGCGTCGAACAACGCCCGCCAGCCGCGGCGTCCGCCATCGAGATCGTGCCGGAAGAAATCACTCGGCGTCAGACCGATGAGCTCCGCAGGCTTGGCGCGGAACTGTTCGGCCATCGCCGGATTCACCTTGGTCATACGCTGATGAGAAAAGACATACTCCAAGACCGCATCCTTGTCGGTCCCTGGCCCCCATTCAACCGGTTGATCGAGCATCATGAAAAAGAAACCGTCTTGGGAGCTTTCGAAGAAAGCTTCCAGGAGTGCAGGCGTATTGAACTGCGCTGTTTCCGCGGAAGGTGGCACCGTCGAGTCTCCTGGCTCGGAAGATGTGGAGGGGGCCCCGGACGAGCCAGGGCCCCGCACGTGGTACAGACAGGCTACGGTAGGGCGTGCGGCTCGCCGTAGACGAAATCATCCATGACGACGAGATCCTTGGTGCCCCCGGCGCTAATATCCGTGCTCGTCGCGCTCAAGGCGGCGTCGCCGCTGGTGATCCGCACGCGCGCAATGATCGGCGAACGGAACACGGCGCCGGTGAACGACAACAGTTGCGTACCGCTGTGATTGGGTGCCACGAGTAGGGCGATCCGAACGTTATTCGCATCGAAGAATTCGACCGTGGTGGAGCCGTGCCGGTCCACGTCCGAGAAGACGACTCCGAAGCCGTTCACCAGTCCGTTGGTCGTGGTGCCGACGACCTTGAAATCGACATCGAGCTGGTTGCTGCCCACTGCCATGAACAGCTTCTTGGTCGAGAAGAACCTGAACTGGTCTCCCAGACCGGCGTTGACGGCTGCGAAGTCAGTGCTGTCGACTCGAAAGCCGGTTCCGGGGGTCGTGAACACCGCGCCCCGCTTCGAGTTCACGTTGAAGAAGTTCGCGGGGAAGGTGTCGACGTCGGTCAACGCGGCGGGGACGCCGTCCCAGTTGATCTCACGCCGGCCGCTGTCGGCTGGAGGCGCGTTGGGTGCGTTGAGGCTGCCGCCCAACGCGGCCCGAAACTCGATCAACTTGGCCGCGACCGATACGCTGTCGCCCAGCGTCTCAAACGTGCTGTAGGTTGGAGTGGGAGGCGAATTGGCATCGTTGCACGCAGCCAGGACTGCGAGGGCCCAGAGGGGAGCAAAGACCGTCGGTTTCATCGCGTTCTCCATCGTGAGTAGGATCGGTTCGCTGACGATGGCAAGGCTAGCGGTCGCGTATCGATGGCAGTATCAGACCCAATGCCGTTGACACGTAGAAGAAGCGGAACAGCGCTGTCAGGCGAAGGACTACATGTGAAAGGGCTGCCGAACGCCATCCCTGGACAGTGCGGCCCGCCGCGGTCTAATCTCTCTCATGCGCGATAAACTCCTTACAGCACTGGCCATCCTTTCTCTAGCCGCCTGCGCGAGAACCGCCGTCGCTCAGACCGCCCTGCAGCTCCGCTGGGAGCTGGTGGGGGACAGCATCACACATGATGGAGCCGCTTCTCGTGCAGTATTCACCATCACGAACCGTGACGCGAAGCCGCTCCCCGCGACCGGATGGGCGATCTACTTCAGTGCGTTGCACTCGGCCGACTCCGGGAGCGTGGGATCCGGATTCGCGATCCAGGACGTGATGGCCGACCTGCATCGCATCGTCCCCGCAGCCGGGTTCACGGGACTCGCGCCCGGCGCGACCGTCAGGATTCCATATCTCACTTACCATCTCCGCAATCGCAGTTTCGCTCCGGCGGGCCCCTACATCGTGTTCGACGCCGCGAGGGACTTCGGCGTGTCGTTGACCGATTACGCCGCGGCTCCGTTCGAGCGCTCGCAGGGTGTGGTGACACCGGAAACCCAACTCGCGCTCGACTCCGTGATCCACGACATCCCCGCGAGCGAGCTGCCACCGGTGTTCCCGACGCCGGTGCAGGTGACTAGGGGAACAGGAGAGCTGCGCCTTACCGCAATGCCGCAGGTCAGCGCGTCGCCCGAGCTCGCGAACGAGGCAGCGTTCGCCGCCGAGTATCTGCGGCCTTACTTTCGGGGGCGCGGGCAGGGGGTAGCAGTCCAGCTGCGACTCGAGATCGGCGCGGTCGAGGGGCAGTCGTCGCCCGAGGCGTACGAGTTGGTCGTCGATTCCGCGGCGGGCATTCGGATCGTCGGTGTTTCGTCCGCCGGCGTCTTCTATGGTCTGCAGTCACTGCGCACTCTGCTGCCGCCGCCGTCTCCTCGTGGAGGGCTGGTACTGCCCGCGCTTCGCGTTGCAGACGCGCCCCGCTTCGGCTACCGCGGGTTAATGCTCGACGTCGCGCGCAACTTCCATCCCAAGGCGGTGGTGTTGCGCACGCTCGACCTGATGGCCCGCTACAAGCTCAACGTCTTCCATATGCACCTCACCGATGACGAAGGGTGGCGTGTCGAGATTCCGAGCCTTCCCGACCTGACTGCGGTGGGGGGCCGGCGCGGCCACACACTCGACTCGCGCGAATTCCTTCAGCCTGCGTTTGGTTCGGGTCCACAGGCGGGCCGCCCGTTCGGCAGCGGATTCTTTTCCCACGCCGACTATGTCGACATTGTGCGCTACGCGGCCGCGCGACACATCGAGGTGATCCCCGAGATCGAGATGCCGGGCCACGCGCGCGCGGCAATCAAGGCGATGGAGGCGCGATTTCGCGCGACCGGGGACCAGCAGTACCGGTTGACCGATCCCGCAGACACGTCGAGGTATACGTCCGTACAGGGCTACCCCGACAACGTGATGAACCCGGCGCTCGAGTCGACGTATCGATTCATCGAGCGCGTGGTGGGCGATCTCGTTGCGATGCACCGCGAGGCCGGTGGGCCGCTCCGCCACATCCACATGGGCGGAGACGAAGTCCCGCCAGGAGTGTGGGTCGGGTCGCCGGCGGTGCGAAGCTATATGCAGGCGCACGGTCTCACGAGTGTCGACGATCTCTGGTTCGTCTTTTATGGCCGGATCGAGCAGATCCTGAAGGCGCAGGGCCTCGTCCCCTCGGGATGGGAAGAGATCGCGGTACGCAAAACCAGCCGCGACGGACGCCGGACGAACATTCCCAATCCCGACTTCGCCGCGCGGGGCTGGCGCGCCTATGTCTGGAACAATGTCCCCGGCTGGGGCGCCGAAGACCTCGCCTACCGGCTTGCGAACGGCGGGTACGACGTCGTGCTAAGCCCGGTGACGAACTACTACTTCGACCTCGCGTGGAATCAGAACCCCGAGGAGATCGGACTCGACTGGGGTGGCTTCATCGACATGGAGAAGCCATTCCGATTCATCCCGTTCGATTACTATCGCAACACGCGCGTCGACCGTGCAGGCAAACCGCTCGATCCGGCAGTCTTCACCGGTAAAGATCGGCTCACCGACTACGGCCGCGGCCACATCGTGGGCATCCAAGCCAACCTGTGGTCCGAGACACTGGGGGGCGAGGGGCGGCTCGACTACATGCTGGTCCCGAAGCTCTTCGGGCTCGCCGAGCGGGCGTGGGCGCCTGTTCCTGATTGGGTCAAAGAAGCGGACGCGGCCCGTTCCGATTCGCTCTACCGCGAAGCCTGGTCGCGCCTGGCGAACATCGTTGGCAAGCGCGAGCTGCCGCGCCTCGATCGGGACGTACCGGGACTGAATTACCGCATCCCGACGCCCGGCCTGAAGGCTGAGGGCGGGGTTGTGTACAGCAATGCTGAACTGCCGGGCTTCACACTGCGCTACACAACCGACGGCAGCGAGCCCACCGTGCGCAGCCCAGCGGTCAAGGGTCCGATCCCGTTACGGGGCGTGGGCGGGGGCGGGGGAACCGTTCGTGTCGCCGCGTTCAGCACCACGGGACGCAAGGGCAACACAGCCAAGGTCGCGGGCCCTTAGCTACTGCGTCTCCGCGACCACATTCGCGATATTCTTCTGCTTGAGTAGCCCGTTGAATTGCGCCAGGTCCTGCGCCACGAGCTGATCGAAGCGCGTGCGTGACGCGCTCAGCTGCTGGCCGAGCAGCTGCCGCACCTCGAGCTGCTGGCGTGTGGGCGCGAAATCGGAGCTCGCGATCCCGCCAGCGAGGTACGCGATCTGCGCCGCGAGCTTCGCCGGCCAGCGCACGTCGTCCTGGCCTCGACCCGTGAGTTGCAGCTGGTGCAGGTCCCCCTCGACCGTGATGAACTTTTGCTCCAGGGAATCCGCCGCCGCGCGGATGTCAGCGGCCAGCACGCTCCGCAGCGTGACCAGCTGGCTGCGCACCATCTCGATCTGGTTGATGAGCCCGACCGTGGCGCCGAAATCGCTCTGCAAGTCGAACAGCAGCGAATCCTGCGTCGCGATCTCCTGCTCGCTCCCGCCGGAATTCGGATCTTTAAGCACCACCAATGGCTGTGAGTACTCCTGGCCTCCCACCGATAGCTTCACCGTGTACGTCCCAGGCGGCATCAACACGGTCAGCGTCGCGATCCCCGGCGCGGGCCGCCAACCCTCGTTCCCGAGCCGCACGTCCGGCGCGTACAGCGGTGGGGTGCGCAGCCGGGCCGGCGGCGTGGAATCGTTGCGAAGATCCCACCACACCCGGTTGATGCCGGCGTTCTTCGTTCCCTTGAGCGTGCGGATAGTCTTGCCCGCCGCGTCCTGAATGGCGAGAGTGGCGTCGCCGCCCCCCGAGGGGGCCGACTTGAGCCAGTAATTGATCGCGGCGCCGTAGGGTGGATTCTGCCCGGCGGTGGGATCGTCAGTCATCGCGTTCGGCGACGTGATCGAGCGGAACCGGTACGCGGCGCGCGGCTTGAACAGCGCGGCCGTCTGACCACGAACGTCCCCGGTGAGCTGCTGCAACGGTGTCAGGTCGTCGAGGATCCAGAAGCCGCGCCCGTACGTCGAGACCACGAGGTCGTTGAAGTGATCCTGGATCACCAGCCAGTACACGGGCGCGTGCGGGAGACTGGTCTGCAGCGGCTGCCAACTCTCGCCGTCGTCGAACGACACGAACAGCCCGCTCTCGGTACCGAGGTAGAGCAGTCCGCGACGCACCGGGTCCTCCCGGACCACGTGCGCGTAGCTCGCCGGCCCTTTGGCGACGCCGTTCACGATGAGTCGCCAGCTGCGCCCGTAGTCGGTCGTCTTGTAGACGAACGGGTCGCGGTTGTTGGCCTGATGCGCATCCACCGTGAGGTACGCAGTGCCGGTGTCGTAGCGCGACGGTTCTATGTTCGAGACCGTGCCCCACGCTGGCATGCCCGGAATGCTGGCCGTGACGTTCGTCCAGTTCTTCCCGCCGTCGCGGGTGAGCTGCACCAGGCCATCGTTCGTGCCCGCCCAGATCAAACCCGCCTTCAGCGGCGACTCCGCGATCGCGAACACCACGTCGGCGTACTCGACGCCGATGTTGTCCGGAGTGAGCCCGCCCGAGATCTGCTGCTTGCTCTTGTCGTTGAGCGTCAGATCGGGGCTGATCACCTGCCAGCTCTTGCCGGCGTCGGTCGTCATGTGGACGAACTGGCTGCCGGCGTAGATGCGGTTGTGATCGTGCGGTGAGATCGTCAGCGGCATGGTCCACACGAAGCGGTACTTCACGTCCGCCGCCGGGAAACCGATCGTGCTCTGCGGCCATATCTCCACGTTCTGCGCCTGCCGCGTGCGCTCGTCGTAGCGCACCACGATCCCGCCCACGCTCCCCGAGCCGGACGCCGACGACCAGATGATGTTCGCGTCGGTGGGGTCGGGCGTCGCCCAGCCGCTCTCGCCACCGCCCACGGAATGCCACTCCCCGCGCGGGATGATGCCCGTTCCTCCTCCGCCTCCGCCCCCCCCGAAGCCGCCGATCTTCGAATTCGACGGCCCGCGCGACGACGGCCCGTCCTGGCGGTTGCCCATCACGTAATAAGGGATCTGGTTGTCCACGGTGGCGTGATACATCTGCGCGATCGGGAGTTGCACGCGATCCCAGCTGCGGCCGCGGTTGGTGGAGATCGCAACTTGCCCGTCGTTGCCCACGACCATGCGGTTGCCGTCGGTCGGGTCGATCCACATGTCGTGGTTGTCGCCGCCGGGCGATTGCGGGAACGGGACGTTCGTCGTCGTCTCCCCGCCGTCGAGCGTCTTGGAGAAGGCCGCGCACAGGAAGTACGCCTCGTTGTCGCGGTCGGGCGCGACCGCGACCCGCGTGTAGTACGGCTGGCGGCATGACAACTGTCGGTCGTAGGACACGACGCGCCAGTTCTCACCGCCGTCGTCGGAGCGCCACAGCTCGCCGCGATCGGTGTCTTGACCGTGCACCGGCACTCCGTCGCCCGTCTCGATCAGCGCGTAGATGCGGCTCGAGTTGCTGCGCGAGATGGCGAGCCCGACCTTGCCGAACGGCTTCGCCGGCAGCCCGTTGCCCGTCAGCTTCTTCCAGGTCGTGCCACCGTCTTTCGACATGTAGATCCCGCTCCCCGGCCCGCCGCTCTCCCGGCCCCACGTGTGGATCACGAGCTGCCACATCGCGGCGAACAGGATGCGCGGGTTGTTCGGGTCCATTACCACATCGGCGGCGCCTGTGTTCTCATCGACGAACAGCACGCGCTCCCACGTCTTACCGCCGTCCATCGTGCGGTACACGCCGCGCTCCTGCTGCGGGCCGTAGCTGTGTCCCAACGCGGCGGCGTACACGATGTCGGGGTTGGTGGGGTGGATCACCACGCGCCCGATGCGGCCCGTGAGGTCGAGCCCCACGTGCTGCCACGTCTTCCCCGCGTCAGTGGACTTGTAGATCCCGTTGCCGATCGAGATGTGACTGCGGATCCACGCCTCCCCCGTTCCCGCCCACACGACGTTTGCGTCTGACGGCGCGACTGCGAGCGCGCCGATCGACTGCACCGGCTGGTCGTCGAAGATCGGCTGCCAGTGGATGCCGCCGTCGGTGGTCTTCCAGATGCCGCCCGACGCGGCGCCCGCGTAGTACGTGCTCGCGTCGCCCGCCACGCCAGCGACCGCCGCGACCCGGTTTCCGACGGGTCCGATGTAGCGGTAGCGGAGCTGGCTGAACGTGACGGTATCGGCGACCGGCGCGGCCGCCGCGGGCGCCTGGGCCGGACGCGCGGTGCGCGCCGCCCGACGCCCGCCCTGGGCGTGGCCCGGCAGCGGGACGAGGACGGTAAGAACGGCGGCGAGGGACGCGACGCGGAACATGGGAAGGCCTCTGTGATTGTGGCGCTACAAAGAGACCGTCCGCGCAGCCAACCGGCAAGGAACCTCGTGTTGCGCGCGCGCGACAGCTCGCTCGCTCCTTTTGGTCGCGCGTCGTACCTTTTCCCCGATGACGACTCACCGTTATCCGAGCAGCCATGTCTTTTACCGCAAACTCGGCTACGAGTACCCCAACATCGTGCGCGGGGAAGGGTGCTGGCTCATCGATTCCCGCGGCAAGCGTTACCTCGACGCCGTCGGCGGCGCCTATGTCGCCAACCTCGGCCACTCCAACCCCGAGATTGCAAACTCGATCGCCGAGCAGTGCCGACAGTTCGGCTACCTCTCGGGCACGATGTTTACGCACGGGCCGGTCGAGAACCTTGCCGACGAGCTTGCCGAGACGCTGCCCGGCGACCTCTCGAAGCTCTACTTCCTCTGTAGTGGATCGGAGGCAGTCGAAGCCGCGCTGAAGCTGGCGCGGCAGTACTGGGTGGAGCGGGGGCGCGCTTCCAAGCACAAGATCATCGCGCTCGGACCCGGTTACCATGGTAGCACACTGCTCGCGCTCTCTGCCTCGGCCCGCGAGGCGCATAAGGCGCCGTTCCGCCCCTGGCTCGTGGATGTGCACCGCATCCCCGCGCCGTATCCGTATCGCTGCGAATGCGGTGGCCGCGGCGCCGCCTGCCCGGTATGCAGCGCGGCCGTGCTCGAAGAAGCCATCGAAAACCTCGGCGCCGATCAGGTCGCGGCGTTCATCGCCGAGCCTGTAGGCGGCTCCTCGACGGGAGCCTCCACCCCGCGGCCCGAATACTTCAAGCGCGTCCGGGAGATCTGCGATCGCCACGACGTGCTCTTCGTCGCCGACGAGGTGCTGGTGGGCATCGGCCGTACGGGTACCTGGTGGGCGATCGAGCCGTACGACGTCACGCCGGACATCATGACGTTCGGGAAAGGGGTCTCGGCCGGCTACGCGGCCCTGTCGGGCATCGCGGCGCCCGAGCGCATTGTGGAGGTGATGGCGAATGGCTCGGGCAGCTTCATCCACGCGCAGACATTCTCGCATCATCCTGTCGCCTGCGCGGCCGGTGTGGCGACGATGCGCTACCTCAAGCAGCACAAGCTCGTCGAGCGCTGCGCCCAGATGGGTCGCGTGCTGCACGAGCGGCTGCGGTTCTTGACCGATCTGCCCCACGTGGGTGACGTGCGCGGGCGCGGGCTGCTCGGCGGCATCGAATTCGTCGAAGACAAGGCGAGTCGAGTGCCATTCCCGCGCTCGGCAAAATTCGCCGAGCGATTTGCTGACGCAGCGCTCGATACCGGCATCACGGTGTGGCCGAACGTGGGACATGCCGACGGCACGACCGGCGACGCCGCGCTGATCGCGCCGCCCTTCATTATTACTGAGCCGGAAATCGACGAGATCGTGAGCCGGCTTACGATCGCGCTCGAAAAGACCATTTCGAAGCTGGCGGTTCGCGCATGACGGTGGGCCGCGACTATCCCCGCATCGTCGTGCCGCCGCCGGGCCCCAAGGCCCGTGCGATCGTCGAACGCCAGAATCGCTTCGCCTCGACGTCGTATCCCAAAGAGTATCCACTGGCGGTCGCGCGCGGTGAGCGCGCCGTGGTCGAGGACGTGGACGGCAACCGCTTTCTCGATTTCATGGCCGGCATCGCGGTCGCATCGACAGGATATGGCCATCCCAAGGTCGTGAAAGCAGTGCAGGAGGCCGCCGCCCGCTTCCTTCATATCTGCGGCTCGGACTTCTACTACGAGAGCTTCGCGGCACTGTGCGAACGGCTCGCTCAGCTCGCGCCCGGGCCAAGCAAGAAGCGGGTCTTCTTGTCGAACTCCGGGACAGAGGCGGTCGAAGGCGCGATCAAGCTCGCGCGTCACTCGACCGGACGGCCAGCGATCATCGGCTTCCTCGGCGCTTTCCACGGGCGGACCTATGGAGGATTGAGTCTCACCGCGAGCAAGGCCGTGCAGCGCTCCGGTTTCGGCCCGTTCCTCCCCGAGATCCACCACGTCCCCTACGGCTATCGCTACCGGTGCGAGTACTGCCGCGGCGAGTCCGAGTGCACGAGGCGCTGCACGTCGTGGATCGAAGACGAGTTCTTCGCCAAGAAAGTCCCGCCGGACAGCGTCGCCGCCATTTTCGTCGAGCCGATCCAGGGCGAGGGCGGCTATGTCGTACCCCCCGCGGGGTATCTCCGTGAACTGCGGGAGCTCTGCGATCGCTACGGTATCCTGCTCGTCTGCGACGAGGTGCAGTGCGGCATGGGTCGCACCGGGAAGATGTGGGCGTGTGAGTACGAAGGCATCGAGCCCGACATCCTCCTCTCCGCCAAGGGCCTCGGCAGCGGCATGCCCATCGGCGCGATCATCGCCAAAGAATCGGTGATGAAGTGGAAGCCGGGCGCCCATGGCACCACATTCGGCGGCAACCCCGTGTGCTGTGCCGCCGCGCTCGCGACGCTCGACATCGTCGAGCAGGAGCTGCTCCCCAACGTTGTGAAAATGGGCGACCGCCTGATTGGCGGCGCGCGCAAGCTCCAGGACAAGTACGCCGCGATCGGCGACGTGCGCGGCCGCGGCCTGATGGTGGGCGTCGAATTCGTGAAAGACCGGGACACGCGCGAGCCCGCGCCCGACGTGGTCCGCGAGCTCGTCGATCGCGCCTTCAAGAAGGGCCTGCTGCTGCTGGGCTGCGGCCAGAGCTCGCTGCGCCTCGCCCCGCCCCTCGTCATCGACGAGTATGACGTCGACACCGCTCTCCGGATCATCGACGAGTGCCTGCACGAGATGTCGGACTAGGGTCAAAAGTCATGTCGATGCGGGATGCCGTCGCGCGCTACGTACGAGACGGCGACGTCGTCGTCATCGAGGGATTCACGCATCTGATCTCATTCGCTGCGGGGCATGAGATCATTCGCCAGCGGCGCCGCGATCTCACGCTCTGCCGGCTCACACCGGATCTGATCTACGATCAGATGATCGCCGCGGGCTGCGCGCGGAAGCTCGTGTTCTCCTGGGCCGGCAATCCCGGCGTCGGCTCGCTGCACGCCTTCCGCCGCGCGGTGGAGGGGGGTGCACTCGAGATCGAAGAGTACTCGCACTTCGGGATGGTGGCGCGCTTCGCGGCGGGCGCGGCACGCCTCCCGTTCTGGACCTTGCGCGACTACGCGGGCACCGATCTGCCGCGAGCGAATCCGCGCATCAAATCGGTGACGTGCCCCTACACGGGCGAGGTGCTCGCCACCGTCCCGGCGCTGAACCCCGATGTCACCATCGTGCATGCGCAACGTGCCGACGCGCATGGTAACACGCAGATCTGGGGACTGCTCGGCGTCCAGAAGGAAGCCGCCTTTGCGTCAGCGCGCGTGATCGTCGTCGTCGAGGAGCTGGTGGACGAGCGCGTAATTCGCGCGGATCCCAATCGCACGCTCATTCCCGCGGTCATCGTGAGCGCCGTCGTCGTCGAGCCCTGGGGCGCGCATCCGTCCTACGCGCAAGGCCATTACGATCGCGACAACGACTTCTACGTCGGCTGGGAGGCGATCTCGCGCGAGCGCGCCGAGCTCGCGAGCTATCTCGACGAGTTCGTCTATGGCGTGCAGGATCGCGCGCAGTACATGGAGAAGCAGCCGCGGTTGATGGAGCGGCTCAAGGCCGGAGAGCAGCGCTGCGCCGGAGTGAACTACGGCTTCTGATTACACGGCCGACGAAATGATGGCCTCCGTCGCAGCGCGCGAGCTTGCGGACGGCGAGGTCGTCTTGGTCGGGATCGGGTTACCGAACCTCGCGTGCAATCTGGCGCGGCGCACGCACGCGCCCAATCTCGTGTTGATCTACGAATCGGGCGCCGTCGGCGCGACGCCGTCGCGGCTCCCCGTCTCGATCGGCGATCCGGCGCTCGTCACCGGCTCGCTGATGGTGTGCGGCATGGCCGATGTCTTTCAGCTCTTTCTCCAAAACGGCCGCATCGAGGTGGGTTTTCTGGGCGGCGCGCAGGTCGATCGCCATGGCAACATCAACACCACCGTCATCGGCGATTACCAGCGGCCGAAAGTGCGCCTGCCGGGGTCGGGAGGCGCCGCGGAGATCGCGCTGCACGCGCAGCGTATCGTGATCATCGCGAAGCTCTCACCGCGCGCGTTCCCGGAGCGCATCGATTTTCTCACGAGTCCGGGGCAGCGGGTGAAGCGTGTGATCACCGACAAGGGGGTGCTCGAGCCGGATGAGAAGGGAGAGCTCGTCTTAGCGGCGCTGTATCCTGGCGTGGAAGCCGCCGAGGTCAAAGCCGGCGTCGCGTGGAATCTGCGGGCCAAGCCGCGTTTGGATCGCCTCGATCCACCCACGCCCACGGAGCTGCAGCTGCTCCGTGAAGTTCTGGACCCGAAACGGCTGTACCTCAAATCATGATGCTCGCACTCGTGCTCGTTCTGCAGGGCAATCCCGATTCGCTGGCGCTCCGCGTGCGGCAACTTGCCGACTCGTTTGTCACTGCCTACTTCGAGCGCCATCCCGACGAAGCGACGCTGGATGGCGTGGCGAACGGGCCGCATGACCGGCTGCCCGACAACTCGCCTGACGCGATCGCTCGCTGGCAAGCGCGCGAAGATGCCTGGCTGGCGCAGCTGCGGCGTATCAACCCGCGGCGGATCGAGGGCCGGCCCGAGGCGGTGGCGTACGGCATCATGCGCGACGCCATCGAGGGCTCCATGGCGACGCGTGTCTGCCGCTTCGAGCTCTGGAGCGTGGCGCAAACGGGCGGCGGCTGGCTGCCCACCATCACGGCCCTGGCGACGCTGCAGGGCGTCGGCACTGAAGAAGCGCGGCGCCAAACCCTCGCGCGCTGGCGCGCGGTACCCACGTACATCGCGACGGAGATGGCGAATCACCGGGAGGGACTGCGCCGCGGCTACACGGCTCCCCGCCACAACGTCGAGCTTGCACTCCGTCAACTCGATACACTGCTCGCCACGGCGCTGACCAGCTCGCCGCTGTCCGATCCCGCGCGCCGCGACTCGACCCCAGAGTTTGTCGCCGAGCTGGGGCGGGTGATCGAGCAGGAGATCTTTCCCGCGGCGCGCCGGTATCGCGATTTCCTGGCGGCCGAGTATCTCGACCACGCACGCGAAGAGATCGGTGTCTCGGCCAACCCGCACGGGTCCGACTGCTACCGCGCGAGCATTCGCACGACGACCGGCCTGACGCTCTCGCCCGACTCCGTGTACAAGATCGGGCTTGCGACGCTGGATGAGCTCGAGCATGCCATGCAGCTGATCGCGATCCGGTCGTTCGGCACCAGCGACGTCGCCAGGCTCCTCGAGCGGTTGCGCAGCGATACCGCATACACGTTCCACACGCGCGACGAAATGCTGGCGCGTGCCCGCGATGCGCTCGCGCGGGCGCAGCACGCGATCCCCGCGTATTTCGGACGGCTGCCGCGCGCGCCGATCGTCGTCGAGCCGTACCCCGCGTTCCGGGAGCGGCAGAGCGTCGGCGAGTGGAATCCGCCGGCCGAGGATGGCAGCAGGCCGGGGATTTATTACCTGTCCACTTACGATCCACGGCACAAGTCGCGGGCCGATCTCGAGCCGCTGTCGTTCCACGAAACGATCCCGGGCCACCATCTCCAGGGGACGATTGCGCTCGAGCGCGGCGACGCGATTCCCGCGATCGCCCGCTACTTCTGGTCGCCCGGCATGGGAGAGGGGTGGGCCGAGTACGCCGAACAGCTCGCCGACGAGATGGGGTTGTATTCGTCCGATACCGCGCGCTTCGGCATGCTCGCCGACATCACGCTCTCGGCAGCGTTGCTCGTCGTGGATACGGGAATCCACGCGTTCGGCTGGACGCGCGAGCAGGCGATCGATTACATCCGCGAGCACACGCACGTCCCGTTGCTCCGCGCGGAAGTCGGGGTCGATCGCTATCCGGTGTGGCCGGCGCAGGGCTTGTCATACGGCCTCGGCCGTCTGGAGATCCGGCGGCTGCGCGCCATGGCGTTGCAGCGGCTCGGCAAACGCTTCGACATCCGGGAGTTTCACGATCGCGTACTGGAGAACGGCGCCGTCCCGCTGCCCATGCTGCGCGCATCGATCGAGCGATGGATCGACGCCTCGCGCTAGCCTGCGCGCTGATTCCCGCCGGCCTGCACGCGCAACGGGCACCGGTTCTCAAACAGGTCGATCTCCCCCACGCCTACTACTGGCGCGAGATGTACGTGCCGCAGGCGACCACTGGCCCCAGCTCGGCGACCTGGTCACCGGATGGCAGCGAGTTGATCTACTCCATGCAAGGATGGCTGTGGCGCCAACGGATTGGGTCGGACACGGCTGTCCAACTCACCTCGGGCCCAGTATACGACTACCAACCGGACTGGTCGCCCGACGGACGCTCGGTCGTGTTCGCGCGCTATGCGCGTGATGCGATCGAGCTCGAGCTACTCGATCTCGCGTCGGCGAGCATCACGCCCCTCACATCCAACGGCGCCGTAAACCTCGAGCCGCGCTGGTCGCCCGATGGGGGGGGCTCGCGCATCGCGTTCGTCTCCTCCGTCTACCATGGCCGCTGGCACATCTTCGTCCTGAGCCCCGGAGGGGCGAAGGATCCCGTGCGTCTCACTGACGATAACGACAGCAAGTTGCCCCGCTACTACTACAGCACGTGGGACCACTACATCTCCCCGACGTGGTCGCCGGACGGCAAGGAGCTCATTCTCGTCTCTAACCGCGGGCATATTCACGGCACCGGAGGATTTTGGCGGATGGAGTCGCGCCCGGGCGCCGCGCCGCGCGAGCTGCGTTACGAGGAGACGACCTGGAAGGCGCGCCCCGACTGGTCGTCGGACGGCACGCGCGTCGTGTACAGCTCCTACCTCGGCCGGCAGTGGAATCAGTTGTGGCTCATGACGAGCGAGGGCGGCGATCCCTTTCCCCTCACGTATGGCGAATTCGATGCGACAGCGCCGCGCTGGTCACATGATGGAAACCGCATCGCATACATCTCAAGTGAAGGTGGCAACACGTCGTTGTGGGTAATCGTTGTGCCGGGGGGCGAAAAGCAGCAGGTCGTCGCGCGCGAGCGGCGCTACAAGGATCCGGTTGGCACACTCAAACTGAACGTCGTGGATCACGCCGGTCGCCTGCTGGCGGCGCGGGTGTCGGTTACGACCCCCGAAGGCCGCGGCTACGCGCCGGACGATGCGTGGCGGCATGCGGATGAGGCGTTCGATCGGACGGAGCGTCGGTTCGAGTATCCGTACTTCCACTCGTCGGGCGACGCGGTGCTTACGGTACCTGCTGGGCGACTGCACGTCGAAGTGTGGCGTGGACCGGAGTATCAGGTAGCTCGCGCCGACGTGCTCGTGCCGACGGGCCGTCGTGTGACAGAGCGCGTAGTCCTGGATCGACTCGACGATCTACCGGCCCGCGGCTGGTGGAGCGGGGACGTGCACGTGCACATGAACTACGGTGGCGCCTACCGCAACACGCCGCAGCATCTCGCGTTCCAGGCGCGCGCCGAGGACCTGCATGTCGTCGAGAATCTGATTGTGAACAAGGAGCAGCGGATTCCGGACATCGCCTACTTCCGCACCGACGCGGATCCGGTATCGACCGCCAGTTTCCTGCTTATGCACGCGCAGGAGTTTCACACCAGCGTCTGGGGCCACATCGGACTGCTCGGCCTCCAGTCGCACTATCTGCTCCCGGAGTATGCCGGATATCCCAACACCGCGGCGGCAAGTCTTGGATTGACGAACGCCACGGTCGCCGATCTCGCCCATGCACAGGGCGCCCTGGTCGGGTACGTCCATCCCTTCGATACGAGGCCCGATCCCGCCGACACGACTGCGCCACTGCTCTACGAGCTGCCCGTCGACGTCGCCCTGGGCAAAGTCGACTACGTCGAGGTCATGGGATACTCGGACCATCTCATCACGTCCGAGATTTGGTATCGCCTGCTCAATTGCGGATTCCGGCTGCCCGCGGCGGCCGGCACGGATGCCTTCCCGAATTTCGCCAGCCTGCGTGGGCCACCTGGTCTACTGCGCGTGTTCGTGCAGTCGGGGCCCCGGCTCGATCACCGGACATGGCTTGCAGGACTCAAAGCGGGAAGGACGTTCGTGACGAATGGGCCGCTGCTCGAGTTCTCGCTCGCGGGTCGCGGGATTGGGGACGAGATCAAGATCTCGGCCGAGATGCGTCAGCTCAGGGCGGTCGTGAGGCTACGATCGAACGTGCCGGTTGATCATCTGGAGATCATCGGCAATGGAAAGGTTGTCGCGACGGTGCCGGTCGGCGCCGATCGGATGACGGCTGCTGATACTGTTTTGGTGCCGGTGAACGGGAGTGGCTGGTATGTGCTGCGCGCCTACAGCGATCGCGCCGAGCTGCCGGTGCTCGATCTCTATCCGTTCGCGTCTACGGGTCCGATCTACGTGCGTGTCGGCGACGAACCGGTCCGCTCTTCGGACGATGCCGGGTTCTTCGTCCGCTGGATCGAGCGAATGGAGGCGCTTACACGGGCGAGCACCGCCTGGAATACACCCAGCGAGCGGGAAAACACGTTGCGTACGCTGTCCGGCGCCCGTGAGGTCTTTGCTTCACTGTCCGGACGCTGAGCTTCGACGCCGGGCGACTTCGCAGTCAGGACACCTGCTGAGACGAAGAGCTGCGGCTCGACGCGCGCTCGAATCGTCTCCATCAGCGAGCGTGTTTCCGGTGAGGGATTGACTTCGAGATCGAGTGCCAGGCGGTCGGCAAATTCTTCGTATTCGCGAACCGCATCCGACCGACGACCGATGTGATCGAGGAGCCGGAGTAACCATCGGAGCGCGCTCTCATCGTACGGGCCGATCTCGACGGCGCGCTTCGCCCAGGTCACCGCAGTAGGGTACTCGCCACCGCGCTCGGCTTGCTTCGAGAGGTCGAGCGTCGCCGTGAGGGCTCGCTTCGCGAGATATTTCCGCTCTTGATCCTGCCACGCCTCGAACTCATTCGCGCCCGACACGTGAAAGCCATGTAACAGCTCGCCCCGATATAACGCGACGGCTGCCTTCAGGTCGTGACCATCCAAGTGCGCCTCGAACTGTGCCACGTCACACCACAGCCGCGCGCTATCCACACCCAGCTCCTCTTCACCCCGCCCGATCAAGACGTGACCGCCAAGTTCGTGACGGAGCGAGTGTACCGTCTGCCGCAGCGCGTTGCGGGCGTGTGCCTGGTCGAGGTCCGGCCAGAAGAGTGCGAGGAGGGTGTCCCGGCGGTGAAATCCGCGTGGCCGGGCTGCGGCGAGGTACGCCAGGAGCGCGAGGCTCTTGGGCCGGCGCAAAACGGGGGAGATGTCGCGACCGGCGTCCAGCAGATCCAGCGATCCCAGCAGCTGCAGCTTGAGCATCTAACGGCCACCTAACGCTTGACAAGCCCTACAAGTGGTAGGCTAGGCGGCCCGTTGTAAAGGCCGCTCGAGTGCCCATTTCAAGGGAGGGCTGCATGTGTTGGCGTCGCGCCGTTTTGGGCTTCGGGTGTCTTCTGGTGGTCTCGTGCGACGGACCGACCGGCCCCCAGTTGGTCGGGCCTGCGATGCTTCGTGTGACTGTCTCCACCGCGGGGCCGGACCCCGATCCGGATGGATACCTCGTCATCGTCGACGGCCTCCAGTTGGCGACCATCGGCCTGAGCGACCAATGGATCGACTCCACCCTCCACGTCGGCTCGCACAGCGTGCTACTCGGGGGCACCGCCGCGAATTGCACGGTGACGAGTCCCAATCCCGTGCCGATCTATGTCAAGGCGCACACCCTGGCGACGGCAACGTTCGCCGTGCAGTGCGTTTCGACGCACGGCAGTCTCCACGTCACGGCCACGACCAGTGGCGTGGATCTCGACCCTGACGGCTACGTCGTCTGCGTCGATCCGTCCGCCGGCTACTATGGCACGTCCTGCGCCTATGGCCCGTCGATCACGGTGAACGGGGCGGTGACCCTGAGCGTCAGCGCCGGAGATCACCGCGTGCTCCTCCAGGGTATTGCCGGCAACTGCGTGGTGAGCGGTGAGAACCCCAGGATGGTGAGCACATCGGTCGGCAACACGACGGAGGTCGCGCTATCTCTCACCTGTGCGACGCTCCCGCGCCTGCACATAACCACCGCTACCACGGGTGGGCAGGTCGATCCGAACGGCTACACCGCCTGCGTCGATCCACAGTATGACTACTACGACGACCTCTACTGCTATTCCGGCGCGCCCCAAGCGATTGGGCTGAATGGGACGCTGACCATCGGGGTTCCCGCCGGCAATCACACCGTGCTGCTGAACGACGTGGCCGACAACTGCACCGTCGGCGGGGCGAATCCTCGCCCGGTGAGCGCCACGGCGACTGACACCACGCAAGTACCGTTCTCCATCACGTGCCCACCGCCGGGCAGCGTCCATGTCAGCACTTCGACCGTGGGTGTCGACGTCGACCCCGATGGCTATTCCGTGTGCATCGATCGGTCTCCCAGCGAAGCGTGCCACTGGTCTCGACCCTTCTCGGTGAACGATGGGTTCACCTTCAACGCCGTGACCGCGGGCTCTCACAGCGTGGTGCTGTCCGGAGCCGCCGGGAATTGCGCGGTCAACGGTGACAACAGACGTACCGTGACCGTGCCCGAGGGGGGTACGGTAGACGTCACGTTTTCGGTCACGTGTGTGTTGGCCGAGCGGATCGCGTTCTCACAGAATGGTGCGATCGCCGTCGTCCACGCGGATGGATCCGCGTTGACCAGTGTCACGTCGGGACGCGCTCCCGCGTGGGCGCCGGACGGCGCCAGGCTGGCGTACGAGTGCAGCGCCGGGAGCGTCGAGATTTGCGTGGTGAATCCCGACGGCTCGGGAAGAATCCAGCTGACGACCGAGTCTCCCGCGGCCGCGGCCCACCCCGCCTGGTCTCCTGACGGATTGAAGATCGCCTTCGCTTCGACCCGCAGCGGCGCTCCCGAGCTTTATGCCATGCACGCCGACGGCTCGAACGTGGTGCGTCTCACTAATGGCGTCGGATTCCTGGGGAGCCCGGCGTGGTCGCCCGACGGCAACAGGATCGCCTTCAATTGCCAGGTGGACGCGGGGAACGACGACATCTGCGCCGTGCATGCCGACGGCACGGGTTTCGTCAGGCTCACGACCGATGCGGGACGCGACTACGGTGCCGCCTGGAAGCCGGATGGCTCGCGGCTCGCGTTCGTTACCACCCGCTTCGGTACGGACGAAATCGCCCTCATGTCTGCCGACGGCAGCGGCGTCACGCGGATTGGCGGCGGGCTGGTTGGATCAGAGCCGGCCTGGTCGGTCGACGGATCGCAGCTCGCGTTCGTGGGATCCATCGAGGACTGCGGTTACTACGACTGTTACACGTACCCGGTGATCTTCGTGGCGCGGGCGGACGGCGGCAACGTCAATCAGGTCACGTACGGGAACGAGGCTCACAGCCCGGCGTGGAAGCCACACCCATGAGCCGCCACCCCGCCGCGGCTTGGCCGACCGTTTGTGCAGTCGCGTTGCTCGGGGGGGCGGCCGCGTGTCACGACGCGATCGTGGGATCGGGGCCGCCTCCGCCCAGTCTCTCTGCCGTGGTAGTGGACGCAAACCCACTCAATGCGCTGTCGGTCGTGGCGACGTTCGACATCCAGCGGGCCGATTCCGCGCGACTGTCTTACTGGACCGACGGCGGCACGGTCGCGACGACGCCGTACTACGCGGTCGGGGGGGGGGCCGGTCCGGCGAGGCTCGTGGCGCTGGGACTGTTGCCGAATACCGGCTATCACTTCGCGATCGCCGCGGCCGGGCCGGGCGGGGCGATCGCGTCGGATACGCTGGCGTACCGCACGGCCGACCTCCCTGAGATTCTGCAAGGCGTCCACTTATCGATCGTCGGGGCGGTGCCGCCGGGGTACCTCGTGACCGAAGTCAGCCACGACAGCGCGGCCTTCGTGCTCGCATTCGACCCTGAGGGTCGAATCCGTTGGTACCAGCGCATCCCGATTCATGCGGACGAATCGGCGATGGAGACCAAGCAACTCCCCAATGGTGATTTCACCGTGTACGTGGGCGCGAGCACCGGCTGGCAGCCGGTCGGTGGGCGCTACATCGAATTCCGCCCCGATGGAACGATCGTCCGGGTCTACACGGCGGGGGCTCCCTACTACACGGACAATCACGAGCTCGTCGTCACCATGACGGGCGACGGCGTGACTGCGGCCCACCTGTTCGGCTACGACTTGCGGACCGTGGACCTGACGGCGCTGGGTGGGCGCCCCGATCAACTCGTCGCGGGGCACGCCATTTTGCGCCAATCGGCGTCGGGGGTCACCGAGTTTCTCTGGAACGCGTGGGATCACTTCTCGCTCACCGACTGGGTCTTCGTGCCCCCGAATCTGGGCCTCTATCCTAGCATAGACTTTGACCACCCCAACTCGCTGGCGATCGATCGCGACGGGAACTACGTCGTTTCGTTCGCGATGCTCGGCGAGATCGCGAAGATCGACGCGGTGACGGGCGAGATGCTGTGGCGCTTCGGCGGCCGGCACAACCAGTTCAGCATCGTGGGTGATCCGCTCAACGGATTCGGGTTCCAGCACGATGTGCGGGTCCTCGACAACGGGGACCTGCTTTTCTACGACAACGGGCTCGTGCATAACCCGCCGGAGAGCCGGGCCGTGCAGTACCGGCTCGACCTGCAGGCGAAGACGGCGACGCTGGTGTGGCAATTCCGGCACGACCCGCCCGTTTTCACCCCGTTTGTGGGTTCGGTGCAGCGATTTCAGAACGGGAACACCTTGGTTGGGTACGGCGCCGCCAGCTCCATGACCGAGGTGAGCGCCGCGGGGCAGGTGGTCTGGGAAGGCCGGCTGACGCTGAATGGCCAGGCGCTGCCGTTCTTCTATCGCGTGCGGCGGATCGGATCGCTGTATCGGTACATGCAGCCGTGAGCTCTTAAAGGAGGCTTTATGGGCTGGAGTCGCGGATCTCGGGCATTCACGGTGTTGCTACTGATCTCGGCGGTGGGGTGCGATGGCCGCGAGCCGCTGGCGCCGTCATTTATGTTCGTCGGCGCGCCCGGCAGTTTCACGGCAACCGCTGTCGCGTTCAACCAGATCAACCTGACCTGGCAAGACAACTCCACCAACGAGACGGGGTTCGAGGTCTATCAGTCAACGACCGGGCCCGCCGGCAGCTTCTCATTCCTGGCCACGACGGGACCACGTGTCACGAGCTACAGCGACTTTGGAGTCGTGGGCTCAAAGCAGTACTGCTACGAGGTCCGCGCGTTCCGCACGACGGGGCGCAAGAACAACTACTCGGATTTCTCGGCCGTCGCGTGCGCGACCACACCGCGCTCACTCGTGCCCGCTCCACCGTCAGCCGTCAATGCGGCGCCGTACAACGGGTACGCGGTTCACGTAACGTGGATGGATAACTCGACGGACGAATCCAATTTCCGTATCGAGCGCTCGGGGACCGCCACCGGCCCCTGGACCGCCATTGCGACGTTCTCCGCCAACTCGACGTCGCTGTACGATTACCAGGTCGCCCGCGAGCAGCTTGCCTGCTACCGGGTGTTCGCATTGAACTCGTACGGCGATTCTGACCCGTCGAATGTCTTCTGCACGGCGATCCCGAATTCGCCCACCGACCTTGCCGCGACTGTCGTCGGGGCCGGCGTGAATCTCACGTGGATCGACCATTCGAGCGTCGAGGATGGGTTCAATATTTATCGCACCAACCTGGCGGACGGCTCGGCGACGGTCGTGACGGTGGGCGCCAATACGACTGCATATCACGATGAGCCGCCGCCGGACAACACCTACTTCTACGGCGTGAGCGCGGGACGGGACGGCGGAACATCCTGGTACACAAACAACGTGCAGGTCGTGATCGCGATCTCCGCCCCGGCAGCGCCCAACTATGCAGATGCCAGTCCTGCCGGTAGCAATACTGTGGGCATCTTCTGGTCCGACCCTTCCCTCAACGAAACAGGATTTCGGGTGGAGCGCTTGGGCGACGGTGCGACCTGGACGGCCGCAGGCAATGCCGGTGCGAACGCGACGGTCTTCTGGGACTACCCGGTGCCGAGCGAGGAACTGGTCTGCTACCGGGTGGTCGCGTTCAACCTTGTGGGGGATTCGCCGCCATCGGATAGCTCCTGTACCAAGCCGCCGGCCGCCCCGACCGTTGTCGCTGCCACCCCACTCGATGCCGAAACGATCGAGTTCACGTGGACGGACAACTCCAACGTCGAGCAGGGTTACCAGGTGTGGCTCGACGACGGTTACGGCGACCAGTGGGCGATCGGCACGCTTGATGCGAATGTCACTTCGTTCCAGTACGTAGACCCGTACTGGTACTACTACTACTATTTTGTCGTCGCCATCAGAGACGGTGGCATGTCCGACCCAGCCTGGTTCGAGACACCACCGCCACCGGGTGGGAGCGCTGCGGTACGCGGCTCGCCGTCGCGAGTGACGCCCCGGCAGCGAGGGATCAAGGGGCGAGCTGTTCCAGCTGCGCCGCGGCGCGGCCAAGCACGTCCCCCTCCGCGCTGAGCGCGCTCGCCGCGATCGCGATCTGCGCGTCCGCTTCCTTCCAGTTGCGCTGCTCGATCGCCTCGCGCACGCCGGGGAGCGTTTTGACGCCGTAGCCCGTGTAGAACCCCGGCGCGTAGACTGCATGGTGGAACCAGGGGCGTCGCGGTAGGCCCGGCGCAACCGTGAGCGCCCGCTCGGTGCGGATCAGTATCGCATTGAGCGCCGCGGCGCCGGACTGCGCGAACGCGGTGCCGCTTGCCTGCGCGCGGGCGAACGCCTTCTCGTACCGGTCGGCCGCGCGCGTGAGCGAATCCACCGCGTTGGCGAGCGGCGAGAAATCGAGGTGCGGCGGCGGGTCCTGTCGGGGCGGCGGCACGGACCGCTCCCATGGATCGGCGGTCGCGGCGAACATCCCTTCATCCAGTTCGCGATTGCGCTCCGCCGTCTGCTCCTGCTCGTCCTGCAACAACTTCTCGACCTCCTTGGCGTAGCGCCCCACCGTCTCGGCGAAGCCCGTGAACTCGTACGGGAGGACCTCGGCATCGGCGAGCCGGAGCACCGCGGTGCCGACCGTCTGCGCGAGGGCCCGTCCGTACACGAACGAGGTGTCGTCGAACCGCGTGTACCAGGCGAAGTCATCGTAAATCGAGTGATAGATGCCCCCACCGTCCTCGCCGCCGTAGCCGAGATTCAGCGAAGCGATGCCCACGTGCTGGAGGAACGGCGAAAAGTCCGATCCCGAGCCGAGCGCGCCGATCCGGAGATCGGGCTCGGTGCGAATCTCGCGGCGACGCTCGGCCGTGGACGCGTCGGCGATGGCGCGCAGCTCCGTGCGCTTCCAGACACTGAGCTTCGTCTCAGGGTCTTCAATGTCCCGGGCCACGTCGTTGATGAAGCGCTGTAACGAGTGCGAGCCGGCCATCCCGAGGTAGCCGCGACCGTTCGAATCGGTATTCAGGTACGTGACGGCTTTGGCCGCCAGCTCGTCCGCGTGCGCCTCGACCCACTCCGTGGAGCCGAGCAACGCTGGTTCCTCGCCATCCCACGCCGCGTAGATGATCGTGCGGCGGGGTTTCCATCCCTGCTTGAGCAGCTCGCCCAGGGCGCGCGCCTCTTCCAGCAGTGGCGACTGACCTGAGATCGGGTCCTCCGCGCCGTTGACCCAGGCGTCGTGGTGATTGCCGCGGATGACCCACTCATCAGGCGCCGTGCTGCCGGGGATGCGCGCGATCACATCGCGCAGCGTCTTCAAGCTCCAGTCGGACTTGACCCGCAGGTGCACCCGGGCGGGTCCGGGTCCCACGTGATACGTGATGCCGAGACCGCCGCGCCACTCATCGGGAGCCACGGGCCCGCCGATGGCTGCGAGCAAGGGTTGCGCGTCGGCGTACGAAATCGGCAGCACGGGGATCTTGGTGAGCGTGTGCGCTTCAGCGAGCGGGAGGCGCTTCGCGTCCTTCGTCGCCCCGACGCCCGGCGTGAGTGGGTCGCCCGGATACACTTCCATCTCCATGACACTGCCGCGCTGCACGCCGAAACGGGGACGCCACGGCCCGCGAGGGTAGGTGTCGCCTTGCACGTAGCCGTCGTCGCGCGGATCGGAGTAGATAAGGCAGCCGATGGCGCCGTGTTCGGCGGCGACCTTCGGCTTGATACCGCGCCAGGAGCCGAAGTACCGCGCGATCACGATCGCGCCTTTCACCGAGATCCCCAGCCGCTCGAGCCGGTCGTAATCGGCCGGGACGCCGTAGTTCACATACACGAGCGGCGCCGTGACGTCGCCGTCGATCGAGTAGGCATTGTACGTGGGGAGCTGCTCGCTTTGCTGCGCCGACGTGGGGTCCCCGCCCACCGGAGGCTCGCGCAACTGCGCGACGAATCTTGTCGGGGCCACCAGCTCGACGACACGCTCGATGGGCGTGGGGAACAGCACGTCGAAGGTCTCGATGTGCGCGTCCAGCCCGAAGCTCTTGAACTTGGCGAGGATCCACTCCGCGTTGTCGCGATCGTACGGTGAGCCGACGTGGTGCGGCCGCGCAGACAGCCGTCGCATGTAGGACCGCAGCGAGTCGGTGGATGGGACGGCGCGGAACTTCGTCTCCCAATCCCGTTCCGCTTTAGACGATTCCAGCGTGAACCCTCGCAGCGTATCCCCGGGTGGGGAAGCCGGTGTGGCCGCGAGCAGCAGGCCGGCCGTCAGCACCAGCACCGAGCGTCCTAACACGCGCATCGTGGAGACCTCCATCCCGTTGGTGAATTACCAGATACTCGGAACCTTGTCCTGCGGCCGCACCATCGGATCCCCGTCCTTACAGCCGAACGCCTGCGCGAACGCCGGAATGTTCGAGAGCGGTCCGTTGATGCGCCACTTCTCCGGGGCGTGCGGATCCACGGTCACCCGCGTGCGAAGCTGCTCGGGACGGGTGTGGACGCGCCAGCTCTGCGCGTACGCAATGAAGTACCGCTGCTCCGGCGTATAGCCCTCGATCAAACCAGGACGCCCCGCCCGCGCCAACCGGTTCCCCAGCGCGTCGTAGGCCGTCAGGAGGCCGCCCCAGTCGGCGATGTTTTCGCCCTCGGTGAGCTTGCCGTTCACGTGGAACGTGTCGACCTGGATGTATTCGTCGAATTGACGCTCCACGAGCGCGGCTTGCTCGATGAAGTGCGTCGAATCGGACGGCTGCCACCAATCGCGTAAGTTGCCCTTGGCGTCGTAGTGGCGGCCTTCGTCGTCGAAGCCGTGGGTCAGCTCGTGGCCGGCCCAGCTGCCGCCGAGTGAGCCGTAGTTCGCGCCATCGTCCGCGCTCGCGTCGAACGTCTGTGGCATGAGCGCGCCGGCGGGAAACACCATCTCGTTCTTCGTCGGATCGTAGTACGCGTTGACGGTAGGGACCGTGATGCCCCATTCGGTCGTGTCGACCGGCATCCCCGGCCGGTTCACCGTGCGCTCCCACTCGAACGCATTCGCCTGCGCCACGTTCACGATGAACGGCCCCTCGGACACCCGCAGACGGGAATAGTCCCGCCACCGGTCCGGATAGCCCACCTTCTCCCCCATGCGCGCCAGCTTGTCGAGCGCTTGGGCGCGCGTCGCATCCGACATCCAGGTGAGGTGCAGCAAGCGGTCGTGAAACGCTGCGCGAATGTCGTCGATCACGGCGCGCGCGCGGGCGCGCGCCTCCGGTGGGAACGTCTTGGCGACGTACGCCTGGCCGAGGGCCTCCCCGAGGTCGCCATCGGCCTCGCGCAGACAACGCTTCCAGCGGGGCAGCAGCGCCTTCGCGCCGCTGAATCTGGACCGGAACGCGAAGTCCTCCTGCACGAAAGCCGTACTCAGCCACGGCGCCGCCGACGCAATCGCATGATACTTGAGGTATGCGCGCCAGGTGGCCAGCGGTGTCGCCTGGAGCAGCGAGTCCACGCGATGCACGAAGTCCGGCTGCGCGACGTTGACTTTCCGGACGGGTGCGCTCAAGCCGATCGCATGGAAGTAGCGAGGCCATCCGACTCGCGGCGCGAGCGCCGTCAGCTGCGCGAAGCTCATCGGGTGGTCCGTCTTGGCGGGATCGCGCCGGTCGACGCGCGTCATCGACGCCTGGGCCAACGACGTTTCGAGCGCCATCACCTGCGACGCCGCGGCGCCGGCCGTTGCCGAATCCTGACCCGCGAGCCGAAACATCTTGGCGACGTGGACCACAAATGCCTGCCGCGTCGAGTCCGCGGCGGCCCCAGCAGCGAAATAGTAGTCCCGATCAGGCAACCCCAGCCCGCCCTGGTACAACCACGTGATGTAGTGCGCGGCATCGTGCGCATCGACGTCGGGGGTGTACCGAAATGCCACGTTCACGCCGCGGACCTGCAGCTTCGCAATCTCCGCCAGGAGGCGTGTCCGCGTCGTGATCGAGTCGATCGCGCGCAGCCACGGCTGCATCGGTCTGATTCCGGCCGCCTCGATGACGCTGGAGTCCATGCACGTGGCGTAGAACGTCCCCAGTTTGCGGGGCGTGCTATCGGGCGGAAAGGTGCTCCGATGCGCAGCGGCATCTTCCAGCACCGAGCGTACAACGAGCTCGTTGCGATCGCTCATGTCGCGTGTGACCCCGGACGACGAGTACGCCGCCGGAATCGTGTCGTGCGCGAGCCAGGCGCCGTTGGCGAACTGGGAGAAGTCCACGCAGGCCGAGACGGTGGTATCGATCCAGCGCACGTCGACGACCTTGAGCGGCGGCCACTGCGCGCTGGACGTATCGGTTTGAGCGAGGAGCAGCGCGAACGCAAACAGAGCGTGCGACATCGGGTTGCCCTCCCGAGCAAGGGAAGGCCAATGCTATCGCCCGGGGGATGGGTCGTCAAAAGGTCGTCCTTTGGGACTAATCCCGATAATTGGTTGATCTTGGTTAGTCGGCGAAGGGTACCATTCGTGCGGATGGAACGTCTACGAATTGGTGACGTCGCGACCCGCAGTGGCGTGACGCGGGACGCGATCCGGTTCTACGAG
This sequence comes from Gemmatimonadales bacterium, assembly GCA_036390255.1. GTDB lineage: Bacteria > Gemmatimonadota > Gemmatimonadetes > Gemmatimonadales > GWC2-71-9 > 20CM-2-65-7. The sequence continues at coordinate 22,539 of DASWCE010000004.1, read as the reverse complement.
CGATCAGGTCTGTTGGATGAACCCGGACGCACGAAGAGCCGGCAGCGCATCTATGACCGGAGCACGTTGGACCGGATTCGGCTCGTTCGCCAACTCCAGAACTGCGGGCTCACGATTGGCGACATCAAAGAAATTCTCTTCCTGCGCCACGCCGACCGTCCCGCGGCATCCAAGCGCCTCATGGAAATTCTCCGCCGCCGCTTGGAAATTCTGGAGCAACAGGTCACGAGCCTGGAGAGCTGCCGCGCGCGGCTAATCGATGTCATGCGCGACGTCGCCGGCGCCCGCTCCGGCGGCTATGACAAACTCCGTCACTTGCCCGACGTCACCTTTCCTCCACCGTTTCGCTTCGGCCGGCGCCGCAAGCTATGAGCTGACGCGCTCGGGGGCCGCTGGTGGCGCTGCGCGCGTCGCCGTCGCGATCAACGCTTGCCGCTTCGCTCCCAGCCGCTGCATGGCATCGTCACGCTCGCTCTCCTTCTTATAGACAGCGGCCACGGCGCTGCCTGATCCGCACAAGCGCACCCAAATCGGCCCCGTCTCAGCCAGGCGCTCGAATAACGCGCGCAACTCCGGATGTTTTGCGAACACCACCGGTTCGAAGTCATTGCCGCCCAGACGTCCGATGCTGCCCCACGTGCTCAGCGCGTCCGCATCGAGCGTCACCGGGCCGCGTGACGGCGGCGCGCGATTCTGCTCGTCCCACCAGGCGTACGCGTCCGGAGTCGCCACTTGCAGCGCTGGAGCTGCAATCAGCGCCGGACACGATGGCGGGGCAGGGACGCGGAACTGGCGCTCGCCTCGCCCCCACGCCACGGCCAGGGGGGCACCGCTCGCGAAGAATGGCACATCGGCGCCGAGCCGCGCGGCGAAATGCAGCAGCTCGTGGCGCGGCACCGCGTTGCCGGCAAGATCGTTCACGGCGTGCAGGGCGGCGGCGGCATCGCTCGAGCCGCCCCCCAGCCCCGCCCGCACCGGAATGTGCTTGGTGAGTGTGATGACGACCCCGAACCGGTTTCCTGTCGCTTCGAGGACCATCCGCGCGGCGCGCACGGCGAGGTTTTCTTCGCTTGGGCCGAGGTCCGGTCCGTCGATCTCGAGCGCCACGCCCGAGTCGATCCGCCGCACGACGAGCTCATCCGCGAGCTCCAGCAGCGCGAAGGCAGTTTCGATCTGGTGGAAACCGGAGGTCTCGCGCGCCAGGATCCGGAGAAAGAGGTTGACCTTGGCGTGTGCTGCGATCCGCACTTCGGTGCTCACACCGTTCCCGCCTTGGCGGCCGTGCTGAGCTCGCGCAGCCGGATGTGCCGGCGTGTCAGCGACCACAGCCCCAGCAAGGTGATCGGCAGGAACGTCGTCAGATGGTAGGTCAGCGCGTAGCTCACGGCGAGGCTCGACTCCACACCGTACAGCTGCAACGTCACGAGCGTTGCGGCTTCGAAGATGCCCAGGAAACTGGGTGTCGAGGGGACGGCGACGCCGAAGCCGATGATGCCTTGCAGCAGCAGTGCCGCCTCGAGCGGGACCGCGAGTCCGAAGGCGCGAAAACAGATCGCAAATGCCGCCGCGTTCGTGATCCACAGCACGAGCGACCAGAACACCACGCCTGCGAATCGGGCCGGGCTCTTCAGCACGGCGAGCCCTTCGACAATTCCATCTGAGGCGTGCAGCACGCGGTCAGCGGCGCGGACCGGCAGCACGCGCCGGGCGATGCGTTCGACCAGCACGAGCCAGGGGGTCGGACGATTCGCGATCAGGAGCGCAACCAGCAGGAACGCGCCAAACAGCACCGCGGTTGACGCGGCAATCGTCGAGAGTGAACGCCCGCCGACTTGCGCGTGCGCCGGGAACGACGGGGCCGCGATCGCGACCGCCATCAACGCCAGCATGACGAGCGCGTCGAATACGCGTTCGACCGCGATCGAACCCAGCGCGGTGGTGAAGCGAACCGGCAGCTGACCCGAGGCGACGTAAGCGCGCGCGACTTCGCCCGCACGCGCAGGCAGCAAGTTGTTTGCCATGAAGCCGATCGTCGTGGCATGCCACAGCGGTGTGATAGGGAACCGCTCGCCTTTGGCATCGCGCAGGATCAGCCGCCAGCGAATCGTGCGCACTGGAAACGTCAACGTCGCGAGGACCACCGTCACGAAGAGCAGCCAGCCGTTCGCGTGCTCCGCATACGTCCACACCTTGCGTGGATCGATCTTATATAGAACCCACACCAGCAATGCGGCGCTCAGGGCGAGCCCGATGAGCCAGGCCCACCCTCTCCCTCCCCGCCAGCGGTGCGGCTTACTCGGGTTCGATGGCGAGGACAACGAGATCGCAGACTTCGTCGATGATGGCGCGGAGCGCGTCGCCGCTGGCCCGCTTGGCGGCTTCGCGCAGCTCCTGGACGCGCTCGCGGGCACGAGCACCCCGGTACAGGAGAGTCCGAATGTCAACAGGCTCCGCTCCGTTACCCGCGGACCGCTGGGCCGGAGTCCCGCTTATCAACTCTTCCAGCGACGCCGGTCCGACGCCGGCCGCGACCAGTTGCTGATAACGCGTCCAGGTCCCCGCAATGTCAGTCGCTGACCCTGCCCCAATCGGCGGCTCGGACGGCGCCCGCCCGGGGGCGCGCGTTGCGCCCGACGACCGAACGCGATCGGCAGGCCTGGTCGGGCCGGCTGGCGCCGTCGGCTCTGGCGCGCTACCACCAAGCCGGCGCAGCGCGAGCGTAACACCGGCGAGCGCCGCAGCGGTCGCGGTTTCGTCATCGGAGCTCGAGCCCGAGAGGATTTCCCCCGCCTTGCGCAGCTCCGCCGCGAATCGCGCAGGCTGATTCACGGCGATCCCGCTCGTTACTGCTTCGCGTGCGGCCTGCGCGAACTCGGCGACGCGCTCGGCGACGAGACCTCCGCCCGCCGAGCCGAGCGCGCGGAACGTGCCGGCGAGCGTATGCGCGCGCAGCTCGCGCTGCGTCGCGCTGGGCGCGCGCTCGAGCGAGTCCGCCGCCTGGCGCAAATGCTCCCCGTGGCTCACCAGCTCCAGCCGTCCCAGCGTTGCCGGAGGTGCACTCTCTCCCGCGAGCGGCCTGCCGCGCCGCACAAGGGTGGCGACGGTTTCGATCGGGACGATGTCGGGCTCGCTCTGCATGAACCCCACGAGCAGCCCAGCGAATTTGCGGAATTCCGCACTCTCGGGATCGGGCCGGCCGCGTTCGGCGACCTCGCGCGCCGCGTGTGCGATCGACGTCGCCGCCATCTGAAACAGCTCCGCGATCGTATCGCCGAAGCCGGCCGGCAGCGCGCCGCTCCTGCGGCTCACCTCCCCGAGCGCTTGCTCGATACCCTCGAGCAAATCGGGCAGCGGCGGCAGATCGTTGAGCGCCGCGAGGCCGCGCAGCGGTTGGAGCGCCTTCAGGACCTGCTGCAGCGGATCGTGCGCCATCGGATTCGTCCGCAGCGCCCGGCCGGCGCGATCGAGCGCGCTCGCGATCGCGGCGCCTTCACGCGCCACGAACGCGCGCGCACCCGCATCGAGGCCCATCGCTTCCGCCGCGCGGATTTGAGCCGACGGGCGACCACCCCATTGCTCGAGCTGGCTGGCCAGTCCCGCGGCCTTGGCCGTGTCGGCGTCGGTCCAGCTCGCCGCTTTGCGGACGAAGATCTTGAGGTCGTCGACGGCGCGAACGGCGATTTGCTTGGTCGCCGCGTCCCAGGGGCGCCGTCCTTCGCGTACGCCACGCGCGAAGGCCTCGAAGCCCATCGCCGTCCGAGCGATCGGTTGCTGATTCGCCATCAGTGCGCTGCCGCGCAGCGCGCGCGCCAGGCGCACCAGCTCATCGGCCGCCGGCGGCGCCGGTGCTTGCAGCAGGGCGTCGAGGCGGTCGAGATACTCGCCCGCCTCGAGCGCGAAGAAATCCGCCATTCCCAACGGGGAGGGGGAGGGGGAGGGGGAGGGGGGGGGCGTCGTCATCGGACCCCAAGGTAATAAATTTCAGTACCTCCGGCTCCCTATCGCGGCGCCGTAGGCGAGTCCATGTTCCCCATTCCCCGAACAGACGAGCATCACATGAGCCCCCGCCCGCCTCGCAGCCCCGACGACGAACGTGCCGGCGTTCTCGCCGAAGTCGCCGACCGGCTGCGCAGCCGCGGCGTCATGGTGAGTAGTGCCGACGCCCCCGATGCGTTGGCTGACCTGTTGTCGGCTGTGGAGCGCTTCGAGGCGGCGGTCGAGGCGCACGGCGGCGACCTGATGGTCGACGACCTCAAGAGCTCGCGGCCCGATGATCGGCATTTCGTTTTACCGCGCCGTGCGCCGGGCGAGTCGGTGCGAGACTACATCGCTCGAATCGATGACGCCACGAGTGCACTCCGTAAGCACCCGCGCCGGCCGGATTAGCTCTGCGTCGTGGCGGCGCATCATCGTCATGGCGGTCTCGATGACGCTGCTGCGTGCCTGCGCCGTAGCAGGGGCGCCACGATTTCCAACTCGTTGTAACGAAACACTCTCGATGCGTTCGTGATGGGGCATGACGCTTGCCTTCCTGGGGATCCGGCATTGTGCCAAGTCCACCCTCAAGGAGGTAGGCGTCATGTCGCACCTAAGATCGCTCGCCAGCGTGACGGCGATTGGCGCGATCGCACTCATCGCCGCCAGCTGCGAGGCGAACCGCCAAGCGCTGGCCCCGACGATCGGTGCGCCGCGGTTCCACTTCTTCGTATTTCAGTGTCAACCCCTGAAGATGACCGGCGGGGGCCGCATCGATTTCCCGCCGGGTACGGCCGACAAGAACCCTCCTGCCAGCCATGAGTACGAGACCTTCGGCGCGCACGTCATGTCGTCCGGTCAGACGGATGCAAATGGCGTCTGCCTGGCGGACAAGGGCGCCTTGGAATGGATCGACCACCGGCCCGAAATGAGGCTCAACGGCAGTCCCCTCAACCTTCACGCCACAGAGATCGACTTCGCGGAGCTGGCGGTCGACACCGACTGCAGCGACGGCGCCGTGCACTGGGGCGGGAAGCTGCGAGTGCAGAACAACGGGCAAGAGAATCTGGACTTTGAAGTCTGGGACTGTGACAACGGCGAGCCGGGCGTTGGCCATGATGGCTTCGCCATCAGAGTCAACGAGCCCATCGACGGGATAGGAGATTATGCCGTGATGTGTCCCGATCCGGCCCTACCGCCGGCGGAGCCGTCGTGCACGCTGACAGGCGGAAACCGGCAGTTCCATCCAACCCACTAGCGAGCCCTGAAGCTCAAGGAGGATACGATGAAGATCGAGAGCATCCGGGCGGCGGTCCGCTTCGCGGGACTCGTTCTGCCCTTCATGTGGACGTCGGGCTCCCTCGCGGCCCAAATGCGGGCGACCGCGCAGGCCTCGTCCTACGGCGTCTCTGTGAGTACGGCGACCGTCAATCAAAAGTCGCCGTCAGCGGTTCTGCCGGCGGGTGAGATGATGGCGACGGATCAGGCGAACGCCGTCACCGTCGATGGTTTGGTATCGGCGCAGGACGCGTTCGCGATCGTCAACGGTGATCTCACGGACGGCTCCGGTGCCGTGAGCAGCGCCACGCTGGGAGCGGTAAACATTTTGAACGGCCTGATCACCGCCGATGGCGTCGTCGCCATGGCGAGCAGCACGGTCGGGAGCGCCGACGCCGAGGGTTCGAGTCTCTCGAATCTCGTGGTGAATGGTGTGTCGCTATCCGACCCCGCGCCAAACACGCGCGTGGACCTGCCCGGCACCGGATACGTGGTGCTGAATGAGCAGATTCCCACGAGTGGCGGCATTACGGTCAACATGATTCACGTGGTATTACAGCAGCCGGTGCTGGACCTGCTTGGTGGGGTGACCGGCTACCAGACGGTTGGGAACATCATCGTGGGGTCCGCCTCGAGTAGCATGTAGTAGGCGGTTACGTGCCGGACGACGTGTTGCTCGTGCGTCGTCCGGCCTTCACGAGCTGGGCCATGCGGCGCACGGCTTCTTCCATGCCCCAAAACACCGCGTTGCTGACGATCGAGTGGCCGATGTTGAGTTCTTCGATGTCGGAGATCGCGGCGACGGGCTGGACGTTCTGATACGTGAGGCCGTGGCCCGCATGCACCGCGAGTCCTATCTGCTTTGCATGCGCGGCTGCGCGCGCTAGCTCCTTGAGCGCGGCGTCGCCGCGTCGCCAGCTGTGCGCGTAACGTCCCGTATGCAGCTCAATCGCGGGGACGCCAAGCACCCGAGCCACATCGATCGTCTTCAATGACGGATCGATGAACAGACTGACCCGGATTCCTGCATCCTGGAGCTGGGTAATTGCTGCTCGCAGCCGGCGATCTCCGGTGCGCAGCGCGAGTCCTCCCTCGGTCGTGATCTCCTGTCGCTTTTCCGGCACCAGCGTCGCCTGGAAGGGTTTGATCCGCGTGGCGAGCCGGACGATGTCGGCATTCGCGCCCAGCTCGAGATTGAGCACGGTGCGCACGCTGCGCGCGAGCGCGCGCACGTCGGCGTCCTGAATGTGCCGGCGATCCTCGCGCAGGTGCACGGTGATCCCGTCCGCCCCGGCGCGTTCGGCGGCCGCCGCCGCCTGCACGGGGTCGGGCTCGTCGGTCTTGCGCGCTTCGCGAATGGTCGCGACATGATCAATGTTGACGTAGAGACGCATCGTGTCTTACCTTCGGGTCACCTCGACCACAGGTCGTGTCTCGTGAAGCGACGGCTCGCGCTTGCGCTCTTCCTGCTTGCCGGTAGCGCCTGCGGCCACAACCCCGGCCTGGGCACGCCGGTCCCGCAGTCCATGAACGAGTCGGTCAGCCAGTTCCTCGCGGCCGTGAAAGCCAACGATCAAACACGCATGGGTGAGCTGTGGGGCACGGAGCGTGGACCCGCGGCGAGCAACATGAATGCCGGCGTGCTGCGGCAACGGCTCACGGTGATCCAGAAATACCTCGATCATACCGGGTATCGGATCGTCGAAGGCCCGCTCCTCGTTCCGGGGCACGACGACCGGCGGACATATCGCGTCGAGCTGCAGCGGCCCAATTGCAACCATGTGTTGCCGATCGAGGTGGTGCGCACGCGCAGCGGCGGTTGGTTGGTGTACGACGTGCATCTTGAGAGTGCCGGCAATCCGACGGGACGGTGTCCACCGGAGACGATGGGGGGAGGAACCAAGCCCTGACCGTGGGCGTTTCACCTACTCGGTTAGCTCCAGCAGAATGCCGTTCGTGGTCTTGGGGTGCAGGAAAGCGATTCGCCGTCCGCCGGCCCCGCGCCGGGGCGTCTCGTCGATCAGTTTGTAGCCCGCCGCTCTGCAACGCGCGAGCGTGGCCTCCAGGTCCGAGACGCGGTAGCAGATGTGATGGATGCCCGGCCCGCGTTTCGCAAGGAATTTCGCCACGGGACTCTGGGGATCACTCGGCTCGAGCAGCTCGACCGCGATGTCGCCGAACGGCAGGCTGACGATCGTGGCGCCATCGGCGGACTCGGGCTGTCCCGGAGCGAGTCCCAGGACGTCGCGGTAGAAACGCAGGGCGTCGGAGATTTTCGTGACGGCGATGCCGACATGAGCGACCGACGGATTCATAGAAAAGCAAACTAACGTCTATCGAGGGAGCGTGTAGGGTTATGGAAGACGTGAAGCATCCCGCCGCCATCACGGACGCCACGTTCCAGGCGGAAGTGGAGCAGTACAAGGGACTCGCCGTCGTGGACTTTTGGGCGACCTGGTGCGGGCCCTGCCACATGGTCGCGCCGATCATGGATCAGCTGGCCGGCAAGTACAATGGCAAGGTGAAAATCGTGAAAGTGGACGTGGACGCCAATCAGGCGACGGCGATGCGCTTTAACGTCCGCTCCATTCCGAGTATTCTATTCTTCAAGGACGGACGCCACGTGGATACGCTGGTGGGTGCCTATCCGTCGCAGGCGTTCGAGCAAAAGATCGAACAGCATCTTTCGTAGCTTCCTCCCCGGAGGATGATGCGCGCGAGCACCGCTCGCCTGACGAATTCGCCGGTTCGCCTCGCGGATCTGCAGTTTCCGCAGGTGAACCGGCTGATTCATCGCACCCGGCTCGCCTTCATTCATCTCGAGAATCTGCTGGCGTACGCGAAGCGCGACCGCGACGGGCGCATCGACGGCTATCTCGCGGCGCATCTCCCCGATGAGTGCGTGCTGCTGCTCTTCCGAAAAGGTGAAGCGGTCAACGCCGCTTCGCTGTCCTCCGCCGGACGCCAGGTCATCACGATCACCGACGCGCTGAAGCGCATGCGCACCGAAGTCGAGCGCGGCGACCTGGAGTATTGTGCCGCGCCCATGGAGCAGCTGGCGTGGATGTACGCCGCCTGCGCCGGCCGCTATCAGGGCCGCTTCATCGACGTCGATCAGCCGGAGAAATTCTTTCCGCTGTTGCAACAGGAAAAGGTGACCGGCGTGCTCGAGCTGATTTCGAATGGCCGCGTGTCCTATCTCAAGTTCGATCACGGGAAGTATTTGAGCGGGCATTTCTGCGACAAACCCGACAACCTGCCACCTGCCCGCTACCTCGAATCGCTGTTCGACCGCGCGCCCGGCGGCGCGACGCCGGCGATATCGGCGGGGACCTTCCCGGCAGCCGACGACCTGCCCGCCCAGGCGGCCACGGCACTGGTGAACACCTATCGCGAGCTCTACTGGCGGATCGTGGACGCGGTGGAACGGGAATTCCCCGGCGAGGCGAGGCGGCGCGCGCAGAAGGTGACCGCGGCGATCGTTGACACGCACCAGGCGCTCGCGCTCCTCAGCGTGCCGCGCGGCACCGACACCCCCGATGCCGTCGTGCGGCCCGAGGATTTGTCGATTGCGCTGACCGACTGGGCGCTCCAGCTGCTCGAGGGCGCGGAGGTGATGATGCCGGGGACAGCCACCAAGGTGCTGAAGGATGCGACGCGCGAGCATCGCTACGTCCTGCAGGCCGCCGGCTTTTACGGCAAACTCCCCTGGCGGGTGACGTGGTGACGTGGCCGGCACCCTCTATGTGGTTGCGACGCCCCTCGGAAACCTCGGCGATCTCTCGCCGCGCGCCGCCGAAACACTGAAACGCGTGGCGGTCGTTGTCGCCGAAGACACCCGCCACAGTAAACCCCTCCTCCATCACGCCGGGTCGAACGCCGACCTGGTCAGTTTCCACGCGCATTCGTCGGAGCGCGCCCTGGGTCGCATCGTGCGCATCCTTACAGAGGGCAGGGACGTGGCGCTGATCACCGATGCCGGCACGCCGGCGATCAGCGATCCCGGCGTCGAGCTCGTCGCCGCGGCGCGAGAGCGAGGGATTCAGGTCGTAACCATTCCGGGCCCGACCGCCGTCGCGGCGAGCTTGGCTGTCTCAGGCCTCTCCGGCGACCGCTATGTGTTTCTCGGATTCTTGCCACGCAAGGGGAGCGACCGGCGCCGTTTTCTCTTGACCGCCGCTCAGTCAGAGTGGACCGTCGTGCTGTTCGAGGCCCCGAACCGCGTCACGCAGCTGCTCGCCGATCTCCTGGAGGTCTGTGGTCCGGAACGCCGGGTCGCCGTCTCTCGTGAATTGACCAAAGTGTTTGAGGAAACGCGTGCAGGGACGTTACAGGAATTGTCAGAGCACTATGCAGAGGCCCCCGTCCGGGGAGAGGTTACAGTAGTACTGTCAGGGACGAGCAAACCGCACGTCGAGGACCCGCCGCCTGATCCGACGGAACGCGCTAAGGCACTGTTGGCCGACGGGCTCTCGCGCAAAGACGTTGCGAATCGGCTAGTCGAAGAGACGGGAATATCACGGAATGCGGCTTACAGGTTGGTGAATGAATTATGAGAACGGCACTGCTGCTCGCGATTGGGGCTGCGCTGGTTGCCGCCGCGCCGCACGCCGCACGCGACACGTCGTTGACCATCGGCCGCCTCCATTACGACGGCGGTGGCGACTGGTACGCCAACCCGTCGAGCCTCCCCAATCTGCTGGCCGCGCTGCGCGAGCGGACGACGCTGCCCGTCGCGGACCGCGAGCGCGTCGTGACACTGACCGGGCCGGAGCTGTGGGACGTCCCTTACATCTATATGACCGGTCACGGCAACGTGCACTTCTCCGACGTCGAAATGCGCAACCTGCGTCGCTATCTGGAGCAGGGCGGCTTTCTGCACGCCGACGACAATTATGGAATGGATAAGTCCTTCCGCCGGGAGATCGCGCGCGTTTTTCCGGACCACCCGATGGTGGAAGTGCCGTTGACACATCCCATTTACAACCTGGTCTACGCGTTCCCCAAGGGCATTCCCAAGATCCACGAGCACGACGGCCTGCCTGCCCAAGGATTCGGGATTTTTTTGGGAGACCGCCTCGTCGTATACTATTCCTACCAATCCGACCTTGGGGACGGATGGGAAGATTCGACGGTGCATCATGACCCCCCTGCGCTGCACGAGGCGGCGTTACGCATGGGCGTGAACCTCTTCACCTACGCGGTAAGCGGGACCAAATGACCGAAACGGCGCGCCGGCTGCGTCGCCTGGGGGCTCCCCACGCACGCGCGCGCGCGTTCGCCATGATGCTGGGCGGGCTCGGCGCGGCGCTGGCGGCAGCCGCGCTCGGTCTCGCGCTGTCACCCGCTGTCTCGGGGGTGACAGTCGCGTGGATGCTGATCGCCACGAGCGGCGTCGGCGCAATCTGGGGGCTGCGGCGGGCGCGGCGTGCCGCGGCGGCGCCCGTGTTGGCGAGGCTGATCGAAAATGCCGCCCGGGGGCGGGGGGACCGGGAGGGGCGGGAGGGGCGGGCGGGAAGCATCGTCGGAGTCGTAGGCGCCACCGCGGGCCAGGGTATTGGCTCGAGCGCGGCGCTGCTGCGCGCCGCCGATACGCGCGCCGCCGCCGTCGTTATGTCCGCCGCGCCGAGCGTACGCGGCGTGCTGCGGCGGACGACCTACCGGCATGTGGCGGCCGGCGCAGGTGCCGCACTCGTGGGCGTGCTGCTCTTTCTTGCGGCTTCACCGGCGTCGGGTCGCGCCGCCGCGTTCTGGCACCCGCTGCGCACGTGGCGCGACGCGCGGGCGCCTGTGCGCCTGGTCGTCGATCGGCGAAACGTCCGGCGCGGTGGCAGTGTGACCGCCACCATCACGGTGCCTGGCGCGACACGCGTGACGCTCTGGACGCGCGGTCCGGGTGAGCCGTGGAAAGCCAAGCTGCTGTCGCTCGATACGGACGGTCAGGTCATCCAGCACGTTGGGCCGATCGAATCCGATCTGTACCTCAAGGCCGCGAGCGGCGGACGCTCCAGCAGGGAAATCAAGATCGACGTGGCGCTGCCCGCCTTCCTGGCGGATCTCGGTCTGACGGCGCGCTTTCCTTCGTATCTGGGCCGATCCGACGAGCCGCTCCTCGTCGGTGGGGGGGGTGGGGGGGACGCGATTTCGCTGCCTGCGGGGACGACGGTGCTCACCAGCGGCACCGCGAGTGTGCCGCTCGCGAGCGCCGCCTGGACGGTCGCATCACACGTCGCGTCCATGCGCGTGACCGGAACGCGCATCGAGGGGCGCTTTACCCCGACGGTCAGCGGCACGTGGCGACTTGAGGCGCGGAGCAGCGATGGCGCGCCGTTCGAGGGCGCCGCGCCTGAGCTGCACCTCTTGATTGTGCCCGATTCTGCGCCCGTGGTCACGGTCCCTGTGCCGGGACGCGACACGACGTTGCCGATCTCTCTGCATCAGCAGCTCGTCGCCGACGTGCGCGATGACCATGGAATCGCGCGCGTGTCGGTCGTGAGCTGGCGTGTGAGTCGTACCGGCCGCATCGGTGAAGCGGTGCGCGAATCGCTCGATGTCACGGGGGTGGGTGATCGCGCGATCGTGCAGGCACGGCTCGACGCCGAGAACCGCGGCCTGTTGCCGGGCGATACGCTTCGGCTCTACGTCGAAGCGCTCGACAATGCCCCAGCCCCCCACGTCGGGCGCAGTGCCGAGATCGCGCTGCGACTTCCCAGCATGGAAGAGCTGCGTGCTCAGGCGCGGGCCGCCGCGCAGGCAGCGACGGGTGCGGCTGAGTCGGTCTCCACCGCCCAGCGAGAATTGAGCGACCGGACGCGGGATCTCGCCGAGGAACGGAGCCGCGATACGGACGGGCGTGCAGGCATGCGGCCGGGGGGGAGCAACCAGCAGCAGCAAGGGGCGATGTCGTTCCAATCCACGCAGCGCGCCGAGGAGATCGCGCGCGATCAAGCCGCAATGTCGCAGCGCGTCCAGGAGCTGGCGCAGGCGGTGGAGGAGATCGCGCGTGCCGCGAAGGCGGCCGGCCTGGATGACAGCGCGTTCCAGAATCGGTTGCGCGAAGTGCAGGAGCTACTGCAGCGCGCCCTCACGCCGGAGCTCGAGCAGCGGCTGCGCGAGTTGCAGGAGGCGCTCGCGCGTCTCGATCCTGAAGCAACGCGGCAGGCGCTGCAACGTCTCGCCGAAGCGCAGCAGCAGCTGCGCCGCGAGCTCGAGCGCAGCGAGGAGCTGTTCAAGCGCGCGGCGCTCGAGGGTGAGCTCGCGTCGCTCGCCAAAGACGCCGAAGACCTGCAGCGCCGCCAGGCGGAATGGACCAAAGAGGCCGCGCCGCACCCCGACTCCGCGGCCGCCGCCGCCGAGCGCGACCTGGCCGCGGCCACCGATTCGCTCGCCCGTGGCGTGGAGCGCGCGGGACAGACGCTGCCGCTCGCGCGGTCGCAGGCGGCGGCGCGGCGCGCCCAGCGGGCGATGCAGGAAGCCGCCGACGCCGCCAGCCAGCGCGACACGCGCGGCGCGCGGCGCTCAGGACAGGAGGCCGCCGACTCGCTCGCGCAGCTGCCTGACGAGCTCCGCCAGCGCCGCGACTCGTTGACCGCCGCCTGGCGACAGGAAACGCTCGACGCGCTGAATCGGGCGCTGGCCGAAACGGCGGCGCTCGCGCGTCGTCAGGAGGACGTGGCCGCTGCGCTGCGTGACGGCGAAACGGGTGCCGCTACACGCGCCCGGCAGGCGGCCATCGAGGAAGGCACACACGCGATCGAACAGGAGATCGGTGCCGCGGCGGGTCGTCACGCGCTCGTCTCGCCGCAGCTCGAGGCCGCCCTCGGCTACGCGCAGAATCAGATGAAGCAGGCGCGCGAGCAGCTCGAGCAGGGCGATCCCAATCCCGCCGCCGCCGCCCCCTTCGCCGAGCAGGCGCTCGATGCGCTCAACGCGACCGCGCACGCGCTCGTGCGCACAGCGCAACGGGTTGCCGGCGCGCAGTCGGGATCGGGATTCCAGGAAGCGCTCGAACAGCTCGCACGCATGGCGCAAGAGCAGCAGGGGATGAATGGCGATGCGCAGGGCCTGTTGCCGATGATGGGACCCGGCGGCGATGCCGTGATGCAGCGCTTGCGCGAGCTCGCCGGTCGCCAGCGCGCGCTCGCCGAACAGCTGGAACGGCTGCAAGCAGGCGGTGACGCCAGTGCCGCCGGTGCGCTTGCAGAGGAAGCCCGGGAGCTCGCCCGCCAGCTCGAAGCGGGCCGGCTTGACCGTCGGACGATCGAGCGCCAGGAGCGGTTGTATCGCAAGCTGCTCGACGCCGGTCGTAGTCTCCAGGGCGAGGAGCCGGACGAGCAGAAAGAACGGACGAGCCGTTCGGCCACCGCTGCCGACAGCATCCACATTCCCGCGGCCCTGCTGCCAGGCGCGACCGGCACCGGTCCGAAAGTCCGTTACCCGACGTGGGACGAGCTGACAGGACTCACGCCTGAGCAGCGGCGCATGGTCCTCGAGTACTTCCGCCGGCTGAATGAGCAGAAGCCTTAACTGGACGATCGTCACGAGCCTGGCGCTCGTGCTCTCGGCTGACGCCGCAGGCGTCGCCCAGGGTCAAGCCATCGGTCCCGGCTTTGAGCTCGAGCGTGCCGGCCGCTACGCCGATGCTGCGTCCGTGTATTTCACCACCGTCCGCGGCGATCCGACCAACCTGCCGGCCCTCCTCGGACTCGAGCGCACGTTGTTCGTCCTCAATCGGCTGCCCGAGTTGTTGCCGCTCGTGCAGAACGCGCGTGCGCGACTGCCCGAGAGTGTGGCGCTTCGCAGTCTCGAGCTCCGCGCGTACGCGGGGCTGAATCAGCTCGACTCCCTGGAGACGATTGCGCGCCGCTGGGCGGCGGCCGCCCCGCAAAGCGAGCAACCCTATCGCGAGTGGGGACAGGCGCTCGCTGATCACCGCATGTGGGACGAAGCGCGACGCGCCTTGCTCATCGGTCGCCGCGCCCTCGGCGGCAACGGGGGGGAGACCCTGGCGATCGAGCTGGCACAGCTCGAGCAGCGCGCCGGGAATTGGGAAGCATCCGCGGCGGAGTGGGGCCGCGCGGTGACGCGGTCCCCCGACGTCGGGCCCACCGCGGCGAGCCAGCTCGTCGATGCCCCAGCCGCCGTACACGATCAGGTAGCCCGCGTGCTCACCGCGCCCGGTGCTTCCGCGCGAGCGCGACGGCTGGGCGCGGAGGTCTTGCTGACGTGGGGACAACCGACCGAGGCCTGGGCGGCGATGCAGTCCACGCTTGGCGACAGCGAGACGCCGGATGCGCTGCGGCGGTTCGCCGATCTCGCGGGAGCGTTGACGACGACCGAAGGCCATCGGGTGCGCGGGCTGGCGCTGACGCGCTGGGCCGACCTGGTTCCCTGGCAGCAAGCGTCGCGGGCGCGCGCGGAGGCCGTCCGCGAGCTCCTCGAGGCCGGCGACAAGGTTGCGGCACGTCGTGTGCTCGAGGGCCTGACGACCGATTCCGCCGCGCCCGCCGAAGCGCACGCCATCGCGGAGGCCGCGCTCCTCCAGGTACTGGTTGCCGATGGACAGCTCGATGTCGCGGAGGAGCGCCTCACTGGGGCCACGGCTATCACCGCCGACGACCTGGCGGCATTGCGGCTGGCGCTGTCGCAGGCGCGCGTGGCGCGCGGCGAGCTGGACCGCGCGGAGACCGTCCTGGGCGAGGACTCCAGTGTTGCCGTGGTTGCGCAGCGCGGCTGGATTGCCCTGTATCGTGGCAATCTGAAAGCGGCGATGGACGACTTTCGTCTCGCGGGCCCGTATGCGACCGACCGCGCCGCCGCCACCGAACGCACGGCAATGATGGCGATGCTGCAGCGCATTCCGCAGCAGTCGAGTCCCGACCTGGGTGCGGCGCTGCTCACGCTGGCACGTGGCGACTCGGTGGCGGCGATCAACGCGCTGCGTCGTGCCGCCGCGAAGCTGCCGGAGCAGGGCGGGCGGCTCGAAGTCCTGCTGCTCGCGGGCCAGCTCGCGGCGCAGAAGGGCGGCGAACACGACCAGACGGCCACGGCACTGTTCGATGAAGTCGTCCGCGCCGGCGGCGAAGGCGCCGCACCAGCGGCCGCGGAGCTCGAATGGGCGCGGTTACTCGTGCGCCGGGGCCAGAACGCCGAAGCGATTCCACATCTCGAGCATTTGATCCTCACGTATCCGAACAGCGCCTTTGTTCCCGAAGCGCGCCGAGTGCTCGAGCGCGCGAAGGGGGCGATTCCGAAGTCATGAAGAGGAGAGAATTTGTAAAGGCGGTTGGGCGGTTGAGCGGTTTGGCGGTTAGCGCGCGCTGGTTGGATTTCCAACCGCCGAACCGCTTAACCGCCGTGCCGTCATTGCTCATCCCGATGGATGATGTGCAAACCGATCACCTCAAGGCCTACGGCCTGACGTACCGAGCCATCCAAGCCGGTCTCAAGGCGGAGTGGCTGCTGAACTATCGCGGCGGATCGTTTTTGATTCCCGACCTCGACGCGCTGCGACGCGACGCCGCCCTGAACGGCATTCGGACCGAGCCGGTCGACAGCGCGATGACGGCGGTGCGCGGCGAAATCGAAGCCAACAACATGGACGCGGTGCCGCTCGAGAAGGCGTCGAAGGTCGCCGTGTACGCGCCGCCCAACGCGGCTCCGTGGGACGACGCGGTGACGATGGCGCTGCAGTACGCCGGCATCTCGTTCACGAAGATCTGGGATTCGGAGGTCGTGAACGGCTCGCTGAAGGACTTCGATTGGCTGCATCTGCACCACGAAGATTTCACGGGCCAGTACTCGAAGTTCTTCCTCATCTATTCCGGTATGTCCTGGCTCGCCGAGATGGTCCAGCGCAACACGGACATGGCGCGGCGGCTCGGGTTCGCGACCGTTCCCGATCTCAAGAAGGCCGTGGCGCGCGGGATTCACGGGTACGTGGAGAATGGCGGGTTCCTGTTCGCGATGTGCACGGCGACCGAAACGATCGATCTCGCGCTCGCGGCGGAGAAGGTGGACATCGCGGCGACGTTCGCGGACGGCACGCCGATCGATCCCGATGCCGATGCCAAGCTCGATTGGGCAAAGAGCTTCGCGTTTACGGGCGCGCATCTCGAGAACAATCCGCTGATTGCCAGTTTTTCGGACATCGACGGCCACCAGGTGAACAGCGGCGCGCGGCGCCAGCCGCTCGGCGCGTTCAAGCTGTTCAACTTCAGCGCGAAGATCGACCCGGTGCCCACGATGCTGGTGCAGAACCACCGCCAGGTGATTCCCGACTTCTACGGTCTCACGACGTCGTTTACGCGAACCCACCTGAAGCCCGGCGCCACGATTCTCGCCGACGAAGAGGGCGCGCCCTGGGTGAAGTACGTCCATGGAGACCTGGGGAAGGGGACCTGGACTTTCTTTGGCGGTCATGATCCCGAAGATCCGCAACACCAGATCGGCGACCCACCGACCGACCTTTCGCTGCATCCACATTCGCCGGGCTATCGTCTGATTCTGAACAACGTGCTGTTTCCCGCTGCGAAGAAGAAAGAACTCAAGACGTGAGCGTCGAGCGCCTGACGGCGGCCGCGCGCGGTCTGCTGCAGGAAGAGATCGCCGCGGCGCTCGGGCGTGAAGTGTCGTTCGTCGTGCGTGCCGATCCCAACGGCACATTGGCGGATGCGCGCGTCGTGGCGCGCGGCACGATCGACGCGGTGCTCGCCCTGCCCGGCGTGGCGCAGAAGGGCGAGATGCTGCTCCATAATCATCCGAGCGGCTTTCTCGAGCCCTCGGGTGCCGACCTCCATGTCGCGGCGCGACTGCACGACGCAGGCGTCGGCTTCGGGATCGTCAACAACGACGTCTCGACGCTGTACGTCGTCGTCGAATGTCCCCGTGCGCGCACGTTGCAACGCCTCGATTCCCTCGACATCGCGAACCTGCTCACCGAGTCCGGACCGGTGGCTCGTGTGTTGGGCGCGGCGGCGTTCGAGGATCGCCCGGGCCAGCGGGACATGGCCGCCTTCATCGCCGACGTCTACAACGATGGCGGCATCGCGCTGCTCGAAGCCGGAACCGGCGTCGGCAAGTCGTTCGCCTATCTCGTGCCCGCGATCGAATGGGCGCGTCTCAACGGCGAGCGCACCGTCGTTTCAACCAACACGATCAATCTGCAGGAGCAGCTCGTCGGCAAAGACCTGCCGATTCTATCCCACGCGTTTTCGACGGGCGATCGGACAGTCACATTCGCGCTGCTGAAGGGGTGGCGGAACTATCTCTGCCTCTCGCGGCTGGAGCAGGCGCGCGCGGGGCAGGACTCGCTGTTCGACGGCGCGCGCGGCGCCGAGCTCGAGGCGATCGCGGGCTGGGCGTCGCGGACGGCGGATGGCAGTCTGTCGGACCTCGTCGCAGAGCCTTCGAGCGATGTGTGGGACGCGGTGGCGGCCGAGTCGGATCTGTGCACCCGGCTCAAGTGCCCGCATTTCGATCGCTGCTTTGTTTTCGCGGCGCGGCGTCGCGCGGCGGAAGCCGACGTCGTGGTCGTAAATCACCACCTGCTCGCTTCGGACTTGGCGGTGCGCATCGCCTCCGACAACTGGCAGGAAGCGGCCGTGCTGCCGCCGTATCGCCGACTGGTACTCGACGAAGCGCACCATCTCGAGGACGTCGCGGCCCAGCACCTCGGCACGCAAGTGAGCATGATCGGCGTGCAACGGCTGCTCGGCCGCCTCGAGCGCAACGGTCGCGGGCTGCTTCCGACGCTGGCCGCGGAGCTCAGCAGTCATGACGACCTGCTCGGCGCGGCGAGCCGCGATCTGCTCGGGCGCACCGTCCTCGACGCGCTCGGCGCTGCCCGCCGCTGGGCCGACGAGCTGTTCGGGCGACTCGCGCGCCGGCTGGACGCCGAGCAAGGCGCCGCGCCTGTCCTGCGACTCACCGATGCGTTTGCGGGTGACGACGTGTGGCGCGAAGGACTGGACGTCGCGCTCGACAACCTCCTCATCGCGTTCAGCAAGCTGCGCGACGGCGTCGAGACGATCGCCGACCGGCTCTCGATCGACGATCCCGCCGAAATGCGCACGCGGCTCATCGGCGAGCTGCGCGGGGTCGTGCGACGGCTCGACAGCGCGGCGGAGGGACTGAAGGCGACGTTGCAGCCGGTTGGCTACCGGCCGCCCGTTGGCCCGGCCGTTCGCTGGATGGAACGTCGTGGGCGACGCACACCGAATCTCACGCTGTCCGCGGTGCCGCTCGATCTCGCGCCCGTACTGAAGGAAGCCTTGTTCGATCGCGTCGAGACGGTCATCCTGACGAGCGCCACACTGGCGGCCGGTGGCGAGTTCACGTTCCTCGAGGAGCGGCTTGGCCTGTCGCTCCCCCCCTCGCGCGTGACGGTGCGGGAGATCCTGCCCTCGCCGTTCGATTTTGGCGCGCAATGCGTGTTTGGAATCCCGACCGACATCCCCGAGCCGCGCGACGACGAGTCGGGTCATGGCGCGGCCGTCGCGCGCGTGCTGCTCGAGCTGGCCCACGCGTCCGACGGCGGCATCTTCGCGCTGTTCACGAGCCATGGCCAACTGCGGCGCACGGCCGACGCCATCCGTGGCTCGGTGGCTGCGCGCTGGCCGCTCCTGGTGCAGGGCGAGGGGCAACGCGACCAGCTGCTGCGCCGCTTTCGCGATGCCGGGTCGGCGATTCTGCTGGGAACCGACTCGTTCTGGGAAGGGGTTGATGTCCCGGGACGGGCGCTGCGGGTGCTGATCCTTGCCAAGCTTCCCTTCAAGGTGCCAAGTGAGCCGCTAACCGCCGCGCGGCTGGAGCGTCTCACGGAGGCGGGCGTGGACGGGTTCACCCACTATCTGGTTCCACTGGCGGCCCTCAAGTTGAAACAGGGCTTCGGACGGTTAATTCGCACCAAGTCGGACGTCGGCGCCGTCGTCTTGCTGGACCGGCGAGTCGTCACCAAACGTTACGGGGCGACGATGCTCGAGGGACTGCCTCCCGCCTCGAAGGCGATCGGCAACTGGCCGGACGTACGGCGCGAGCTAGAGGAATTCTTCGCCATGCATAGCTTTAGCAAATGAGTTTCAGCAAGCGCGTTGCTCTCCTGCCGACCTATCCGATGGCCGAGCTGCCGGCGATCAAGCGCCGGCTGATCGAGCAGGGCGTGGACGTCATCGATGTCGGAGCGGGGGACGCCGATTTTCCGCCGCCCGAGGTCGCGGTCAAGGCGCTAACACGCGCGCTCCAGGATCCGGCGATGAGCCGTTACGGGTTCCAGCTCGGGCTGCCGGCGTTCCGCGAGTCCGCCGCCGCGTACATGCAACGGCGTTTCGGCGTCTCGGTCGATCCGTTCAAGGAGCTGCATCCGTTGCTCGGCTCGAAGGAAGGCATCGCGCACCTTGCGACTGCGGTGCTGAATCCAGGCGACGTCGCGATCGTGCCCGTGCCAGGGTACGCCGTCTATCATGGCGGAACCGTACTCGCCGACGCTGAGCCGTATCTCTACAACCTGACGCCCCGCACTGATTTCCTGCTCGAGCTGGACGAGATTCCCAGGGATGTATTGAAGCGCACGAAGCTTGTCTATCTCAACTATCCGAACAATCCCACCGCCGCGGTTGCGCCGCGGGAGTATCTGGAACGTGTCATCGCCGCGTGTCGCAAACACGATCTCGTGCTCGCGTATGACAATCCGTACTGCGAGGTCACGTTCGACGGTTACGTCGCGCCGTCGATTTTCGAGATCCCCGGAGCGATGGATGTCGCGGTCGAGTTTCATTCGCTCTCCAAGAGTTTCTGCATGACCGGTTGGCGGCTCGGTTGGGCGGTGGGGCGCGCCGACCGGATCGCCGCGCTCGCGCGCGTCAAGAATTACGTAGACACCGGCGCGTTCCTGGCGGTGCAGGCGGCCGGCGCCGAAGTGTTGAAGCAGGCCGAGCGCATCGCCTCCGGCTATGCGGCACAGTTCAAGGAACGGCGCGATGCGATACTGCCGGCGCTGCGCGCCAATGGATTCGAGGTCGAGACCCCGCGGGCGACGCTGTACGTGTGGATACCGTTGCCGGACGGACTCGCATCGGCTGCCTTCCAGAAGCGCGCGCTCGAGGACGTCGGTGTGGTAACGCTGCCGGGGAGCGCGTTTGGCGCGGGCGCGGAAGGATTTTTCCGCATCGCGCTGACGGTGCCAACGCCGCGGCTCATCGAAGCGACGGAGCGGCTGGGAAAGGTGCTCGCCACTGTTTGATCGCGAAGTAGCGCGCTTACCGATCGGCCGAGGGTGGCTGATCACCGCGGCGATTCACGTGATCGCCGTGGTGTTGATCTTCACGGTGGACTGGCAGGCGCCGTGGCGAAAGACGACGTACGTCGTCATGGAGCCGGAGCCAGCCGGTGATTCGATCGTCTACGTGCCGGGCACTCGCGAGATCCGTGCGAAGGGTCCAACGATCCAGACGACACATCCCGAACCACCGCCACCTCCTGCCGCCCCCGCCCCCGCCCCCCCGCCGCCCGCCGCGCCATCGCCGCCTGATACCGGCGTCACGCTTCCAGCGTATGACCCGAACGCCAGCCGGGTCGCGCCCGCGCCGCAGGTCGGCGACGGCAAGCTGTGGGTCAGCCCACGGCCGGGACTGCCGGCGCCCGTCGCGGACGCCATCTACGGCGATACGGCCGCACGGCGCTCGGCGGCCATCGACCGGCTGAAGGTGATGGTGGACTCGTTGAATCAGGTGCTCGACCAGATGCAGCGCGAGCGCCAGCGGCCCAAGTGGACGATCGGCGGCACGCCGAACAAGCCCGAGTGGGGCATCGACTCCGCTTACATCCACGTCGCCGGCATCAAGATTCCCACCATGGCGTTGGCGTTGCTCGGGAATCTCCTGCCGCAGGGCAACTTCGACGAAGACATGCGCGCCCGCCAGCTCAACGACATGCGCGCCGACCTGCTGCGCGCGGCCGACCGCGCGCAGACGCTCCAGCAATTCCGCCGCTACGTACGCGAGCTCCGTGAGCGCAAGCAAGCCGAGCGCGATGCCGAGGAGCGGCGTCGCGCGCAGGATACCGTCAAGGCCGTACCGTAGTGCGGCTCCCGAACATCCAATTGAACGGGCTGTCTCTCGCTTGGTACCCCTGGGCTGAAGCCCGGGCTCGGCCACTACGCGCGCCCTTGAAGGGCGCACGCCCTTGCCGAGCCGGTCCTTCAGGACACGGGAAACGAACTCGACGAGCGCTCTTACTCGGTCTCATCACCATCGGCGCGCCGCTCTCAGCTCAGGATACTCTCGTCATCCGCGCCGCGAACGTTTTGGACGGCCGAGGCGGCACCCAGCACAACGTCGACATCGTAGTCGTGGGAAGTCGCATCGTGCGCATCGCCCCGCGCGGACCTGTGCCGGCGGGCGCGCGAATCATCGATCTGGGCGACCGTACCGTCCTCCCGGGACTGATCGACGCGCACGCCCACCCCGTCTGGTACTTCAACCGGAAGAACCGGCTCCATACATCCGACGACGGCGACACGCCTGCGCAGTCTGCGCTCGCCGCGGCGGCGAACGCGTACGCCACGCTGTTGGCGGGGTTCACCACGATTCAGAGTGTGGGATCGCGCAGCGACGCAGACCTGCGTGACTGGATCGCCACGCAGGGGTTGCCGGGGCCGCGGATTCTCACCTCGCTGGACCCGCTCACCGATCGCAGCGGCGGCCCCGATTCGCTGCGCGCGCTCGTGCGCAAGCGAAAAGCCCAGGGCGCGGACCTGATCAAGCTCTTCGCCTCGGCGAGCATCCGCGAGGGCGGGCAGCAGACGATGTCCGACTCGCAGCTCGTCGCGGCGTGCGGTGAGGCGAAGGCGCTCGGCCTGCGCGCGCTGGTGCACGCTCACAGCGCGGCCGCGGTGCGTGCCGCGACGCTCGCCGGTTGCACGCAGGTCGAGCACGGCATCTTCGTGACGCAGGACGTGCTCTCGCTGATGGCCGCGCGCGGGACGTACTTCGATCCGCAATGCGCGCTCGTGTTCCGCAATTATCTCGACAACCGCGTCCGCTACCAGGGAATCGGCAATTACACCGACTCCGGCTTCGCGGCGATGGAGCGCGCATTGCCGCTCGCGGCAGCGGACATTCGCATGGCGCTCGCGACGCCGGGGCTTAAGGTGGTTTACGGAACGGATGCGGTCGCGGGGGCGGACGGCGACAACGCCGAGGATCTGATTTGCCGGGTCGAGCGGGCGGGGGAGGCGCCGATGCACGCGATCGTGGCGGCGACATCGCTCAACGCCGAGGCGTTGGGGCT
>DASWCE010000003.1:0-2254 GCA_036390255.1 Gemmatimonadales bacterium | reverse complement strand
CCGAAAGTAGTTGCGAAGTTGCACAGACGGCGAAGGCGGAGTGATGGATCCGGGAAGGGAAAGAACGGGACGTAGCGCAGCCCGGTAGCGCACCTGAATGGGGTTCAGGGGGTCGCGGGTTCAAATCCCGCCGTCCCGACTAAAGGCCTCCGCTACGGCGGGGGCCTTGTCGTGACAGTGTTCTCGTGCTAGCGCAGCACGCCCGCGAGCATCGCGATCGCGCCGACAGCTCCCACCCAGAACACGAACGACCACTTGATCAGATCGCCGAAGCGGCGCTCGAACCGCGTTTCGAGGCGTGCCATCTCCTCGTGCATCTTCGCGAAGCCGACCTGCACCTCCTGGCGCAACTCGGCGAGATCCGCGCGCATCGACTCACGCATCTCGGCAAGATCGCCCCGCGTCACCACGTCGGCGACCCGCGCATCCACATGATGCATCCAGGCCATAAACTCCGCCCCGGCCTCCTCCCCAAGTGCTTGGTGGAGCTTGTGGGACAATCGCGGCGTGATGGGCACAGGTGGAACTCCGGGTGCGGACACGCCACAACGTAACGTAAGCTCGGCGTAGACAGAGAGCAATTTTTTACGGGCAGGGGTGAAAAAACTCACTTCGTCACCCATCGCGCGCTTGCCGCGCCGCCGCGAGGGCGAGGGACGTCGAGAGGTCCCGGTGGGCTGCCATCTGCGCCTGGAGATCGGCGACCTTCTGCTCGGCGGTCGACGAGATCGAGATAACGTGCCCGGAGCGCTGTTTGCGCATGACCGGCAGGACGGCGCGGGTGACATTCATCGGGCCGATGAGGAGCGTCCCCAACTGCCGCTCGATCTGCTCCGGCGTCAACTCCTCGAAGTAGCGGGCAAAGAAGTTGCCGGCATTGTTAGTCTCGGCCGGTGGCCACGACCGCGTCGCCGGCCGCCAGGGCGGCCTTGGCGAAAAACCTTTGTCGTTCTGCGTGGCCCCTTGACAATTACTCCTCGCGAGGAGTAATTATCCCCCCATGCAAGTGCCCACGCCTGCCGCCGCCATGGCGATTCACGATTCGCTCGAAGAGGAAGTCCTGATCGCGCTGGTCCGCGCCGCATGGCTCGCCGCCGAACGCTCCAACGCGGTCACCGCCGCCGCCGGGCTCTCGCCGTCGCAATACAACGTCCTGCGCATCCTCCGCGCCGCGGGGCGGGGTGGACTTTCCTGCTCCGAGATCGGCACGCGCATGGTGACGCGCGATTCCGATCTCACGCGCCTGATGTCGGGCCTCGAGCGCGCAGGGTTCGTTGTGCGCGGGACCGATGCCGACGATCGCCGGCGCAGCACCAATCGGATCACGGCCGCGGGGAAGGCCCTGCTGAATCGTCTGGATCGAGACGTCGCCGACGCCGCCAAGCAGACCCTCAGGTCTCTCGGTCGTCCTCGACTCACCGCGCTCCGCGACCTGCTGGTCGCCTTCGCACCACCACCCCAACCCTCGGAACTCCCATGACACATCGCTCTCGCTTCTCCGCATTGCTGCTGCCGTTCGCGCTCCTGGCCTTCATCCCGAAGCACCCTCTGGAGGTTGTGATGTCTCCCGCTGAGCAAGAGCTACGCACGTTATTGACCACCTACGAAACGTCCCTGAACGCCGGAGACGCCGCCCGGATCGAACAGCTCTACGCCGAGGACGGCGTGTTCATGCCCGCGGGCTTCCCGACGGCGTCCGGCAGGCCGGCGGTCCGGGGCGCGTACGACGCGGTGTTTGCGAACATCCGTATCGCGATCCACTTCACCGTCGACGAGCTGACGGTGAAGGGCGAAGTCGCCTACGCGCGTACCCACTCGGCGGGCACGGCCACCGTCGTGGCGACGGGAGCGAGCGGGCCCGAGCAAAACCGGGAGCTGTTCGTTTTCGCGCGCGGCAAGAATGGCTGGAAGATCGCGCGCTACATGTTCAACAAGACATCATGACCAGGCGAATTCGCGTCGGCATCATCGGCGCCAATCCGGATCGCGGCTGGGGGGCGGAGGCGCACATCCCCGCCTTGCAGTCGCTCCCGGATGACTTCGAGATCACGGCGCTGTCCACCAGCCGGCGCGAATCCGCCGACGCCGCCGGCAAGCGCTTCGGCGTGCCGCGCGCGTTCGATAATCACAACGACCTCGTGAACAGCGCCGACGTGGACGTCGTCGCGATCACCGTGAAGGTGCCGCATCACTTCGAGCTGGCGACTGCGGCGCTCAACGCGGGGAAGGCCGTCTATTGCGAATGGCCGCTCGG
>DASWCE010000002.1:0-1620 GCA_036390255.1 Gemmatimonadales bacterium | reverse complement strand
CTCGACGAGGGCCTGTTGCTCGAAGCGAATCATTTCGGCCTGCTGGCCGCGACCGCGGACATGAAAGAAGGAACGGCCGCATTTCTGGAAAAACGCGCCGCCAAGTTCCAGGGGCGTTAGCGCTCCTGCTCGTCGCCGCGTGTCTCGCGGACCGGGAGCGGCCCGGGCCCCCGCAGCTCGCGTTCACGATCGACGATACCACCCTCGTCGCGAGCCGCGTCGACACGCTTGCGGGGACGGTGCGCGCCGAGGATTTCGATGGGATCGATTCGGTGTGGGTCGCCGTCGGGTCCGACGAGCGGGGGGCGAACGGGGGGTTCAGCCGGGTGTTCACGTGGCGCTATCGGATCATCGTCCCCTCCGGCACCACCCCTGGCGCCCATGTCGGGATGTCGTTTCGGACCCGTGATGCCGCCGGGTTTGAGGCCCAGAGGGACACCTACGTCGTGGCTGTACCGTAACTTCCGCCACAGCCTTAACTGTTGACAGGACAATGACTTCCGTGTATTTTTAAGGCTGTGACTGACCGCTCCAACCGCCCTCAAAAAAGCCGTCCCGTTGCCGTGGCCGAGGCGCTCGAAGGGTACCTAAAACGGGCCGGTTTGGCGCGCCGGGTGGGTCAGGCGCAGATGATTCCCGATTGGCCGCGCCTCGTCGGTCCGCAGATCGCGGCGGTCGCGACGCCCGAAAGTATCACGCCCGATGGCGTGCTCTTCGTGCGCGTGGCGACGAGCTCATGGATGAATGAGCTGCAGCTCATGACGCCCGACATCATGGCCCGCATCAACGCGGGCCGCGGTCCGGGGCGCATTACGACAATACGCTGGCTTCTTTCACGCTAGGAACTTGATGCCTAAGAAGAAACCCGCCGCACCTAAGAAAGAAAAAGGCAACGGCGGCTACCAGGCCGACTCCATCCAGGTCTTGAAGGGGCTCGAGGCGGTTCGGCGCCGGCCGGCGATGTACATCGGCTCGGTGTCGTCACGCGGCTTACACCATCTCGTCTATGAAGTCGTGGACAACTCGGTGGACGAGGCGCTCGCCGGCTATTGCACCAACATCGACGTCACGATCCATGCCGACAACTCCATTACGGTGGTGGACAACGGGCGCGGCATTCCCGTCGATCTCCACAAGACCGAGAAGAAGCCGGGCGTCGAAGTCGCGCTCACCGTCCTGCATGCCGGCGGCAAGTTCGACAAAAGCAGCTACAAGGTCTCGGGCGGCTTGCACGGCGTCGGCGTCTCGGTGGTGAATGCGCTCTCCGAGAAGCTCGAGGTGTGGGTCGACCGCGACGGCAAACGGCATCACATGTCGTTCGAGCGCGGCGACACGAAGCAAAAGCTCGAGGTCGTCGGTAAGGCGAAAGGCACCGGCACCACGGTCTCGTTCAAGCCCGACACCGAGATCTTCACCGAGACGCGCTTCGACTACGCCACCATCGCCAACCGGCTGCGTGAGCTCGCCTTCCTAAACAAAGCGCTCACCATCGTGCTCAAGGACGAGCGCAAGGGCAGCACGAAGGAAGAGACCTTCTACTATAAGGGCGGTCTGTCGGAATTCGTGAAATGGATCGTCGGCAACCGCCGTGCGCTGCATCCCAAAGCGATCACGTTCGAG
>DASWCE010000001.1:0-62687 GCA_036390255.1 Gemmatimonadales bacterium | reverse complement strand
GCCCCATGCCGCTGCGCCTTTCCGAGCACCTCGAACACGACCGTCCGCGCGAGCGTTTCTGGGCCGTTGGACCGGGCGCGTTGACGGGGCAGGAGCTCTTGGCCATTCTCCTAGGAACCGGCACCCGGGGGCGGGACGCGCTGGCGGTGGCTGCGGACGTGCTGGGCCGTGCCGAGGGGTCGCTACGGCGGCTCGCCAGCCGCCCCTGGGGCGAAATCGCCCGCATCTCCGGAGTTGGGCGGATCAAAGCGGCCCGGCTGGCAGCCGCGATCGAGCTGGGGCGGCGCGTGGGATCGGAGACGGAGCCGCCGCCGGAGCGGATCCGAGGACCTGCAGACGTGCAGCGTTATTATGGGCTGCGGCTGCGCGACCTCCCGGTGGAGGAATTCCACGTCCTCGCCCTGGGCAGTCAGAGCCAGATTCTGGCGGATCTGCTCATTACGCGGGGTATCCTGAACAGCTCGCTTGTGCACCCGCGCGAAGTGTTTCGGGCAGCAATTGCTGAGGCGGCGGCCGGGATCATCGTGGTGCACAATCATCCGAGCGGCGACCCGACGCCCTCGGCCGACGACCGGGCGGTGACCCGGCAGCTGGTCGACGCGGGGCGCCTGTTGGATGTACCGGTGTACGACCACGTAGTGATCGGCGGTGGAGGAGAGCGGTACGTGAGCTTCGCAGAGGCGGGATTGTTGTGACGAGTACAACGGGGCGCGGGACGGGCACCAAAGGCGCTGAAGCGCCGATGCTCGCGCCGGAGCTGGCCAAGGCCGTCGCCGCGCAACACGACCGCCTGGACCTCGACCTCCTGTCGCGCGCCTACCAGATCAGTGCGCGGGCCCACCAGGGGCAGAAGCGCCTCTCCGGTGACGACTTCGTGTCCCACAGCGTGGCGGTCGCGACCATCCTGGCCGAGCAGCAGATGGACACCACGACGATCGCGGCGGCATTACTGCACGACGTCGTCGAAGATTCCGATATCACATTGGACATGCTGCGTCGCGACTTCGGAAACGAGGTCGCCGATCTGGTGGATGGTCTCACCAAGATCTCGACGCTGAACTTCCGTTCGACCGCCGAAGAACAGGCGGAGAATTATCGCAAGCTGCTGATGTCGGTGGCGCGCGACGCGCGCGTGATCATCATCAAGCTTGCCGACCGGCTGCACAACATGCGCACGTTGGACCCCTTGCCGCCCGAGAAGCGTCGCCGCATCGCGCTCGAGACCCGGGAGCTGTACGCGCCGCTGGCGCACCGCTTCGGTATGGCGGGGGTGAAGGCCGAGCTCGAGGATCTCGCGTTCAAGTATCTCGAGCCGGACGACTACAAGCAGCTGGCGCGGCAGGTGAAGGCTCGCCGCGTGGAGCGTGACCGCACGATCGAGCGCATGCGGGCGCCGCTCTCCGAAGAACTGCGTCGCTCCGGGATCGTGGGTTGGGAGATCGTCGGCCGGCCCAAAAACCTCTGGTCCATCTTCAAGAAGATGAAGAAGCGCGGCAAGCCGTTCGAGGAGATCTACGATCTGCTCGCGGTCCGCGTGCTGGTGAACACAATCACCGACTGCTACCACGTCCTGGGCATCATTCATCACACCTGGACGCCGTTGCAGGAGCGGATCAAGGATTACATCGCCAGCCCCAAGTCCAACGGCTACCAGTCGCTCCATACCACCGTCTTCGGCCCGGGTGGCCAGCTCTACGAAATCCAGATCCGGACGCGCGACATGCATCGCACGGCCGAATACGGTATTGCGGCGCACTGGCTCTACAAGGAGAACGGCAAGACCGCCGACGAGCTGGATCATCACCTGTCGTGGTTCCGGCAGTTGATCGAGCTGCAGCAGGACGCACACAGTCCGGAAGAGTTCCTCGAGTTCCTCAAAATCGATTTGTACCAGGACGAAATCTTCGTCTTTACGCCCAAGGGGGACGTCAAGCGTCTGCCCAAAGGCGCGACACCGATCGACTTCGCGTTCCTGGTGCACACAGAAGTCGGCCAGCACTGCAACGGCGCGCGCGTGAACGGCCGGATCTCGCCGCTCCATCGGCCGCTCCGCAACGGCGATACGATCGAAGTGCTCACCAGCCCGCAGGCGAAGCCATCGCGGGATTGGCTCGCGCATGTCCAGACGGGCCGGGCCCGGCAGAAAATCCGCCAATGGATCAAACAGGAAGAGCAGGAGCGGAGCGTGACGCTCGGGCGTGAAATCCTCGCGCGCGAAGTCCGCCGCCGGCGCCTCGATCCGCCGACGCCGGAACAGCTCGCGCAGGCGGCGTCCGCACTCTCCCTGGGTGTGCCCGAGCAGGTGGAAGCGTCCATCGGTCGCGGTGACGTCCAGCTCGGTCAGGTCCTGAAGGCGCTGTATCCGAACTTGCCGTCCGAAGACCAGCAGGCGCCCAAGGCGACCGCGTTCGGACGGGTCATCGAGCGGCTCCGCCTGGGCCGCGGCATCAAGATTCACGGCGTCGAAGGCTTGATGGTGCGGTATGCCCAATGCTGCCAGCCGGTCCCGGGGGATCCGGTGGTCGGCTACGTCACCCAGGGGCGCGGCATCTCCATTCACCGGCATGACTGCCCTAACCTCCTCACGCTCTCGGCGGACGAGGACCGGCGGGTGGAGATCGACTGGCGCGAGGTCGAGGGGGAAACCTTCGTCGTCCGGCTGGCGGTCAGTGGCGAGGACCGCCGCGGCCTGTATGCCGACATCTGCGAGGCGATCAGCGGCACCGGGACCAACATCCGCAGCGCCGAGTTGGCGTCGAAGGACGGCGTTGTGTTCGGCTCGGTGCTGGTCGAAGTCGAGAATCAAACCCACCTCCAAAAAGTTCTGAAGGCGGTCCGGAAGGTGAAGGGTGTGACCGAGATTGCGCGACGGGATTCGAGCGGCCCCGCCGAAGTCGTCGTCGGTTAGCTTTCCCTCTTATGCCGTTTGAGCTGGGTAACGCGCCGACGCCCGCGGGGGATCAGCCGCGCGCGATTCGCGAGTTGACTGCCGGGCTGCGCCGCGGCGACAAGTACCAGACCCTCCTCGGCGTCACCGGATCGGGCAAGACGATGACGATGGCGCACGTCGTCGCGAATTTCGGCAAGCCGACGCTGGTGCTGTCGCACAACAAGACGTTGGCCGCGCAGCTCTACGGCGAGCTGAAAGCGTTCTTCCCGTCCAATGCCGTGGAATTCTTCATCTCGTACTACGACTACTATCAGCCCGAAGCGTACGTCCCGTCCACCGACACGTACATCGCCAAGGATTCGTCGATCAACGACGATATCGAGCGGCTGCGGCTCCGTGCGACGTCGAGCCTGATGGAGCGCGACGACGTCATCATCGTCGCCAGCGTGTCCGCGATCTACGGGTTGGGCGATCCCGAGCTGTATCGCGAGCTGCTCGTGACGGCTCAGAAAGGCGAAACGCGCGGCCGCGACGCGCTACTCGCCGATCTGGTCGCCGTGCAGTACCAGCGCAACGACATCGGGTTCGAGCGCGGCACGTTCCGCGTGCGCGGCGATACCGTGGAAGTCTTCCCGGCGTATGACGAGCAGGCCGTGCGGATCGAATTCTGGGGCGATGAGATCGAGCGCATCGCCAAGATCGACCCGCTGACCGGCAACGTCATCAAGCCGATGGACCGTTCGGCGATATATCCTGCGACTCACTTCGTCACGCAGCGGGCCACCATCGAGCGCGCCGTTTCGCGCATCCGCGCGGAGCTGGCGGACCGGCTGACGGAGTTGCGGGCGCAAAACAAGCTGCTGGAGGCGCAGCGCCTGGAGTCCCGCACCCACTTCGACATCGATATGCTGATGGAAGTGGGGCGCTGTGCCGGCATAGAGAACTACTCGCGGCTGTTCAGCGGTCGGCAACCGGGCGAGCGACCGGCGTGCCTGCTCGACTATTTCCCGAAAGACTATCTCTGTGTCATCGACGAGTCGCACCAGACGCTCCCGCAGCTCGGCGCGATGTACGAAGGGGACCGCTCGCGCAAGCAGACACTCGTCGACTACGGTTTCCGGCTGCCGTCGGCCCTCGATAACCGGCCGCTGCGCTTCGATGAGTTCATGGGTCTCGTGCCGCGCATGGTCTTTGTCTCGGCGACACCGGGCGAGGACGAGCTCCGGCTCTCGGGCGGGGTGATCGTGGAGCAGATCATTCGGCCGACTGGTCTCGTGGACCCCGAAGTCGAGATTCGGCCGGTCGCAGGGCAGGTGGACGACCTGCTCAGCGAAATCCGGGTGCGTGAGAAGAAGAACGAGCGCGTGCTCGTGACGACGCTGACCAAGCGCATGGCGGAGGATTTGACCGATTACCTGCAGCAACATGGTGTGCGCGTGCGCTATCTGCACTCCGAAATCGACGCCATCGAGCGCGTCGAAATCATCCGCGGGCTGCGGCTGGGGGAGTTCGATGTCATCGTCGGGATCAACCTGTTGCGGGAGGGCTTGGACCTGCCCGAAGTCTCACTCGTCGCCGTCCTCGACGCGGATCAAGAAGGCTTCCTGCGGTCCGACCGGTCGCTCATCCAGACCGTGGGGCGCGCGGCGCGCAATCTCAGCGGCAGAGCGATTCTCTACGCCGATCACGTCACCGGCTCGATGGAGCGCGCGCTGAGTGAGATGAGCCGGCGCCGCGAAACACAGCTCGCGTACAACACCGAGCACGGCATCACCCCACGGTCCATCGTCAAATCGGTGCTCGACATTCGGTTCGTGACCCGCGTCGCCGACGCCCGCGTCGCGAAGCCGGGGACGAGCGCTATCCGCCGGCCTGCCAACGCCGCCGAGCGTGAGACGCTCATCCGCATGCTGGAGCAGCAGATGCAGGCCGCCGCCGAAGAGCTCGACTTCGAGCTGGCGGCGGTGCTGCGCGACCAGCTCCTCGAGCTCAAGGCCGCCGGCCCCCCCTCCGATGCGCCTGTCCGCGAGCGAGCTCAGCCGGTTCGGTGAAGAGCTTGGCCGCTCGCTGAAGGCCCCCGCGGTAATCGGGCTGTCGGGCGAGCTCGGCACCGGCAAGACCACCCTCATTCAGGCGATTTGCCGGGGACTCGGTGCGAAGGCCCGCGCTACCAGCCCGACCTACGCGCTCGTCCATCACTACGACGCCGGTCCAACGCCGGTCTATCATGTGGACTGCTACCGCCTGCGTCATGCCGACGAGGCTCGTGACCTCGGCTTCGACGACATGATACGCGAGCACGCGATCGTTTTGATCGAATGGCCCGAGCGCGCCGGTGCGTGGGCACCGCCGCTCGACCGGCACTTCCAGCTGTCGTATGACGACGACCCACGCCGCAGGGTCGTGAAGGAGCTGGCGCACGCATGAGCGCGCTCTGGCTCGCGATCGACACGGCGACGGATGTCGCGAGTGTGGCGATCGGAACGGCGGAGCAGACGTTGGCGGCGCGCGCGTTGTCCGGCGCCCGCCAGCACGCCGCGCAGATTCTCCCGCTCATTCAGCAAGTGCTCGCTGCCGCCCGAACGCGACTCGACGACGTCGGCGAAATCGTCGTCGGAGATGGGCCGGGGAGTTTTACCGGCGTGCGCATTGGCTGGGCCGCGGCAAAGGGTCTGGCCCACGAACGCGAGCTTCCGGTGGTGGCGCTGCCGTCACTGCTCGGCACCGCGCATGCGGCTGCACGAGCCAACGCGGTGCCTGACGGAGCATCTGTCGTCGCGTGCTACGACGCCTTGAGAGGCCAGGTGTTTGCCGCGATCTACGCGTTTCATTCGCGTCGCGTGGAGACCGTCGTCGCACCGGACGTGTTCACCATCGCCACCCTCGCAACTGCTACGACGGTGACGCCCGTGCTGGCGGCCGGCGACGGAGCGGAACGGTATCGGGACGAGATCGTGAGATGGATCGGGCGGCCGCCCGTGGCGCCGGAGACGTTGCCGCCGATCGCCGGCTCGCTGCTCGCATTGGCCCCACTGGCCAGCTACGCGGCGACGGGCGAACCCACCTACGGGCGCCCTGCGGCAGCCCAAGTGAAATGGGAGGCGAGCCACGGCCGCCCTCTTCCACATCCGTCCCGCTAAGCTTCCCGACGTCTCCGCCGTCCACGCGATCGAGCAAGCGGTCTTTACCGATCCGTGGTCCACGCAGGATTTCCGCGATTGTCTCGCGTCGGATGCGATCTTTCTGATCGCGGAAAGCGCGGAACAGGTCGCCGGCTACGTGGTCGCGATCGACGCGGCGGACGAAGGTGAGATACTCAACCTCGCTGTAGCCCCAGCGGGCCGTCGTCGCGGATTGGGACACGCCTTGGTGCACCGGATTCTCGAGACGCTGGCCAGCCGGGGTGCGCGGGCGATCTACCTTGAGGTTCGCGAATCCAACGCTCCGGCTCGGCGCTTGTATGCGGCGCACGGATTTCGCGAGGTGGGTCGCCGCAAGCAATACTACCGGCGCCCAATCGAGGACGCGATCGTGCTCAGACTTGATGCATAACTTTGATACAAGTGGCGTATCTTTGGTTGACAGAATGACTTGCGATTTATATAGTGTTGGGCACCCTTGGCCCACTCGCCGCAATATCGTCGGAGGTTGTTGTGAGCCGCAGTCTCAATAAGGCCATTCTGATCGGGAACTTGGGCGCTGATCCCGAGGTGCGCAGTACGAATAACGGCTCCCGTGTGGCAACCCTCTCCGTGGCCACCAGCCGGCAGTGGACCGGCAGTGGGGGGGAAAAGCAGGAAAAGACGGATTGGCATCGGGTTATCTGCTGGAACAATAAGACGGGATCCGGTCTGGCCGACGTCTGCGAGAAGTACTTGAAGAAAGGCGACAAGGTCTACGTCGAGGGCCGGATCGAGTATCGGACGTGGGAAGATCGCGACAAACAGACGCGCTACGTCACCGAGATTATCGCGCGCGAGTTGATCATGTTGGGCTCGAGAGGCGGCGCCGCTCCGGTGGGAGCGGGAGCTGCAAAGGGGGCGGCAGAAGCTGGCGGCAAAGCCCCAGAATCGCTCGACGCGTTCCCGGAGGCGCTGGATGAGGAGGACGACGATCTGCCGTTCTAGCCGCGCGGTAGTACTGGCCCTGGCGGCGCTGCCGCTCCTGTGGCGCGTTCTGCCGGCGCAGGACACCACGAAAGCGGCGCAACAGGCGCAACAACAGGACACGACGCAAGCGGCCGCCGCTTTCCAGGGACAGCTCCCCTCCAGTCACACAGTCGTCCGCGGTGAGACCCTCTGGTCCATCGCCCAGATGTATTTCAACGATCCGCTGCTCTGGCCGGAGATCTACCGTCTCAATACCACGGTGATCGAAGACCCGCACTGGATCTATCCGGGTGAGGTCTTAAATCTCTCGGAAATGGCGACCCTGGCGCAGGGCGACACCGTGTCGGCTCGACCGGACACGACGTCGGCCGCCGCGGACAC
Source organism: Gemmatimonadales bacterium (assembly GCA_036390255.1). Classification (GTDB taxonomy): domain Bacteria; phylum Gemmatimonadota; class Gemmatimonadetes; order Gemmatimonadales; family GWC2-71-9; genus 20CM-2-65-7. The sequence goes on along the minus strand of DASWCE010000001.1, from coordinate 55,307 downwards.
GATCGCCGCCGTAGTGCCGACCGCGCCGATGGACACGATCCCCGCGGATACTACGCAGCTGATCGTCGAGCCGCCGCCACCTACGGTCGTGGAAAGCAACGAGACGATCTTCGATCGCCGCCGCACGAATCAGCAGGTGGTGCAGGACGTGCTGCGTGCCTACGTCCATCAACCGTACCGTCCATTGCGCGCGGGCGAGTTCTACGCGGCCGGCTTTCTGAGCGAGGCCGAGCGGCTGCCGTGGGGCCAGGTGATCGGAGCGACTGCCGTCCCGGCGATCCATCGACTGTCGGAACGCACCTCCGCGACCGAGTTCCAGGAGATCGCCATCAAACCGCCGCGGAACGCGTCCTACCATGTCGGCGATTCGCTGCTGCTGGCGCGCCTCGATCCCGGGCTCGAGTTCGGGAACTGGGGCGATATCGTTTACCCGATCGGCATCGCGCGCGTGACGTCCATCGAGCAGAACCAGGTGCTCTCGGAAGTTATCGCGCAGTACGCGCGGATTCACGAGGGACACGTCGCGATGCCACTCGAGCCGTTCCGTGATCCGGGGCAGGTTCGTCCCACCCCGGTCGCGAAGGGCCTCACCGGCAAGCTACTTGGGCCCCGCGATCCCCATCCGATCGCAGGCGCGCAGCAGTTCTACTTCATCGACAAGGGCCGCCGCGACGGCGTGACCATCGGTGATGTTTTTGAGGTGTATAAGCCGGCGCAGGGCTTCGCGGGCGCGGCGTCCGAGGAAGTGCGCGCGGTCATGATGATCGTACACACGCGCGAGCGCTCCGCCACCGGGCTGTTGCTGCAAATCAGCAATCCCGCACTGGAGCGGGGGCTACCGGTACGACTGGTCAAAAAGATGCCATCCTGACGCGCGGCCGGGCCCCATCTCCTGGGCCCGGCCCATATTTGCCGTGATTGTCACCCTGCATCTCATTGTTTTGGCGCTGTACGGATTGGCGACGGCGCTGGTCCTGGCTCCGTTCACGGGATTTCGCACGTCGCCCTCCACGCTTCCGGCGCCGCACCCGGCCGCCCGGGCCTTGGCGATCGCATTCCCCTCTGCGGGCGCGGCCGTGCACGTCGTGGCGATCTCGCAGCTCACGCTCGTTGGTCTCGGGCCCGCGCTCTCGATGCTCGCCCTGTGTCTGGTTCTGTTGCAGCTCGCGAGCGAGCGGTTGCTGCGCGGCTCGGCCGTGTCCTTCTTTACTGCACCGTTGGCGACCGGTCTGGTGGGATTCGCACTTCTCAGCGGCTTGATACCGAGTGCCGAAGCGATTGGTGCCCGCAACATCTGGTTTGTCTTGCACGTCGCCCTCAGCGTCCTGGGACTCGCGTTGATGGCGCTCGCGTTCATTGCCGCTGCGCTCTATCTCCTGCAGTTCCGCGAGCTCAAGGCTCGTCGCTTCGGCCAGGTCTTCCAGCTCTTCCCGCCGCTCGAACGGCTCGACCAGCTCAATCGGTTCGCGCTCGTCGCAGGTTTCCCCGCGCTGACCCTCGGCGTGCTCCTCGCGCTGGGGTACGGCGCGCAGTTCTCGGGAGGCCTGCACGTCGCCAAGGCGCAGGTCGTGTGGGGCATCTTTACCTGGGTGGTGCTCGGATGGGCCGTCTGGGTCCGCGTCGTGCGCCACTGGGCGGGCCGGCGCGCTGCCCTCGCCAGCATCGCGGGCTTTGGCGCGGTCTTGCTGGTCTACGTCGCGCTGAAGCTGACCCAGCCCGGCGCCGAGCGGTTCCTGTGACGGGTCAGACGGAGATGGGGGGGGGCATCAAGGTCGTCGGCGTGAATCACCGCACCGCGCCGCTCGACGTGCGCGAGCGCTTCGCGCATGGTGCGCACGAAGTGCCGCGCGCGTTGGCACGCGTGATGGCCGCCGGCGCCAGCGGCGGGGTGCTGCTGTCCACTTGCAACCGGACCGAATTCTATCTGGTGGCGGACGATGAGCCGGCGCTCGAGGCGGTGTGGTCGCTGCTCGGCGAGCGGCTTCCGGTAGCACCTGCTGCTGGTGCGCGCGAATACGGCTACATCGCGCGCGACCGCGACGCCGTCCGCCATCTTTACCGCGTGTCCGCTGGACTCGACTCGGTGATTCTCGGTGAGTCGCAGATCCAGGGCCAGGTTCGCGAAGCCTGGGAGGCGTCGCGCGCGCAGGCCGGCCCCGTGCTGCACCGCCTGTTTCAGTCGGCGCTGTACGTGGGCTCTCGGGTTCGTACCGAAACGGGCCTCGGGATGGGCACCGCCTCGGCGGCCTCCGCGGGCGTGGCCGTCGCAGGCAAAATCTTCGGCGATCTCGCCGGCCGCACCGCCCTCATCCTCGGCGCCGGCGACATGGCCGAGCTGGCCGCGACGTGTCTGAGCGATCAAGGCGTGCAGATTACGCTGGTGGCGAACCGCACGCAGGAGCGGGCCCGCGCCATTGCAGAACGACTCGGCGCGCGGGCGGTGTCGCTCGATGAGGCGTGGCCACACTTCGCGACCACCGACATTGCGCTTTGCTCGACCGCCGCACCGCAGGCCGTGGTGACCTGGGAGCGCGTCGGGACCGTGATTGGGGGGGGCGCGCGTCGCGGCAGGCCGCTCTGCATTCTCGATCTCGCCGTGCCGCGCGATGTCGATCCCGCGCTGGCCCAGCTCGAGAACGTATTTCTCTATGACGTCGACGACTTGCAGACGGTGGCTGCGCAAGCCACCGCCCGCCGCCGCGACGAGATCCCCGCCGCCGAGCGAATCGTCGAAGAAGAAACGGATCTATTCTGGGCGTGGTACGGCGGCCTCGGCGTCGTTCCCGCGATCAAGGAGCTCCGGCAGCGGATGGATGACCTGCGCGCCGCCGAGCTCGAGCGGGCCCTTCGACATCTGGGGCACCTCAGCCCGGAGGATCGGGCCCGCGTCGAACAATTGAGCCAGACATTGCTCAACAAGTTCCTACACCAGCCGACCATCGCCCTCAAGACGGCGGCTGAAGAGGGGCGCGGCTACGGCCTGCTGGAGGCCCTACGCCGGCTGTTCGGGATGGAGCCCCCCGCGTGACATCACGGATCCTCGTCACGGGCGGAGCAGGGTACATCGGCAGTGTCATCGTAGATCAGCTCCTCGACCGAGGGCATGCGGTGGTCGTACTCGACGACCTGAGCACCGGCCACCGCCAGGCCGTGGCTCGGGGGGCCGGCCTGGTCCAGGGAAATGTGGGAAATCGCGAGCTGCTCGACGCACTGCTCGAGCGGGAACGCATCGCGGCCATCATCCACCTGGCCGCGTTCGCGCTCGTGCCCGAGTCGGTTGCGCAGCCGCAGAAGTATGTGACCAACAATGTGACGGCCGCCCGTGTACTGTTGGAGGCAGCGGTTCGCACCCGGGTCCGCCGTTTCGTTTTCTCGTCCTCCTGCGCGGTGTACGGGAACCCGGCGACGATTCCCATTACCGAGGACTCGCCGCAGCGGCCGGTGAATCCGTACGGCGAGACGAAGCGGGATTTCGAGCAGCTGCTCGCGGACGCTGGTCCGCGGCACGGAATGGGAGTGGTGAGCTTACGGTATTTCAATGCGTCCGGCGCGACCGAGCTACGCGGCGAGGATCATGATCCAGAGACGCATTTGATTCCGAATGTCCTTGCGGCCGCGCTCGGCAAACGCCCGCTGGAGATCTACGGTACGGACTACCCGAGCATCGACGGCACAGCGGTTCGCGACTATGTCCATGTGGCCGACATCGCCGACGCTCATTTGCGCGCGCTCGACGTGGAGCTCGACGACCACACCGCATTAGCGGTGAATCTGGGAACAGGTGCCGGCCGATCGGTGCGTGAGGTAATCGCCGCCGCACGCCGCGTCACAGGCCGGGACGTGCCGACGGTGGAGCGGCCACGCCGCCCCGGCGATCCGCCGGAGTTGGTCGCGGCGGTGAACCGCGCAGCGACGGTGTTAGGATGGCGGGCATCGCACTCGAGTCTGGAGGAGATTCTGGGCAGTGCCTGGCGCTGGCATCAGGCTCACCCCCACGGTTACCGAGGAGGCTAGGGTGCTCGTACAGGTTCGAGGCGCGATCCCCACGACGCCGTGGGAATTGGTGCTCACGTCCAGCGGCGAGACACAGTTCGTTCTCGCCATCCTTGCGGTCTTCTCACTGGTCTCGTGGTATCTGATCGTGCTGAAGTGGTGGCAATTTCGCCGCATGCGACAGCTCGGCGACCGTTTTCTCGCCGAGGTCGAGAAGGCGCCGCGACTCGAGGAAGCCTATCACGCCGCCATGCGGCTGCCGCCGTCGCCGTACAATCGGTTACTCCGCGAGGCCGTCCACTTCTTTTCCGAGCTGAAGCCGGGGAGTCTCAAGGGCACCGGCGTCCCGGCTAATCCCGCCAGCCCCACAGCGGCCGGGACGCTCACGACGACGCAGCTGGAGGCCCTGCGGATGGTGCTGGCCAAAGAGGTGGCGGGGGAGCGCGACACCGCCGCGCGGTTCCTCCCGTGGCTCGCGACGTTCGGCTCCGTCAGTCCGCTCCTCGGCCTGCTCGGTACCGTGCTGGGCGTCATGGACGCATTCATCGGGATCGCGGTCGGTGGCTCCGGCAACATCACGGCGGTGGCGCCCGGCGTGGCCGAAGCGCTCGTCACAACGGTCGGCGGGCTCGCCGTAGCGGTGCCCGCGGTCATGGCCTACAACCTCTACGTGAACCGGCTGGGCCTGTTCGCCGGCGAGCTCGAGGGCTTCGCCCAGGAGATCGTCGGCACGTTGGCCCGGGAAGGACGGATCTGATGGCCGGACTACTTGGCGGCGGTGGTGGGCTGCGCGGTCACGGAGAGCTCCCGCTCAACGCGGACATCAACGTCACGTCGCTCGTCGATGTCGCGTTTGTGTTGCTGATCATCTTCATGATCACGGCGCCGATCATGCAGGGCGGTGTGGATGTGCGACTGCCGCGCGCGCAGGTGAGGGCGATCGAGCCGAAGCAGGGACTCGTGGTGACGGTGGATGCCGAGGGAAAGATCTACCTCGATCAGGCCGGCCTGTCCTACGACGATTTCGCCGCCACATTCCCCGCCTTCGTGCGAACGAAACGGCCCACGGGGGTGTATTTGCGAGCCGATGGTCGGGTCGCCTACGCACGAGTGGTGCAGGTGCTTGCCGTGATTCGCGGCTCAGGCGTACAAGATGTGGGACTCGTAGCAGAACCGGAGACGATCAACCGATGAGAGCACGCGACCGGGCTCCGGCCCCGGTGAGGATGGCGGTGACGGGTACGCTCGTGGTACACGGGCTGGTGGTCGTGTTGCTATTCGGCACACCCTCTCGCCACACGCGTCTTCCGCCGACCTATCGCGTCCATCTGATCGCCGCGCCAGCCGCCGACATGGAGACGCGGAAGGCGCCCGAAGCGTTCGAGCGCCCAGCCGAGGAAAAGCCCGCTCCTGCTCCCGCGGCAAAGAGTCCGCAGAACACGGTCTCGCGAGCGACGCCTCCGCCCACGCGCGATCAAACGCATCGCGAGGCCGCGCCGCGCACGACGCCTACCACGCAGCCGTTGCCGGGAGAGCGGCCGTCTACAGGGAATGATCCGCTTACCGTCTCGACCGAAGGGGTTGCGTTTCCATTTCCAGAATACACCGACAACATCGTGGTCCAGATCGCGCGTCGTTGGCAGAGACCCTTTCAGGCGACGCCACTGCAGGCGGAGATCGGGTTCTTGATTCATCGCGACGGCTCGATCAGTGATATCCAGTTCATTCGTCGCTCCGGCAACTTCGCGTTCGATTTGGAAGCGCAGGGTGCGATCGAGGAAGCCGGGAGGTTCAAGGCCTTCGGTCCGTTGCCCGACGGCTGGCATGCTGATGTCCTGTTTATCCGCTTCTACTTCACGGGGCAGCAGCAATGAGGTGGACTCGTGTTGCGCTGGTACTGGCGGTCGGCTCATTCGGCCGTGCCGCCGTCGCCCAGGACACGTCCAGCATCGACCGCGGCGTGCGCATCGGCATCATCTACCGGCCCGGCGTTCGACCTGGCCTCGTCATGTTGCCCCGCCGCGGGGGGGCGCAGGGTCTGGATTCGGTGCGCGCGATCCTGGGGCGCGATCTCGATTACAGCGATCGCTTCGAAGTCATCACGCTGCCCGGCGGGGACTCGATTCGTCTGGCCAGTACCACCGGACCACGGCGATCGAGTGCTGGCGGAACGACCGCCCCGCGAGGTGGCACGCAAGCGTCTCTCAACTATCCACTCTACCAGGCACTGGGCGCGGATTTCGCGCTCGACATCACGGCCGCCGGCGATACGACGGTGGCGACGTTGCACGACATCGCGGCCGCCGACATTCGCCGCACGGTGCGGGTGCATCTACCACCCTCGTCGGCGCCGGATTTCCGGATGGCCGTCCATAGCCTCGCGGATCAAGCGTTGCAGGCCGCAATCGGCACGCCGGGGATCGCCGCCACTCGGATCCTGTTCGTCAAAGACGGGAAGGTGTATCAGATCGATCAGGATGGGGCGGATCAGAAGCTTGTCTCTTCCAGTGATCGCCAGGCGATGTCGCCGGCGTGGGCGCGCGACGGGCGGCACTTTGCGTACATGGAGTTTCAAGCTGGGAAGGGCTGGCTCTACGTCCAAGAGATGGGGAGCGGGAAGCGCACGGCCGTATCCACTACCGGCACGGCGCTCGATTTCACGCCGGCGTTTTCGCCCGATGGACAAACGCTCGCTTTCAGCCGCGCCACGGAGGAGGGGACGGATCTTTACACGATTAACATCAAGAACAACTGCTGTTTACGCCGCTTGACCGTGGGGCGCTTTTCAGACAACTTGTCCCCGACGTTCAGCCCTGACGGGCAGCGCATCGCATTCGTGTCGACGCGCCCGGGTCTGCCGCAGATCTATGCGATGGCGGCGGATGGAACGGACCAGCAGTTGTTCGCCCCATTCGATTACGGCGTAACCGGGGCGTCTAACGCGCCGGAGTGGTCGCCCGACGGGCAGTCGGTGGCATTTCACCGAGACGTAGCGGGCACGCTGCAAGTGTTCGTGCTGGATGTGCGGACGCGCACAGTCCGGCAGCTCACCTCAGTGGGCCGCAACGAGGATCCGACCTGGGCGCCCGACAGCCGTCACCTCGCCTTTGTTTCCGACCGGTCGGGCTACCGCCAGTTGTGGATCATCGATCTGGATACCGGCCGAATCCGGCCACTGCTGCAGCAGAGCGGGGCGCGTTTGCCGGCCTGGTCTCCACGGCTTTCGGAGGCTACTTCTTCCACCCCCTGATCGGAGAGACAGGATGAAATCGGTATCGTTGCTCCTCGTGTTCGGCTTGGGCGCTGCCGTAATCGCGGGCGCGGCGTGTGGCGGCAACCCGCCGCCGCAGGCACCGACGCCCAACGCCGATTCGGCGGCGGCCGCCGCGCGGGCGCGCGCGGACTCGGAAGCCGCGGCGCAGGCTGAACGCGATCGGCAGGCCGCCGCCGAGCGGGAACGCGCCGAACAGCAGCGCCGCGCGGATTCGCTGGCCGCGCTGGCTCGGTCGTCCGAAGAAGTGCGCACCACGCTGGCGACCATGATCCACTTCGACTACGACAAGTCGAACGTCCGCTCTGACGACACGGGCGCGCTCGATCAGAAAGTGGCGATTCTGCAGGCAAATCCGGAGCTGCGTATTCGCGTCGGCGGGCATTGTGACGAACGCGGCTCGGACGAGTACAACTTGGCGCTTGGCAATCGCCGGGCGCAGTCCGCCAAGCAGTATCTCGTCAGCCATGGCATCGATGCCGGCCGGATCGAGACGCAGTCCTGGGGCGAGGAGAAACCGCTGGTCGACGGCCATGACGAGTCGGCGTGGTCGCAAAACCGGCGTGACGAATTCGAAGTCATCAGCGGCGGTGACAATCTCCGCCGTCCGTAGAGCTGGCGTTCTGGCGCTGGGGCTCGCCGCCGGCTGCGCCCTGAAGGGCGACGTCCGGAAGGTCGAGCTCCAGGTCCAGGCATTGCAGGCGGATCTCGCCAAGAGTGACGCGGCGCGGGCAGCGGAACGGGACACCATCCTGGCCGCTGTCCGTTTGCTGCAGCAGGCGCTCGCGACGCAACAGACGTACCTCGTGCAGATGCGCGGGGATCTCCGGACGGAGCTCCTTTCCGTGCAGCAGCAATTGGTCTCGGTCCAGGAGCTCACCGGTCAGAGCCAGCAACGGCTCACCGAGCTCCGGTCGCGAATTGAATCGCGGGCGCAGCAGCCCGATGCGGGCGTCACGACGCCTGCTGGCGGTGTGCCGGTCGGTCCCTCAGGCAATCCAGCCGGTCCCGGCCCCGATCAGATGTACGATGTCTCGCTGCAACAATACCGGCGCGGCAGTCTCGCGACCGCCCGGCTGGGGTTTCGGGAATTCCTGCGCGTCTTCCCGACGCACGAGCGCGCGCCGGATGCGCTGTTCTATGTCGGTGAAAGCTTCGAGCAGTCGGCACCCGATTCCGCGGCGGCGGTGTACGATCAACTCGTGAAGACGTTTCCTAAGTCGCCGCGCGCTCCGTCCGCGCTGTACAAGCAGGGCCTGCTCGCTGAGCAACGCGGCGATAAGGCACTGGCGCGGACCTTCTATTCTCGCTTGATCGCGGGCTACCCGCGTTCTCCCGAGGCCGATCTCGCGCGCCAAAATCAGCAACGTTTGCGGCCGTAGCAGGCCGGTCCTCTTGGCCGTACCCCCGACAATGACGAAGCGCGGTGAGATGCCGTTTCTCGATCATCTTGAGGAGCTGCGCTGGCGTATTCTGTGGAGCCTGCTCGCCATCCTCGTCTGCACGGTCGTAGGCTGGTGGCTGCTCGGTAAAGTCGACATCATCGACGTGCTCAAGCGGCCGGTCGCGCCCTACCTGCCGGGGGGCCGGCTCATCTTCACGAGCCCCGCCGAGCCGTTCATGCTCACGCTCAAAGTCGCGTTTGCGCTGGGCTGCCTGCTCGCATCTCCGATCGTCATCTACCAGATCTGGGCGTTCCTCGCTCCCGCGCTGTATGAGCGGGAGAAACGGCTGATCATCCCGGCGCTGGCGGTCGGCGTCGTACTGTTCCTGGCCGGCGCGGTCGCGTGTTATGAGTGGCTGCTGCCCGCCGCGCTGAAAGTCCTGCTCGGCTTCCAGCGCTCCGACCTCACCGCGATGATCACAATCGACCGCTACTTCGGCATGGCGGTTCCGTTCGTGGTCGGATGCGGACTCATCGCCGAACTGCCGCTGGTCGTCACGATTCTGGCGTCCCTCGGCATCATCACCCCGCAGTTCCTGGGACGCCAGCGGCGCTACGCGATTGTGATCGCCGCGTTTCTCGCCGCCATCCTGACGCCGCCCGACGCCGTGTCGATGATGCTGATGCTGGGCCCGCTCCTGCTGCTGTATGAGTTGAGCATCTGGTGCGCCTGGATCGCGAGCCGGCGGCGCGCGCGCCGCATGGCGGCGGCCACGCTGATCGCGATTGTGCTGGGTATGGGATGGGCTGGGCCGGTGTGCGCGCAGAATCCGCCGCCGCCCCCACCGCCGCCCCCCCCCCCGGCTGCGCGGCCGGTGGTGCGAGACACCAGCGCGCGACGCGATAGCACCGCACGGCCGCCGGGCGTCAGCGCGCGAGACACCACGCGCGGCCAGGCGGTCGATACCGCGACCGCGCGCAAGCTGGGCCTCCCGACTGCACCGTCCCGGTCGTTCCCTCCGCCTGATCCGATCATCGATTCCTTGCTCAAGCTGCCGAACTTTCGCACCACCCGATATGTCGCCGACACGCTGGTCGTCCAGGGCGACAGCCAAACGATTCTGCTGCGCCATGAGGCGTACGTGGAGCGCGAGAGCACGCAGCTGCAGGCGGACTCGATTCGATATCACGAGGCGAGCTGCCAGCTCCATGCTTCGGGCAATCCACAGCTCTTTGATCAGGGGACGGTGCTGATCGGGGAAGGCATGTGGTACGACACCTGCGTGCGGCGCGGCACCGTGCGGGACGCGCTCACGGATTTTCAGCAAGGCGGGGTCACGTGGTACATGCACAGCAGCGGCGCGGCCATCGATTCCGGCTCGACCCGCGTGTATGCCCGATCCGCCAACTTCACGTCTGATCCGCAGCCGGTCCCCGATTATCATTTCGCGGCGGGCCAGGTGAAGTGGATCAACAAGAGCACGATGATCGCGCGCCCCGTGGTGCTGTACGTGCGCGACGTGCCGATCATGTGGCTGCCGTTCATCTTCAACGACATTCGCGGGGGCCGTCGCAGCGGCATTCTGTTCCCCCGGTTCGGCCTGAACGATCTCGTCCGCCCGACGCGCCACTATGCCCGGCACATCACGGACCTCGGCTACTACTTTGCGCTCAATGACTATGTGGATGTGTTGTTCACCGGCGACTGGTTCGCGGGCCGCTACGTACAGTTTCATGGGCAGGCCCAGTATCACTGGCTCGACCGGTTTATGGATGGGCAGCTCACCTACTCGCGCATGTCCCAGATCGACTTTCCCGGCGTCAATTCGCGCATCGGCTGGAACCACACGCAGCGCTTCAACGCGCGCACGTCCTTCAATGCCCACGTCGACTACTCGACCAACGGATCGATCATTCAGCGGAATTCGCTCAACCCGTGGGAGGTCAAGTCGACCATCGCGTCGAACTTGAACTTCGCGAAACAGTTCTCGTGGGGCGCACTCAATATCGGCGGGAGCCGATCCCAGGATCTCTCGAACAATAACATCTCGCAGACGTTTCCGACGATTAATCTGACGCCGGCGGCCGTCAACATCACGCCGTGGATGACCTGGTCTCCCGGGTTCACGTACCAGAACCAGCAACAGTTCCACGTGGCGAGCGGTACGCTGCTGGTACCCGGCCGCGACACGATTCCCGTGGACACGCTGCACCTGTTCCAGGACAATCGGCAGACGACGATGTCCATCAACACCCCGCTCCGGATCGGGCGCTGGAACTGGGCGAATTCGATTTCGGTCAGCGATGTGCGGGCGAATGCCCGCAAGGAATTCACGCTGCCTGGCGACAGCACCGCCGTTCGCCGTGTCCTATTCGGTGAGACATTCGAAACGCAGGTCGACTGGCAGACGAGCATCAATCTGCCGTCGTTCTTCCCCAGCACGTGGAAACTGCAGCCGAGCATCGGGATCCAGAACAAGGTGGGCGGTCCCTTCATGATTCGCAATCAGTTCACGGGCGGGGAGTTTGTCCGGCAAGGAAAACGGCCGTCTTTCAACGTAAGCATATCACCGACCTTCTTTGGCTTTTTCCCTGGGTTCGGCCCGCTCGCGCGGATCCGGCACGCGATTTCGCCGCAGATCAGCTACCAGTACGCGCCGGGCGACAGCGTGTCGGACGCGTTCGCACACGCGATCGACCCGAGCGGTATCTCCAACCGCTCGCACACCGATCCGCAACAGACCATTAGCTTCGGGTTGTCTCAGAATTTCGAAGCGAAGCTGAAGCCACCTCCGGGAGACACGTCCAGCACGGCAGAGCCGCGGAAGATCAAGTTGCTCAGCATCAACACGAGCGGCATCGGCTACAACCTCGAGCAGGCCAAACAGCCACATCACACCGGTTGGCAGACCGGCACGATCAGCAACACCTTCCTGTCCGACCTCGTACCCGGCTTTCAGTTGCAGATCACACACGATCTGTGGAAGGGACAGGTCGGCACGGACTCGGCGAAGTTCAGCCCGTTCCTCCAGAATCTCTCCGCCTCATTTACCGTGACGCCCGCGACCTTACAGGGCGTCGGGCGTCTGCTCGGGCTGCGCGCTAAACCCGCTCCGCCGCCACCCGCCGACACCACGGGTCAGTTGGGCGCTCGATCGGACGACTTTCGGCGATACGACGGGAGCACGCGGTCTCCGTACGCTCCGCGCGGACTGGGCCTGGGGCTCGGCGGGGGCCTGGGCGGCGGGGGTGGGGGCCGCGGATTCACGCTCAGCATCGCATTCTCGAGCACTCGCAGCCGCAGCGATACCACCCCGCAGCAGCGGCATGTCCCAGGCCGGCAGACCACCACAATGAATTTGTCTTTCAGTCCGACGCGCAACTGGAGCGCGACCTGGAACACGTCGTACGATTTCGCCACGCGCCAGTTCGCCGATCACTCGCTCACCTTCCAGCGCGATTTGCGACGCTGGCGGGCTGTCTTCGGCTTCCATAAGACCGCGACCGGAAGCTTCTCCTTCACGTTCAACATCACGCTGACCGATCAGCCCGCCATCAAGTTCGACTACGACCAGAACACCTACCCGCGGTAGCCGATGTCCTCTCACGGAGACAGCGCCGCCGCCAGCATTTCAGTAACCTCCGTCAAATCAGCAACTTCGCTTCAGGCATAGGGCGTGCTTACACCTCCGGCGATCCCCGTCCTGAGGCTTTTATGCGCGTCTTCTTGTCGCTGGTCTTGCTGACCGTCGTGGCCTGCCAGCCGTCCGTCGTTGGACCGGGCGGCGGAAGTGGTCCGTCGACGCCGGCCAACCTCACGTACGAGCTCGAGCCCAGCGGCGATCCGAATCGCCCCCTCGGCATTCTGCTCATGTGGGACGACGTCACCGACGCGAATCTCGCGAGCTATCGGGTTTACTCCCGCGCCTCGACCAGCGGGTCCTTCGACCTGCGTGGCGAGACGACCTCGAACACGTTCCATGACAATGGCGTTCCACACCTCCAGTACCTGGTGACCGCGGTCGACGACAACGGCGTGGAGAGCGGTCGCAGCAACATGATCACGGTGGACGAGCGGTTGCAGCTCGACGCGCCAGCCTGGCTGAATTCGATTTCCTTGAACGGCGCTATTCATCTGGAGTGGGACGACAACTCGTACCTTGCGGCGCCGACCCGGTTCAAGTGGTACCGCATCTACAGCACGGACTACGATCTGGATACCGGGCTCTGCGGCACCAGCTGGCTGCTCGAAGGCACGACCGTGGCGCCCGAGTTTCTCGCCAGCGCCATGAGCAACGGCGTGCCGCGCTGCTTCGGCGTGTCCGCGGTGAGCCGTGAAGGCTACGAGAGTCTTTGGTCGCCGTTGCGCCAGGACACGCCGCGTCCCGATGCGCGCAACACGCTCGTGTTCGCCTACGACGAGAACCAGAGCCAGTCTGGTTTCCGGTTCTGGCAGGACGTCAACGGTGACGGCCGCGCCCAATCCTCGGAGTTGGGTCTGGTTCAGGACGGCAACCTGACGAGCATCGATTTCTGGGTGTACCGCGACCCGACCGATTCGACGCTATGGTTCGTGCCGGAGTTCTCGGGTACACAGATGCGTGTCTACGGTACGGGCCCGGTGGCGGATCTGACGTCGATCGATTTCGCACCCGCGTCCGGCTACTCGCGGAACATGATTCAGGCGGTGCCCGGCTATGGGTATGTCTTCCAAATCGTCGAAGGTTCGACGGTCCGCTATGGCGCGCTGCGAGTCACGCACGTGGGGCGGGACTACCTAATCTTCGACTGGAGCTTCCAGACAGACGTCGGCAATCCGGAGCTAGTGGTCCGGGGTGGGCAGTCCACCGCGCTGTCGACCAGCACGGTCGTCACAGGCTCGAAATAAGCCTAGAGTGACTCGAGAAAGCGCCGGAGTGGTCAACAGCCACTCCGGCGCTTTACCTTTTGGGGCCATGGCGAAGCCCTCCGCTGTCACGCTGGACGGGAAGTCTCTTTCTATCGCTGATGTCGTTGCTGTAGCGCGGCACCGGATGCCCGTTGCCCTCGATCCGCAGGCGCTCAAGGCTGTGCAGCAATCGCGCCGGGCCGTCGAAGCCGCGATCGAGCGCGGAGAAACGATGTACGGCGTGAATACCGGTTTCGGGAAACTCGCGCACGTGCGCATCCCTGCCGAGCAGGGTCGCCAGCTGCAGCTCAATCTCATTCGGAGCCATGCGTCCGGTGTCGGCGAGCCCCTGGCACAGGACGCCGTACGCGCGATGATGCTGCTGCGAGCCAACGTGCTGATGCGCGGCTCGAGCGGCGTGCGGCCGGTGCTCCCCGAGCTGCTCGTTGAGATGCTGAACCGGGGGATCCATCCGACCGTGCCCTCGCAGGGCAGCGTCGGTGCGTCGGGCGATCTCGCGCCGCTCTCGCACCTCGCGCTCGCGATGATCGGTGAGGGCGACGTGCGAGTCTCGAACCCGATCACGCTCGAGGCCAAAGAGGGGCTGGCGTTCGTGAACGGTACGCAGGCGCAGACGGGCCTGGCGGCGCTGCTCGTCATGGATGCCTGGACATTGTGGCGCACTGCCCACGCGGCCGCCGCCGTGAGTCTCGAAGCGGTCCGCGGCTCGCCGGATCCGTTCGACGCCCGCATCCATGACGCCCGACCGCATCCGTGGCAGCAGCGCTCGGCCGCCCTGCTGCGCGAGCTGCTGACCGACAGCGAGATCCGCGAATCCCATCGCGAAAACGACCCGCGTGTGCAGGACGCCTATTCGCTGCGCTGCACGCCGCAAGTCCTGGGGGCGGTCGGCGAAGCATTCGCGTTCGCCGAGCGGCTCGTGGCCACGGAGCTCAATGCCGCGACCGACAATCCGCTCGTGTTCGGTGACGAGGTACTCTCCGGCGGCAACTTCCACGGACAGCCCATCGCGCTGGCGCTCGACGTCATCGCGATTGCGCTGACCACCCTGGCCGGGCTGGCTGAGCGGCGGCTCGAGCGCGTCGTCAATCCGGATCTGTCCTCCGGGTTGCCCGCGTTCTTGGCGCGCGAGCCGGGGCTCGAATCGGGGTTCATGACCGCCCAGATCGCGGCGGCGGCACTCGTCGCCGATTGCCGGGTGCTCGCGACACCCGCCAGCGTGCAGTCGGTGCCGACGGAGGGAAACCAGGAAGATGTGGTCCCGATGGGGATGAGCGCCGCGTGGAAAGCCGGTCGGGTCCTCGCCAATGCCGAACGCATCGTCGCGATTGAGCTGCTCGCCGGAGCACAGGGACTCGAGTATCTGAAGCCGCTGCGCCCGGCGAAAGCGGTCGCGCGCGTGCACGCCGCCGTGCGCCAGGAATCCGCGGCGCTCACCGCCGACCGGCCGCTCACGGCCGACATCGAACGTGTCACGCGGCGCATCCGGGAAGGCAGGTTTGCCTCGTGAAAGCGCCGCGCGGCACGACGAAATCGTGCAAGGGGTGGATCCAGGAAGCCGCCTTGCGCATGCTGATGAACAATCTCGATCCGGACGTCGCCGAGCGGCCGGACGATCTCGTCGTGTACGGCGGCACCGGCAAGGCGGCCCGGAACTGGGCGTCCTTCGACGCGATCTGCCGCACGCTCCGCGTGCTCGCAGACGACGAGACGCTGCTTGTGCAGTCAGGGAAACCGGTCGCGGTGTTCACGACGCATGCCGACGCACCACGCGTGCTCATCGCGAACGCGAATCTGGTCGGCCGGTTTGCGACCTGGGAGGTGTTCCGCGATCTGGAACGGCGCGGGCTGATCATGTACGGCCAGATGACGGCCGGGTCGTGGATCTACATCGGCACGCAGGGCATCCTCCAGGGCACCTACGAGACGTTCGCGGCGGTCGCGGCCCGACATTTTCAGGACTCGCTGCGCGGCCGCATCGTGCTCACCGGGGGACTGGGCGGGATGGGCGGTGCCCAGCCGCTGGCCGCGACAATGAATGAAGGAATCTGCCTCGCCGTGGAGGCGGACGGCGCCCGCGTGCAACGCCGCGTGGAAACGCGCTACCTCGATCGATCGACGACGTCGCTCGACGAGGCGCTGGCGTGGTGCACGGACGCGCAACGGCGTGGCGCGGCGCTCTCGGTCGGACTCGTCGGTAATTGCGCGGAGATTCTGCCCGCCCTCGTGCGCCGCGGGTTCACGCCGGATGTCGTGACCGATCAAACCTCGGCACATGATCCGCTCAACGGCTACATCCCCGCCGGGTTCAGTCCGCAGGAGGCCGCCGAGCTGCGTCGCACGTCTCCCGACGACTACATCGCGCGCGCACGCGCAAGCATCGCGACCCACGTACGGGCGATGCTCCATCTGCAGAAACGCGGCGCCGTCGCGTTCGACTACGGCAACAACATCCGGACCGAGGCACGCGACGCCGGTGTGACGGACGCGTTCGACATTCCGGGGTTCGTCCCGGAATACATCCGCCCGCTGTTCTGCGAGGGCAAAGGACCGTTCCGCTGGGTCGCGCTCTCCGGTGACACGAAGGATTTGCACCGCACGGACGATCTGGTACTGGAGCTGTTTCCGGACAACGCGCATCTCACGCGCTGGATCACGCTGGCGCGGGAGCGCATCGCGTTTCAAGGATTACCGGCTCGCATCTGCTGGCTGGGGCAGGGGGAGCGGGCGCGCTTCGGCGTTGCGTTGAATGACCTCGTGCAACGGGGTGAACTGTCGGCGCCGATCGTCATCGGCCGCGACCATCTCGATACAGGATCGGTCGCTTCGCCATTTCGGGAAACGGAGGGCATGCGCGATGGCTCCGATGCGATCGCGGATTGGGCGATCCTGAATGCATTGCTCAACACGGCGTCGGGTGCATCGTGGGTTTCGTTCCATCACGGCGGCGGGGTGGGGATCGGGAACTCGCTGCACGCGGGGCAGGTCATCGTCGCCGACGGAACTGCCGCGGCGGCCAGGCGCCTCGAACGCGTCCTCACCAATGATCCCGGCATCGGTGTAGCGCGTCACGCCGATGCCGGCTATCCCGAAGCGATCGCCACAGCGCGGCTCCATCACATCCGCTTGCCGATGAGCGAGGATCTCGACTGAAGACATTGCTGGTCGGCGCGCGGCAGGTCGTCACGTGTCGCGGGCCGGCACGCGCCCGGCGCGGGCGTGAAATGGCCGAGGTCGAGGCTCTCGGCGACGCGGCCGTCCTGATCGACCAAGATCGGTTCGGCTGGGTCGGTCGTCGCCAGGATGCGCCGAAGGCCGATCGTGTCGTGGAGGTGACCGGCGTCATCTTCCCCGGATTCATCGATTGCCACACCCACGGCGTCTTCGGCGCACCCCGCCTCGATGATCACGAACGCCGCGCGCTCGGCGTCGATTACAAGGCGATCGCCGCGGCCGGCGGCGGCATCCTGCAATCGGTACACGATGTGCGCGCCCGGCCCGAGGTGGAGCTGGCGGCGCTAACGCGGTCGCGTCTCACCGCTTTGCTCAAGCGCGGCGCGACGACCATCGAAGTAAAATCGGGCTACGGCCTCGAGCTGGAGGCCGAGTTGAAACAGCTGCGCGTCATCCGCCAGCTGGCCGGCGAATTACCCGCGACGTTGATCCCGACGTTTCTCGGGGCGCACGAGGTCCCGCCGGAGTATCGCAGCAAGCGCGCGGACTATGTGCGACTCGTTTGTGAGGACATGATCCCGGTCGTCGCCCGCGAGAGCCTCGCGCGATGTTGCGATGTGTTCTGCGAGCCCGGTGTTTTCACCGTCGCGGAAAGTCGGCAGATCCTCAGCGCCGCGGCACGGCATGGATTGACGGTCAAGCTGCATGCGGACGAGCTCGAGGGATCAGGCGGCGCCGAGCTCGCGGCCGAGCTGGGAGCGTTGTCGGCCGATCATCTGGCGGCGATTTCCGACGCCGGCATTCGCGCGTTGGCGGCCAGCTCCACGGTCGCGGTGCTGCTTCCTGCGACGATGATTTTTCTGGGCAAGCGGTCACAAGCGCCGGCGCGCCGGCTGATCGAGGCCGGGGCGGCAGTCGCGCTGGCCACGGATTTCAATCCGGGCACGTCACCGACTCTGAGCCTGCCGCTGGTGATGGCGCTGGGCGTCTCCCAACTCGGCCTACGTCACGCGGAAGCTGTGACGGCGGTGACGATCAACGCCGCCGCCGCCCTTGGCCTCGCCCGAGACCGGGGGCAAATCGCTCCTGGATGCGTTGCGGACCTCGTTGTTGCGGCGGTTGACGACTGGCGCGAGGTCGCCTACTGGATGGGCACAGATGTCGTAAGCGCCGTCTGGACAGCAGGTTCGGCTTGTCCCGCCTAGACGGGCCCGATATCTTAGTCGTTCCATGTCCAAGCTTGAGCAACTCAAAGAGAAGGCGAAGGGTCTCGAGGCCAAAGATCCGAAGAAGGCCGTTGAGATCTGGCTTGATGTCTTGAACAATCAGGATGAGACCAATCCTGACCTCTCAGTCTACAACCGGATCGGCGATCTCTACATCAAGCTGAGGGACCCCGCGCAGGCGGCCGACCACTATGACCAGGCCGTCGACAAGTACGCCGAGCTCGGCTTCCACAACAACGCTATCGCGATGTGTAACAAGGTGCTGCGCAATGCCCCGGCGCGGCAGACGACCTATCTCAAGCTCGCCAAGCTGTATGCGGCCAAGGGCTTCATCGCGGAGGCCAAGCAGAATTTCGTCGAATACGCCGAGCGGATGCAGAAGGTCGGGAAAATCGACCACGCCTTCGCCGCACTGAAGGAATTCACGGACATTTCGTCGGAGAGCGCGAACCTCCGTGAGATGCTGACCGAGCACCTCAAGATGTACGGAGCCGATCCCGGCAGGCGCGGCTCCTCGGCCGGCGTCGGGGGGGGCCGCGCCAACACTCCCCCCGCGCCGAGAACCGCGCCCCCAGCCGGGGCCGGGGATGACGTGTCGAAGTCGGGTAAGCGCAAGACGTCCAGTCTTGTCTTTCTCGATCTCGACGAGCCACGCCAGCCAAAAGGTGCCAAGGCGCCCGTCGGCGCAACGCCCGCTCCACCACCGCTGGGGCCTCCCTCGCCCCCGCCGCCGCCCCCGCCTGCTCCCGTCGGTGAGCGGCTGATCGAGGACGTCCAGCCCGAGCCCGATGAATCGCTGGAGATCGAGACGACCAGTCTTGTCGACGAGGCGCCCGGGGTGAGCGGAGGGAATACCGGCGGCATGCTGGAGGGCTTCGAGACGACGATTACGGATTTCGGCCAGGTGCGCGCGGCCAGTCCCCAGACCCCGTCGATTCGTGAAGAGCTGAATCCGGCCGATCTCGATCTCGAACCCGTTGCGGAGTTGGAGCCCACCGCGCCCGAGGTGACGCCGGAGGAAGGAATCGAGCTCGAAGGCGCGGATCTGGTGCTCGAGGGGAATATCGCGGACCCTCCGAAGCCGCCGCCCGCGGCCAAGGCTCCGAAGACCACCAAGCCCCCAACGTTCAAGAAACCGGCGACCCCGGCGCCCGAGCCGCCACGGGTGAAGCCGGTAGTCCCGAAACGGCCGTCGGCCCCTGCGCCGGCGCACGGTGCGAAGTCCCCGTCGGTTCCCGGAAAGCGAAAGACGGTGGTGGAAGTGCCACCGCTCGAGCTCGAGCCGGACTTCCAGACCGGCACGACCGATGCGGGCCACGAGATCGACGATGAACCGTTGGCGCTCGATGAACCGCCGCGTCATCCCAGCTTCATCCAAACCGAGGACGAGACGTCGATCGACACCGGCGGGCGGCGGTCTGGATTCATCGATCTCGGGATCGACGAGATCAGCAGCGGCGGCGATCAAGCGGGCTCGCTCGTGTTCTCGAACATCGAGGAGACACCGGTGGCGCCGGACATCGAGGAGCTCGAGTCGCGCGTCGCCGACAATCCCGACGATCCGGAAGCGCATCAGGCGCTGGGCGAAGCGCTGATCGAGCAGGGCGACCGGGAGCGGGGGATCGAAGAGCTCGATCTCGCGACGGCCGGTTACGAGAATGCGGGCAATCTCTCGCACGCGCGCGACCTCGTCGACGAGGTGCTGCGACTCGATCCGAACAGCGTCCGCCACCGCCAGAAAGCGGTGGAGTTTGCGTTCAAGGCCGGCGACAAGGCCAAGCTGATCGACGCGTATCTCGAGCTGGCCGATGCGTTGCTGCGCTCCGATCTTCCCGACAAAGCGCACGCCGTCTACGCGCGCGTCGCCGAGCACGATCCCCGGAACGAGCGCGCGAAAGCCGCCCTCTCCATGCTCGCGCCGGCCGTCGCAGCAGCGCCTGCTCCCTCCGGGAAGCCGGAGGGCAAGGTCAAGGCGAAAGACGCGAAGATGAAAGTGCGGGACGAAGCCGCCGCCGGCGGGGACTTCATCGACCTCGGTTCGATGCTCATGGACGATGAGGTCGACGGCACACCCGCGAAGGACACGCGGATGACGGTCGCCGATGAAGAGCCGACGGGCGACGAAGAGCAGGACTTCCAGGACATGCTGGCGCGATTCAAGCAGGGGATCGACGAAAACATTGACGAGGCGGACTTCCAGTCCCACTACGATCTGGGCGTCGCCTTCAAGGAGATGGGGCTGCTCGACGAAGCGATCGCCGAGCTGCAGAAAGCGTTGCGGGCGCCCGACGGGAAGCTGCGCACGTCGGAAATGCTGGGCATCTGCTTCTTCGAAAAGGGCGCCTTCGGCGTCGCCGAATCGATTCTGCGGCGCGGCCTCGATCTCCCGGCCTCCGGCGACCAAGAGCGTCTCGGCATTCTGTACTGGCTCGGGCGGGCCCTCGAGCAGCAGGGCAAGAAGGCGGACGCGCGCGACCTGTACGGCCGCGTCTTCGCCGTCGACATCCGTTTCCTCGATGCCGAGCAGCGCGTGAAAGCGCTGGCCAAGGCGAAATAGTGTGAGTCAACAAGTCGCTCGCATCAGCCTGCGCGACGTCCAGCGACCCGTGGCCGGGGAGTTGGAACAGGTGGCGCTCGAGCTGCGGCGTATCATTGCCGCGGACTTCCCGATCGTGAGTGAAGTGAACGATCACCTGTTACAGATGAAGGGGAAGCTGTTTCGCCCCACGCTTCTCCTGCTCAGTCACCAGGCATCGGGATCCAAGGATCCGCGAGCCGTGACCCTGGCCGCCGTTGTGGAGCTCATCCATCTGGCAACACTGGTACACGACGATTCCGTGGACCATTCCGTGCTGCGGCGCGGCCTCCCCACGATCAATGCGCTGTTCTCACACCAGATCGCCGTGATCATGGGTGACTACCTCTACTCGCGTGCGATCATCGAGCTCGTTCGGCTGGAGGACCATGAGGCGCTGCGGGTCCTCGCGCGCGTGACCAATGAGATGACCGTTGGCGAGATGCGTCAACTCGAGGCGCACGACAAGCTCGCCTACGGCGAAGGAGCGTACGACGAGCTGATTCGGGCCAAGACGGCTTCCCTGTTGTCGGGCGCCTGCGAGGTGGGCGCGCTGGCCGCCGTTCCCGCCCACCGCCAGGCGCTGGCGCGCTTCGGCATGCTGCTCGGCATGGCGTTTCAGATTACGGACGACCTGTTGGACTACACGCAGCCGGAGGCGGTGACCGGCAAGCCGTCTGGTCTGGACCTGCGAGAGCATAAGGTGACGCTGCCCTTGATTGCGGCGCTGCCGCGACTGTCCGCCGAGGGGCGACGCGTGGTCGCCGCGTTGATGGAGGAGGCCGAGCCCGGTGACGACCTGGTCGCTGAGGTGATCCGTTTGGTAGAAGGCGCGGGCGGGTTGGAGACGGCGCGCCAGCGGGCGCTGGACCGGGCCCAACAGGCCGACGCCGAGCTCGACGTCTTGCCGCCGTCGCCGGCACGGGACGCGCTGCAAGGCAGCATCGCGTACGCCGTGGAGCGGCGCAGCTAAGCCGTGGCGTACGGTCCACGTCGCCCCGGTTTCTATCTCGGGGTTCTCGCAGTAGGCTTCGTGGTGGGGGGGCTGCTGCAATCGTTCCTGCGGCGCTTCCTGCCGGAGGGGCCGGCGAAAGAGGTATTTACCTGGTCGGTGACGCCGACGATCGGACCGTTGCACCTGGATTTGCTGGTGATGTCGATTACGCTCGGACCAATCGGGCTCGATGTTTCGCTGCTCGCCCTCGTTGGCGTCGCCTTCGCGTATCTCGTGGCCCGTTCGCTCTTTTAGAAAGGCGCACATGCTCGGCAATCTTGGCTTTACCGAAATCGCGATCCTGCTGCTGATCATCGTGCTGTTCTTCGGGGCGAAGCGCATTCCCGAGATCGGCGCGTCGATCGGGAAGGGCATCAAGGAGTTCAAGCGGGGTCTCAAAGACGAGCCGCAGGAGCCGCGCGAGGGACCGCCGGCCGATGATTCGCTGCCAGCCGGCTCAGCGAGAAGCGCGGGCGGCGCACCGAAGCGGCTGAATCAGTAGAGGCACACGATGTTGGGAAATCTGAGCGGCAGTGAAATTCTGATTCTCATGGTGATCGTCCTGCTCGTCTTCGGCGCAAACCGGCTGCCGGATGCGGGAAAGGCTGTCGGCAAGGGACTGCGCGAATTCAAGCGCGCGCTTTCGGACGCGGAATCGTCCATCCGCGAGGAACCGCCACCGCCGCAAGAGCGGGACGCGAAGCCGAAGCGCCTGGTCGAGTAGGGTTACAGCGATCCGGTCGCGGCGTCGGCTGCGGCCTGGGATTTGAAGATGTCCTTGCGCCGATCCACGATCTTTGCCCGGGCGCGCACATCCTCCATATACTGCTGCATCCGTGCCTGCATCGCCGCCTGGCGGAACTGCGTGCGCTGAACATCGCGCTGCGCGAGCCACGCGGTGGAATCCGCGGGCGTCCGGGCGAGTGACTGGATGATGACGTCCCCGCTCTCGCCTTCCAGCACGCCGCTCCGCTCTCCCACCTTAAGACCAAATGCGGTACCGACGACCACGGGCTCACGGGCGAGATAGCTGGGCGGCCGGATCCGTGCGAAGGGACCGAACCGCTCCACCTGCAGACCATGCGCGCTCGCCGCCGCCGCCAGGTCGGCCGTCCCTTTCAACACCGTTGCCAGCGAGTCGGCGCGACGGCGCGCCAATGTTTTCTGTCGTTCGAGGCGCACCAAAGCCGTCACACGGTCCCGAATCTGGCTCGGCGGCGGCACACCGGCCGTGGTGACGGAATCGAGTCGGAACACGTAGTAGCCGGATGGCGCATCGATCACAGGGCTGGTTTCGCCGGGTCGCGCTTCGAACGCCCAGACGCTCACGTCCGGAATGACGGACCGGCCGAGCGTAAACCGCTCGCCCTCGGTGACCGCATACTGTGGCGACACTTGCATCCCCAGGCGCCGTGCGGTGCTGTCGAGCACGGTCGGATCGCTGCGCTCTGCGGCCAGGCGTTCGAGCGTGTCGGCGCGCGCCTCGACCAAGTCGAGGTGCTCGCCCTGCAGCGGAATGGGGATGAGAATGTGGCGGACCTTCAGCGAGTCGCCTTTAACCTGATCGACGCGGATGAGGTGATACCCGAACTGCGTCGCCACCGGCGCGGAGATCTGACCCGGCTTGAGTCCCCGCAGCGCCTGCATGAACTCCGGAACGAAGCTCGTCTCGTTCTTCTTGATCCAGCCCAGATCGCCGCCGCGCTGGCCGCTGACCGAGTCGCTTGACTCGCGTTTAGCGACATCCTCGAACTTTGCGCCGCGCGCCAGCTCGTTCCGCACCCGCGCGACGTGCGCGCGCGCGACGGCGCTGTCGGCGGCGTTCGGCAAGCGTGACTGCATCATGAACCGAACGTACGCGACGGCCGGACGCTTGAAGTCGTCTGGGTGCTTCGCCACGTACGCGGACAACTCCGCGTCACTGATCGCGCTCGTGTCCGGAACCGTGGAGGGCCAGACCGCGAGCGAGGCGATCCGCACCGAGTCGTGCTGGTCGCGATAGATCCGCCAAAGCTTGGCGTCGGACACGTACACGTCGCTCGTGAGATACTGCTGCAGCTTGATCAGCGGGATCTGCTGGCGATAAATCCCTTCGAGCTGCGCCAGCAGATTGCGGTCCGTCGTGGTGGAGAGGAACTGCTGCCACTTGCGAATGTCGAACTGGCTGTCCGTCTGGAACTGCGGATCGCGCATCACCTCGGGCGGCGGGGATGTGCGGGCGGTCTCGATGACCTCCTCATCACTCACGCGAATGCCG
This sequence comes from Gemmatimonadales bacterium, assembly GCA_036390255.1. Classification (GTDB taxonomy): domain Bacteria; phylum Gemmatimonadota; class Gemmatimonadetes; order Gemmatimonadales; family GWC2-71-9; genus 20CM-2-65-7. The sequence continues at coordinate 31,524 of DASWCE010000001.1, read as the reverse complement.
AGCCGCTTGTACTCCTGCTCGAGCAGCGCGTCCTCGATCATCTGATTGATGACGTGATCCTGAATTTGCCGGTCCTCCTCGCGCGAAACCGGAGCGCTGCCGTTCTGTTGGCGATACTGTTCAGAGGCGATCTGCACGCGCTGCTGGAATTCCGCGACCTGGAATTCCTTGCCGTTGACCTTGAGCACCACGGTCCCACTGGGGCCGAGGATGCTCATCACTTGTCCGACGGCGAGCCACCCCACGAAAGCGATGGCGAGGATGTAGAAGACCCATTTGGCATTGGCGCGCATCGTGCGCAGCATGGCGACTCCGAATTCTGATCAGACGAGGGAGTGAAGGGGCATAAGTCTAAGAACCACAACGCACAAACTCAAGCGCACAGCTGGTCCGGTCATTTGACAGCGGCGTCGGCCAAACACTATCTTCGCCCAATTCCCACAAAGACTTAGGCAGTCGAACGGGGTGCCGTGGCCTACACCAGCGAAATCGACAAACTCGAAGCGCGCTTTCGGGACAACCCGAAGGGGCGGAATTTCGCGCCCCTGGCCGACGCCTATCGTAAAGCGGGGCTTATAGATAACGCCGTTGACCTGTGCCAGAACGGCCTGAAGCTCCATCCCGATTACGTCAGCGCCCACATCGTCTACGCCCGCTGTCTCGTCGATAAGAAAGACGATCCCGCTGCGTTGGGCGTGTTTCGAAAAGTGCTTGAGCTCGACGGCGAGAACATCATCGCCCTCCGGGGCCTCGCCGAGCTCGCGGAGCGGAATGGCAAGTTCGAGGAAGAGGTCGAGTGGCTGACGCGACTGTTGAACGCCGATCCGATGAACGGGGACGCGGCGGAGGCGCTCGCCCGGGCGAAACGCAAGGTAGGGACGGCGGCGACCAGCCCGATGACGAAACCCGATTTCGCGGTGGAGCATGAGGAGCCCGAGCCCGTCGAGCTGGGCAAGGGATCCCGGCCGTCCACCACGGCTCCTGAAGTCGAAAACTTCGAGAACCCGATCTCCTTCAATCCCAATGCGCACGCCGCCGCCAAGGCTGAGGGGTTGGAGGTCCAGGAAGACGTCGAGCTGAATCCCCAGCAAATCGAGCAGGTCGAGATCGATGGGCTGGCCCGCACACAGTACGAGGGGAGCGGCATGTTCAAGCTCGACGCGCCCGGGCCCGCTGAGTTGGGTGGGAGCACGCCCCTGGATCTCGACGAGGCGCTGCCGCAAGTCGATTTGCCGCTGATCATGCCCGATGACGAGATACGCGCGCCGGCGCTGCAGCCGCCGCCGGCACCAACGCCGCCACCTCCTCCCCCAGCGGCCGTCGCGCTATCCGATGACGACGGCGCGGCGGACACGGCGACATTGTCGCGGGCGGAGCCTGTGCTGACGGAAACGATGGCCGAGCTCTATTTGAAGCAGGGCCATCGTCAGGATGCGCTGCGCGTGTATCAGGCGCTGCTGGCACAGCGGCCCAACGACGCGAAGCTGCGAAGCAGAGTCGAACAGTTGTCGCCAGGCGGAGGCGTTAAGAAAGGCTCGGGGGTCTCGGCGCAGGCCTTCCTCAAGGGGATTTGGGCCGGCAGGAGCGCCAGCCCCGTGATATCGGTAGACGAGGCACAAAGCACATTGGCGGCCGCGTTCGACGGCGCTGGTCCACCTCCCGGCGAGCCATCCCGTCCGGCGGACGACCACATTTCGCTCGATTCCGTCTTTGGTGAGGAAACGGCACGACGCTCCAGCGCGCCGTCCGCTAACGCGGCCTCCGAGGCTGCTCCGAGTGACGGCTCGAAGACGGGGGGCTTTTCCTTCGATGAGTTCTTTGCCGGTGGCAAGCCCGGCGCCGATACACCGGCCGGCGAGACGTCGCCCAGGACGCCCGGCGCCCGCCGCACATCGGGCCGGACGCAGCGGCCCGCCCCCCCCGAGGACGAGGCGGAGGCGGATCAGTTCCAGCAGTGGTTGAAGAAGCTCAAATCCTAGTGCCTCACCATATCGCCGTGCTGAATGGCCCCAATCTGAACATGTTGGGCGAACGCGAACCTGAGATCTACGGGCGCACGAGTCTCGCAGACATCGAACGGATGATCAAGGAGCGCGCGCGCGCGTTGGGCGTCGAGTGCACCTGGGTTCAGACCAATCATGAGGGCGAGCTGGTCGAGGCGATCCAGGCGCTGAAGGGTCACGCCGATGGCGCGGTGATCAATGCGGCGGCTTTTACGCATACGAGCCTGGCGGTGCGCGACGCGTTGCTCGCGGTCCACGTGCCGTTTGTGGAAGTGCATCTCTCCAACATTTTCGGACGTGAGCCGGAGCGGCGCCGGTCGTTACTCGCGGATCTCGCTGTGGGCGTGGTGACGGGGTTTGGGGCCGACAGCTATCGTCTGGGGCTCGAGGGCCTTGTCGGGCGGCTCCAGTCGCGATAGACGGCCCGAGCGGCACGCGGCGCTCGCCGCGCTGCTCGAAGCCGAGGGCCTGGACGCGCTGCTCGTCACGTCCCGTCCCAATATCCGGTACCTGACGGGATTCAGTGGATCGGCGGGCGTTGTCGTGGCGACGCGCGGGGGAGGGGCGCCGCTGCTGGTGACGGATTTCCGCTATGACGAGCAGGCGCGCGAGCAAGCCGGCGACGTGGCGCGCGTCGAGATCGAGGGGACGAGCGTTTGGGACCGGCTCTTCAAGGAGCTGCCGACGGTCACCTCAGCAGCGCACAGCACGATCGGCTACGAGACGCATGCGCTCAGCGTGAAGGACGCCGAGCGGCTGGCGGGCGCCGCCGCGACCGCTTGGCGCTGGAAACCCGCGGGTGAGCTGGTGGAGCGGCTGCGGGTGCGGAAGGACCCTGGAGAGGTCGCCGCGATTCGCGCCGCCGCGACGCTTGCGACCACAGCGTTGCGGGATACGCTGGCCGGGGGGGACATCCGGCCGGGACTCACGGAGCTCGAGATTGCGGGACGACTCGAAGGAGCGCTGCGGCGGCACGGCAGCGAAGCGCATCCGTTTCCGACGATCGTCGCAAGCGGGCCGCGCAGCGCGCTCCCTCACGCCCACACCAGCGCGCGTACTGTGGCAGCGGGCGAGTGGCTGCTGTTGGACTTCGGGGCGGTGGTGGACGGTTACTGTGCGGACGTCACGCGAACGGTGATTGTGGGCGCGCGCGCGGACGAATCGCAGCGCGCCCTGTACGGACTCGTGCGCGAGGCGCAGCGCCGGGCGCGTGAGGGAGTGCGCGCCGGAATGACGGGGCGTGAAGCCGATGCGCTGGCGCGCGATCCGATCGAAGCGGCTGGCCTCGGTGCGGCGTTCGGGCATTCCACGGGTCACGGCCTCGGCCTCGAAGTGCACGAAGCGCCGCGCCTCGCGCGCACGGCCGCGGACCCACTGCCCGAGGGTGCCGTCGTGACGATCGAGCCGGGCGTTTATGTCGCCGGGCGAGGCGGTGTGCGCATCGAAGATGATGTCCATCTGTCGGCGCATGGTCCGGTGTTGTTGACCGACGGCGGCGCGGATCTCGTGGAACTGGTGTAGGGCCTCGGGGGGGGTATCTTCACGGTATGAAGCTCGACATCATTGCGCAGATCGTGCAGATCCTGAAGGATGCCCCCGAAGTGGGGGCGATCGAGATCCGGCGCGGTCTGTTCGGTGCGTGGTCGTCGGTCCGCGTGTCGAAAGCCGGTCATGGCAACACGGTAGGGGCGGTGGGGGGGGGCCATCTCGTTGTCACGCAACCCTCTGCGGCATCCGCAAGCGCCGTGTCGTCTCCTGGGGCTCCCCAGGCGCCCGCGCCCTCTGGCGGACCGCAGTTGTTGGAGATCAAGTCACCGATGGTGGGGACCTTCTATCAGTCGCCCGAGCCTGCTGCACAACCCTATGTCAGAGTGGGCAGCCGGGTGAACGTCGGGCAGGTGGTTTGCATCATCGAGGCGATGAAGATCATGAACGAGATCGAGTCCGAGGTCGGGGGCGTGATTCGCGAAGTCACCGCGCAAAACGCGCAGCCGGTAGAGTTCGGCCAGGTCCTTTTCCGGGTGGATCCGCATGGGTGAGGCGACACACAGCAATCTGCCGGCATTCAACTTCAAACAAGCAATCACGCAGATGGTGCAGCGCAACGGCTCCGACTTGCTGCTCAAGGTCGGCCGGCCGGCGACGATCCGCGTGAACGGCGAGCTGGTGGCGCTCGACGTCGCCCCCCTCAAGCCGGAGGAGCTGAAGTCGCTGGCCGAGCAGATCATGACGCCCCGGCAGGTCAAGGAGTTCGCCGAGCACAAGGAAGCGGACTTCGCGATCGGCGTACCCGGCGTGGGCCGGTTCCGGACCAACGTGTACCAGCAGCGCGGCACCGTGGCGTTCGCGTTCCGGGCGATCCCCTACGAAGTCAAGCAGATCCGCGAGCTGAATCTGCCGACCGTGCTCGAGGAAATCGCCCTGAAGCCGCGCGGTCTCGTGCTCGTCACCGGGGTCACCGGCTCGGGCAAGTCGACGGCGCTCGCCGCGATGATCAATCACGTGAACACGAACCGGCGCGTGAACATCATCACGATCGAGGACCCGATCGAGTTCCTGCATCGGGACCAGCACGCCAACATCTCGCAGCGCGAAGTCGGCAACGATACGCTGACGTTCAACTCGGCGCTGCGGCACGTGCTGCGGCAGGATCCCGACCTGATCCTGATCGGCGAGATCCGCGACATGGAGACCCTGGACACGGCGCTCAAGGCGGCCGACACGGGGCACATGGTGTTCTCGACGCTGCACACCACGGACGCCACCCAGACGGTCAGCCGGGTGATCTCGTTCTTCCCGCCGCATCAGCACGACGAGATCCGGCACCTGCTCTCCACCGCGCTGCAGGCGATCGTCTCGCTGCGCCTGGTGCCGCGCAAGGATGGCCGCGGGCGGGTCCCGGCGGCGGAGGTGCTGATCAATACCGCGGCGGTGGCCGACAACATCCGCGATCTCTCCAAACAGCTCAACATTCCCGATCTCATCGCCGAGGGATCCGTCCAGTATGGGATGCAGAGCTTCGACCAGTCGCTGTTCCACTGGTACAGCCAGGGTGTGATCAGCTACGAGAGCGCCATCTTTTACGCGACCAACCCGAGCGAGTTTGCGCTCAAGGTGTCGGGCGTGGATTCGTCCGGGAACCGTCTTGGCGGGGGCGAAGGAAGCACGGCCGGGATCGAGCTTACCCCCTGATGTTCAAGAAAGTGCTGATCGCCAACCGCGGGGAGATCGCCCTGCGGGTGATCCGCGCGTGTAAGGAGCTGGGCGTCGAGACGGTGGCGGTGTACTCGGAAGCGGACCGGGAGTCGCTGCACGTCCGGTTCGCCGACGACGACGTCTGTATCGGCCGCCCCCCCAGCCGCGACAGCTATCTCAACATTCCCCGCATCATCGCCGCCGCCGAAATCACCGGCGCCGACGCCATCCATCCGGGATACGGCTTTCTCGCCGAAAACGCCGAGTTTGCCGAAAAGGTCGCGGCGTCGAACATCACATTCATCGGCCCCAGCCCCGACCAGATCCGCCAAATGGGCGACAAGGCGACGGCGCGCAAGCTGGCGAAAGAGCGGGGTGTGCCGACGGTGCCCGGCTCGCCGGGCCCTGTCGAGTCGCCGGAGGACGGCCAGGAGATCGCGGGGAAGATCGGCTTTCCCGTCATCATCAAGGCGGCCGCGGGCGGCGGTGGGAAAGGAATGCGCGTAGCGAACGATGCCGATCAGTTCGCGCAGTCGTTCACGCTCGCGAAGCAGGAGGCGCTCGCCGCCTTCAACTCCGACGAGGTGTACATCGAGAAGTACCTGGCGCGCCCGCGCCACATCGAGATCCAGATCATGGGCGACACGCACGGCAAGGTGATGCACCTGTGCGAGCGCGACTGCTCGGTGCAGCGGCGCCACCAGAAACTGGTCGAAGAGGCGCCCTCGCCGGCCGTGGATCAGACGTTGCGCGAGGACATCGGCGATGCGGCCGTGAAACTGGCCGAAGCCATCGGCTACGTGGGGGCAGGGACGATCGAGTTTCTGCTCGACTCCGACGGCTCTTTCTATTTTATGGAGATGAATACGCGCATCCAGGTAGAGCATCCGGTGACCGAGATGTGCAGCAACTTCGACCTCGTGAAGGAGCAGATCGCGGTGGCGGCGGGGGCGCCGTTGTCATTCGTGATGAACGGCAACCGGCTCCGCGGCCACGCGATTGAGTGTCGAGTGAACGCCGAGGATCCGAGCCGCAATTTTCAGCCGTCGCCGGGCCTGATCACGGCGTACCATCCGCCGGGTGGTCCGGGCGTGCGGGTCGACACGCACATCTACGCCGGCTACACCGTCCCACCCTATTACGATTCCCTGCTCGCCAAGGTCATCGTGCACGGCAACACGCGCACCGAGGCGCTCGCCCGCATGCGCCAGGCCCTCGATTCTTTTATCATTGAGGGCGTGACAACGACGATTCCGTTCCTGGGCCGGGTCATGCGCCACCCGGACTTTGTCGCGGGCACAGTGGATACGAAATTCCTCGAGCGCGAGCCGCAACTCCTCAAAGATCCGACATGAAGATCGACGTGTACTTCACACCACTCGGCCTCAATGCGGGGGAGCTGACCGGCCGAGCGGTTGTCGTCATTGATGTGCTGCGTGCCACCAGCACGATCGTGACCGCGCTGGCCGCGGGCGCGAAGGCGATTGTGCCGGCCGCCAGCTCGGAAGAAGTCGTGCGGCTCACGGCCAATCTCGAGAAGAACGGAATCGTGCTCGCGGGGGAGCGCCGGTTGCTGAAGATCGAAGGATTTAATCTCGGCAACTCGCCGCGGGAGATGACGAAGGAGGCCGTTGGGGGCAAGACGCTCTTTCTCGCTACCACCAACGGCACGCCGGCCCTGCTCGCCGCGCAGGGTGGCGATCCCGTGCTGGTCGCCGCGGCGCTGAACTTCAGCGCCGTAGCCGAGCGCGCCCGCCATCTGTTTGTGGAGCGGGGCGATCTCGTCATCATCTGCGCGGGCCGCGAGAAGCAGTTCGCCCTGGAGGACGCCTATACCGCCGGGCGCCTGATCAAGGCGGTGAAGAAAGGCGTGCCGCCGAAGAAGCTCACCCTCAATGACGCCGCCCAGGTCTCGCTCGATCTCGCGGCGCAACAGGGCGGCTGGCAGGACGCGCTGGGCGCCAGCGACGCCGCGCGCCAGCTCGGCGAAGCGGGATTCGGCGATGACGTGAAGTTTTGCGCCAATCCCGATCGCGTCGCGATCGTTCCCGTTTACGCGGACCGACGCATCGCGGCATGAATCCCAAGGCTCGGCAAGAGCTCGTCGGTATCGCGGCCCTGCTGGTGGGATTCTTCCTGGGCCTGACGTTGTTGCCGGTGCCGTTGACGGGAAGCTGGGGACGAGCGATGGGCGCCGCGCTGTGGCAGCTGTTCGGCGTTGGCGCGATCGTGGTGCCGATCCTCGGCGTGGGGTGGGCGCTCGCCGCGTTCGAGCGGCTGGGCGCGCTGTCCTGGGGTCGCGCGGCGGTGCTCGGCGCCGGCCTTATTCTCCTGGTTCCCTACGGTATCGCGGTCGGGATCGGCCCCGTATTCCCACCCGACTATACGAGCTGGACCCGCAGCGAGCGGCTGGTTGGTCTGTTCCCCGCCTTTCTGGCGAACGGTGTGGAGGGTGCGATCGGAACGGCTGGGGCGGTGCTGGCTGGCCTCTTCGCTCTATCTGCTCTTGGGGTGGTGACGATTGGCTGGCATCCGCTGACGCTCTTGAGACAGCGGGAGGCGGGACGGGGGAGGAGGGACGGGGAGAAGCCCATCTCGTCTCCAAAGCGCGGAATCGTCGAGGATGCGTCACCCGTCCCTCCTCCCCCGTCCCGCCTCCCCCAGGTTCGGAAGCCCAAGCCCGCCCCGCCTCCGAAGCCCGCCCCCCCGCCACCTCCCGGGTCCCTGATCCCGCCCATCGAGCTGCTGACCGAAGGACCTGGGGCAGTGGAAGACGCCGACGCCGCGCAGATCGAAGACATGGGCCGGCGTCTTGTGGCGACGCTCGAGACATTCCGCGTCGGTGCGCAGATCATCAACAAAACCGTGGGCCCGGTCGTCACGAGGTTCGAGCTAGAGCCGGGACGCGGCGTGAAGGTGGGACGCGTGTCGTCACTGGCCGACGATCTCGCGCTCGCGATGCGTGCCCAGTCGCTGCGGATCGTCGCGCCGATTCCTGGAAAAGCCGCCATCGGGATCGAGGTACCCAATCCTACGCCGCGCCTCGTCCACGTGCGCGATTTGATCGACAGCGAGGAGTTCCGTCGGGCGGCGCGCGTGCTTCCCGTCGTGCTCGGCCGCAACCTCGAAGGGGACGAGGTCGTGGACGATCTCACGAAGATGCCGCATCTGCTCATCGCCGGCGCGACCGGCTCGGGCAAATCGGTGTGTATCAACGCGATCATCACAAGCTTGGTCTACGCGTACGGGCCCGACAAGCTCAAGCTGCTCATGATCGACCCGAAGATGGTCGAGTTGTCGATGTACAGCGCGCTGCCCCATCTCGGTTTGCCGGTCGTCACGAGCCATCACAAGGCAGCCAACGTCTTGAAATGGGCCGTGTGGGAGATGGAGCGGCGCTACCGTCTGCTGCACGCGAATCACGCGCGCAACATCACCGACTTCAACAAGAAAGTCGAAGTCAGGGCGCCGCTCAAGGGGCCGCGCGAAACGTTGGCGACGCAAGCAGGGATTCAGAGAGAGCTGCCGTTCGATGCCGTCTACACCGGCGGCATCTTGCCGTACATCGTGCTGATCGTCGACGAGCTTGCGGACTTGATACTGACCGTGCAGGGCGAGATCGAGACGCCGCTCGCGGTGCTGGCGCAGAAGGCGCGCGCGATCGGCATTCATTTGATGCTCGCGACGCAGCGTCCGTCGGTGAACGTGATCACGGGATTGATCAAGGCAAATTTCCCCTGCCGGATCGCGTTCCGTGTGTCGGCCAAGGTCGACAGCCGGACGATCCTCGATCAGAACGGCGCGGAAACGCTGCTCGGCAATGGTGACATGCTGTTTCTGCCGCCAGGCAAGAGCGAACCGCTGCGCGTGCAGGGCGCATTTATCTCGACCGACGAGACCGAGAAGTTGATGGAGTGGTACAAGAAGCACGCACCCACGCCGGCCGCGGTACCCGGAACCTCGATCGACGAACAGGTCGCGGCGCTCGAGAAAGCAGAAAAAGAGGGGGAAGAGGGACGGGGGACGGGGGAGGGGGACGCCGGCGACCGCGACCCGCTGTTCCGCCAGGCCGCCGAGGTCTGCATCCAGAATCAGCTCGGATCCACGTCGCTGCTGCAGCGGCGCATGAGTATCGGGTACGGGCGGGCCGCGCGCATCATCGATCAATTGGAGCTCGCCGGGATTCTGGGTCCAGCCAACGGATCCAAGCCCCGCGATGTGCTGCTGGGCCTCGAGGAATTGGACGAGCTGACCGGGCCGGAGAGCGCAAACTCGAGTAGTTAGAAATGATCCGTCACGCGTATTTGCGGTTATTGCGGACTGGCGAAGCCCGTTAAGTTCGGGCTGTGTCGAGCGGCATACACAGCGATCCGGATCAGTGGAGTGATCCTCGTCATCAGCGCGGTTTAGCCGGTGAAGAACAGGCAATTCGGTACCTGCAGGCCCGCGGCTGGGAGATCGTCGCGCACCGATTTCGCGTCGGACGTATCGAGCTGGACTTGATCGCGCGCCGCGGATACCTGGTTGCCTTCTTCGAAGTGAAGACGCGGCGGGGCACCGCCTTCGGCAGTCCGTTCGAGGCCGTCACAGGCGCCAAGCGTCGCGAAATCGTGAAGGCGGCTCGCGTCTGGATGGACCGTTGTGGTCAGCGCGGCGACGTGTATCGCTTTGACTGTATCGGCATTGTTGACAATAAGTTAGAGCATCTGGAGGACGCCTTCCGTCCCGGATGGCGGTGAAAGCGGTTTCGGTATATATTCGGGCCTCACACCAGGAGGCTCGCCACCATGTCGAGGTCACAGATGGCAGAACAGCAACAGAGCCAGCCGGCCAAACTCTCCGATGATCGCCGCAAGGCGCTCAACCTCGCCATCACCCAGATCGAGAAGACATGCGGGAAGGGGTCCATCATGCGGATGGGCGCCGACACCCCGCAGGTGCGCATTGCCGGGATATCGACGGGCGCGATCAATCTCGACGCGGCGATCGGGATCGGCGGCATTCCGCGCGGCCGGGTGACGGAGATCTTCGGCCCCGAGTCGAGCGGCAAAACGACCCTCGCACTCCACGTCGTCGCGCACGCGCAACGCGAGGGCGGTGCCGCCGCCTACATCGATGCCGAGCATGCCCTCGATGTCGAGTACGCCAAGAAGCTGGGCGTCGATATCGAGGATCTGCTGGTCTCCCAGCCCGACACGGGTGAGCAGGGGCTCGAGATTTGCGAGATCCTGGTGCGCTCGGGGGCGGTGGATGTGGTAGTGATCGATTCCGTCGCGGCCCTCGTGCCCAAGATGGAAATCGAAGGGGAGATGGGCGACTCGCTGCCGGGGCTTCAGGCTCGGCTCATGAGCCAGGCGCTCCGGAAGCTGGCGGGCGCGATCAACCGCTCCCGCACGTCCGTGATCTTCATCAATCAGCTGCGCGAGAAGATCGGGATCATGTTCGGAAATCCCGAGACGACGAGCGGCGGCCGGGCCCTGAAGTTTTACGCCTCGGTGCGGCTCGACATGCGGCGCATCGGGCCGGTGAAGGAGCGCGAGGTGGTCATCGGCAACCACGTGCGCGTGAAGGTGGTCAAGAACAAGGTGGCGCCGCCGTTCCGCCAGGCGGAGTTCGACATCATGTTCGACGAAGGCATCAGCCACGAGTCGTTGCTGGTGGACATCGCGGCGGAGGCCGGCATCATCGAGAAGTCAGGCGCGTGGTACTCGTACGGCAAGGAGCGAATCGGACAAGGGCGTGAAAACGCGAAGTTGTATCTGAAGGACCACCCCGAGATGTCGGCCGAAGTCGAGGCACGCGTGAAGGAGCACCTCGGCGTTCATAGCGTGGAGACGGGTGGTCCCCCAGGTGCCGACGAGGATACGCCCTCGAGCGAAGAGTGATTCTCACCGGACTCGCCCCCGATCCACGCCGGCCAGACTATAGGCTGGTCGAGGTGGATCGGGGGCGTTTCGCGTCCCTCCCGGTCGAATCGCTCGTGGGACTCGATCTCGTCGTCGGTCGCGCGATCGATCCGCTCGTGTTCGCGCGCCTGCAGGAGCTCGCCGATCTCGAGGCGGCGCATCGCGCCGCGTTGCGCGCGCTGGCGCGCCGGGCGCATGCGCGCTTCGATTTGCGACGCCGCTTGCTGCAGAAGCAGCATCCCGCGGCGGCCGTCGATGGGGCGCTCGATCGGCTGAGCGCGGCTGGCCTGCTCGACGATACCCAGTTCGCCCGCGACTACGCGGCCACGAAGGCGCACCGGGGACGCGGTCCCGCGCGGCTCATCGGGGACCTGCTTGCCCAGGGCGTGGCTCGTCGCGTGGCGGAGGAGGCGGTGCGCGGCGCGCTTGCGTCCGAAGGCGTCGATCCGGCGTTGGCCGTGCGCGCGCTCGCCGCGAAACGGGCCAAGCAGCTCGCGGGTCTTCCGCCCGCCGTGAGGAAGCGGAGGCTGGTGGCCTTTTTGGTGAGGCGGGGGTTTGGGGGTGCGGGAGTGCGAGAGGTGGTGGAGGAGCTGGCCTCCTGAAGGGCCCTTAACTCAAATCCTTCCTTTCAGTTGCACCGCTTGGCACGCTATATTTTTGGGATGAAGTCCGCCGATATTCGCCGCAGATTCCTTGACTTCTTCAAGGCGCGCTCGCACCAGGAAGTCCCAAGCTCGAGCCTGGTCCCCTCGGATGACCCCACGCTGCTGTTCACCAATGCCGGCATGGTGCAATTCAAGCGCGTGTTTCAGGGTCTGGAGCGACGTGACTATTCGCGTGCGGTCACCTGCCAGAAGTGCGTCCGGGCGGGTGGCAAGCATAACGACCTCGAGCAGGTCGGCCACACCGCCCGTCATCACACCTTCTTCGAGATGCTCGGCAACTTCTCGTTCGGCGACTACTTCAAGAAGGAAGCGATCGCATACGCCTGGGAATGGGTGACGAGCAGCCAGTGGCTCGGCATCGATCCGGACCGCCTGTATGTGACAGTGCACCATTCAGACCATGAAGCGCGCCAGCTCTGGCGCCAGGTCACGGGGATCGCGGACAGCCGCATCTTTGGCCTGGGCGACAAGGACAACTTCTGGCAGATGGGCGATACGGGACCGTGCGGTCCCTGTTCGGAGATCCTCGTCGACATCCGGAGCGCGGAGCGCGGAGCACGGAGCAGGGATCTGAGCCTCGAAGAGTTCCTGCGCATCAGTGAGGCGGGACAGCTCCTGGAGATCTGGAACCTCGTCTTCATGCAGTACGATCAACAGCCGGACGGTAGGCGCTCCGTGCTCCCGGCTCCGTCCGTAGACACCGGTGCCGGCCTGGAGCGGATCTCTGCGGTCATGCAGGATGTCGCCTCGAATTTCGACACCGACCTCTTTCAGTCCATCATCTCGCAGGCGGTCGAGGTCGTCGGCCGGCCATACGACCGCGGTCCCGCGGGCGCGCCCTACCGGGTGCTGGCCGACCACGCCCGCGCCGTCACCTTCCTTCTGGCCGACGGCGTCTATCCGTCCAACGAGGGTCGCGGTTACGTGTTGCGGCGCATCCTCCGCCGCGCGGTACGCCACGCCTGGCTGCTGGGGCGCCGCGAGCCGACTCTCGCACCGCTGACCCGCGCGGTGAGCACGGTGATGGGCGACGTCTATCCCGAGCTCGTCTCGAAGGAGCCGCACATCGAGCGCGTGACGCGCGCGGAAGAGGAGCGGTTTCTCGAGACGATCGAGGGTGGCCTCATTCGGATGGAGGAGCTGCGGCATCAGCCGGTCATCTCCGGTGAAGACGCCTTCAAACTCTACGACACGTATGGCTTTCCGCTCGATCTCACGCAAATGATCGCTGCGGAACATGGGCATACGGTTGACGTCGAGGGTTTTGAGCAGGCGCTCGGGCAGCAAAGACATCGCTCACGAGCTGCGCGAAAAGTTGGGAAGGTACAGCGCGTCGTCGGCAAGTTGGGTGGATGGGTGAACGTTAAGGCAAAGGGTCGGCAGAAATGGATTGGATACGAGGCAACCAAAGCCGAGACCGAGCCAATTGCCTTTCGCCAAACCGGTGATCAACTCGAGCTGATTCTCGAGGAGAATCCATTCTACGCCGAATCCGGCGGTCAGGTCAGTGACACGGGTGTGGTGAAAGGCGACGGATGGGAGCTCACGGTCGAAGATGTCGAGAAAGTAGATGGTAAGAGCGCGGTCGTCGGTACGTTCGGCGAGCCGTTCGAGCCGACGGTGGCCATTGCCCAGGTCAATGAAACGCGGCGGCGCAACATCGAGCGCAATCACACCGCGACCCACCTCGTGCACGCGGCGTTGCGCAAAATCCTCGGCACGCACGTGCGCCAGGCCGGATCGGTCGTCGCGCCCGAGCGGCTACGGTTCGACTTCAGTCATCACGGTCCCATCAAGGGGGATCAGCTGGCGGCGATCGAGGCCGAGGTGAATACCCACGTCTGGGAAAACCTGCCCATCGAGACCCGGCAGATGGCCTACAAGGACGCCGTCGCCGCGGGAGCCATGGCGCTGTTCGGCGAGAAGTACGGCGAGGTCGTGCGCGTAGTGGATGTGCCCGGTGTGTCGCTCGAGCTATGCGGCGGCACGCATGTCGCCGCGACCGGACAGATCGCGCTGTTTCGCTTCACGCATGAAACGGGAGCGGCGGCTGGTGTGCGCCGGATCGAGGCGCTCACGGGGCCGGCGGCCTACCGTTACGCCCTGGAGCTGCAGCAGCGGCTTGCGGAAGCGGCGGGATTACTGAAGACACAGCCCGAGCACCTGGCCCGGCGCGTCGAAGCGATGCTCGAGGAAAACCGCAAGCTCGAGAAGCGCATCGATGAGTTATTGAGGGGACGGGGGACGGGGGACCAGGGAAGGGTCGAGCGAATCGGTGACGTCGAATTGCACATTTCGGAATCCGATCTCGAGGATCGCAATCAGATCGCGGTTCTCATGGACGGCTTCCGCGCGCAGCACAAAGGCGCTATCTCCGTGCTGTTCACGAAAGGGCAGCGGGCGGGGATCCACGTGGCCGTCACGGATGATCTGGTGTCCAAAGGCATCAAGGCCGGTGACATCGCGAATGCGATCGCCGCCACGACCGGGGGCAAGGGTGGGGGCCGCCCGCATTTCGCGTCGGCCGGCGTGGGCGATCCCGGCAAGCTCGGCGAGGCGCGGGCCCGCACGGCCGAGATCGTGCGAGATTTCGCGCGATGACGCGGGAGCAGACCCTGGCCTGGCTCGATGCGCGCCGGCCGGCGCCGCCGGACGCGCTGCGGCAGCGATTGCGTGACGCAGTCCACGCTACACCGCTCCGCCTGCCCGCCCATCTGGCACAGCTCGGCGATGAGTTGCTGGCCAGGGTTGCCGCCCGATCCGCGGGAAAGGGAGGAGGCGGTCGTGAGCTGGCGCTCGACCTGCTCGCGGCCGACGCGTTCGCGACGTACGCATTCGAAGCCCAGGCGGAGGAGGAATCCATCCATGAGACTTGATGGTCAGGGATTGCTCGTCCTCGTGGATCCCGTCCGGACCGACGGCGCGGCGGCCGCGCGCATCGGCCGGGCGGCGAAAGCGGCGGGCGTGCGCGGTTTCCTGATCGGCTCGTCGTTCGACGGCGCCGCGCAGACGCACGAAGTCGCCCGCGCGTTGCGGGACAGCGCGCCCGGTGTGCCCGTCGCGCTGTTTCCGGGCTCCGCGATGCAGCTCACGGATCAGGTCGATCTCGTGCTGTTTCTGTCGCTCGTCTCCGGGCGCAATCCCCAGTACCTGATCGAGGAGCACGTCCGCGCCGTGCCGTTTCTGCGGCAACATCCTGTCCCGACATTGTCCACGGCGTACATCCTGATCGACGGCGGCCGCGTGACGAGCGTGGAGTCCGTGAGTCAGACGCGTCCGCTCCCCGCGGACAAGCCCGAGCTCGCCGCCGCGCACGCGACCGCGGCCAGCTTGATCGGCATGCAGGCGATCTACCTCGACGCGGGCAGCGGCGCCGACCGGCCCGTCTCGACCGAGATCATTCGGGCCTGCCGCGCGGCGGTGCCCCAGCGGCCCCTGTTCGTCGGTGGCGGGATTCGCACGCCGGCGCAGGCGCGCGCCGCGCGCCGGGCCGGCGCTGATTTCGTTGTGATCGGCACGGTGCTGGAGCTGGAGCCGGGCGCCAGGGACGATGGAGGTCACCAGCTGGAGGCGTTCGTCGAGGCTGTGCGGTGAGCGTCGGGAGAATTCGCGAGGCGCTCGATGGCCTGGCAGCACTCGCCGGCCGTGTCGCCGCAGAGCAGGCGGATGCGATCGCGGCGATCGCGGAACGGTACGAGACGACGTTACGTGGTGGCGGTACGCTCTTCTTTGCCGGCAATGGCGGCAGTGCCGCGGACGCGCAGCACATCGCGACCGAGTATGTCGTCCGCTATCAGACCAACCGGCCGGCGATGCGCGCGGTCGCATTGACCACGGACACCTCCTTACTGACGGCATGCGCCAATGACATGGGCTTCGACGAGGTGTTCGCGCGCCAGGTCGACGCGCTGGCCGAGCCGGGCGATCTGCTCGTGCTGCACTCGACGTCGGGCGAAAGTCGCAATGTGATCCGCGCGGCACAGTCCGCCAAGGCTCGGGGTGTGGGAGTGGTGGCGCTGTTGGGAAAAACCGGAGGACAGGTGAAAGACCTCGCCGATGTTGCGCTGATTGTGCCCGCCACCGACACGGCGCGCATTCAGGAGCTGCACCTCGCCATTCAGCACGTGATTTGCGATCTGGTGGAGGACCGGCTCAAAGGATGATCGACCTCGCCGGAAAGCGCGCGTTCGTGACGGGTGGCAGCAGGGGCATCGGGCGCGCGACGGCGGTGTTGCTCGCGCGGGCGGGAGCGAAAGTCGCCGTCGGCTACCGCACGCGCAAACCGGCCGCGGAGTCCCATATCACCGCTGCGGTGCGCGGCGATCTCGGCACGGCCACCGGCGCCGCCAAGGCTGTGGCGGAAGCGCTCCGCGCGCTGGGTGGGCTCGATCTTCTCGTCGTCAATCACGGCGTGTGGCCTCCCGATGACGTGCCCGTTGCCAAGATGACGGACGAGCAGTGGGAGTCCACGCGGCGTGCGAACCTCGACGCCGTGATCTACGTCTGCCGGGCCGCGATTCCACACCTGTCGGAGGGGAGCACCATCGTGCTCGTGGCCTCCACCGCGGGTCAGCGCGGGGAGGCGTTTCACACTGATTACGCGGCGACCAAAGGGGCGGTCATTTCGATTACGAAATCGCTCGCGGTGGAGCTTGCCCCCAAGATCACGGTGAACTGCGTCGCTCCCGGATGGGTGGACACGGAGATGTCGGCGAAACCATACGCGGGCGGCGGTCGCGCACAGATCGAGCAGACGATTCCGCTGCGACGCGTCGCGAGTGCCGACGACGTTGCCGGCCCGATTGTCTTCCTCTGTTCCCGTCTCGCGCGACACATCACCGGTGAGATTCTCAACGTCAATGGGGGGTCAGTACTCTGCGGATGAGTTTTCCCGCGCAGCTCCCAATTCCCAATGAGGTGTTGAAAATCGCCAAGCGGCTCGAAGACGCGGGCTTCGAGACGTGGTGTGTGGGCGGCGCGATCCGCGACAATCTCCTCGGCCTCGAGAATCACGACTTCGATCTCACCACCGCCGCACCACCGGCCGAGGTGCAGAAGATCTTCAAGCGCACGGTCCCGGTGGGCATCGAACATGGCACGGTCGCGGTGCTGGACAGCACCAATCAGCCGCACGAGGTCACGACCTTTCGCAAGGACATTCACACCGACGGCCGGCACGCCGTTGTCGAGTTCGGCGTGTCGCTGATGGACGACCTGGCGCGGCGCGATTTTACGATCAACGCGATCGCGTATCATCCGATCCGGCACGAGTGGCGCGATCCATTTCAGGGGGAGCAGGATCTCGACAAGAAGCTGATTCGCTCTGTCGGCGATGCCAACTGGCGGTTTCAGGAGGACTATTTGCGGATTCTGCGCGCCCTGCGGTTCAGCGCGCGATTCGAGTTTCGGATCCACGCCCGTACGCTCGAGGCCGCCAAGGCCAACGCGCAGGGGCTTGGTCAGCTCTCCGCGGAGCGGGTGCGGGATGAATGGTTCAAAGGACTCAAGACCGCCAAGAAGATGTCGAGGCTTGTGACGTTGTGGCGGGACGTTGGTGCAATGCGGATCTGGCTACCGGAAATGGGCGCAGGAAGTGACGACCTGGGCACAGTGGACAAGCTGCCTCGAGATCCGGTGCTCGTCACTGCGTTCCTGGCTAAAGATCCCGCGTCGCTCCTCACGCGCCTGAAGTGTGCCAACAGGGACATCGAGCGGGGACGAGCGATCGGCACGTGGCGGGATCGATATCCGGATGCGAAGGATGCCGCGGCCATTCGCCGCTGGCTGTCGACGGTTGGCGAGCATGCGGATGATTTATTGACTCTGCTGCCTCCCGTCTCCGCGCTGCCGAAGGCGGTTGCCGCGATTCGCGCCAAAAAACCGCCGCTCGAGCTCAAGGACCTGGCGGTGAAGGGTGATGAGCTGATTGCTGCCGGCGTACGGCCCGGTCCCGATGTTGGTGAGACGCTCGCGCGGCTGCTCGAGGAAGTCCTGGAAGACCCGCAGCGCAATACGAAAGAGTACCTTCTCTCGCGTGTCTAAGGCACTGCTCTATGCGCTGGTGGCCGCCGCCGGGAACGTCCTCGGCGGGCTGGCCGTCACCCGTCGCGCCGTCCGCGAGCTGCGCGTCATCGAGCTGCTTGTCGCCTTCGGCGCGGGCTTCATGCTGTCCGTCGCGATCGTGGAGCTGTTGCCGGCCGCGCTATCCCGCAGCGGGGCTGCCGCGCCCGCGCTGGTGTTGCTCGGATATCTGGCGGTGCACCTCACCCAACACACGGTGACGCCGCATTTCCATTTCGGCGAAGAAACGCATCCGGTCAGCTCGATCGCTGGGACATCGGCGCTGGTAGGACTCTTGCTCCACACGTTCTTCGACGGGGTCGCGATCGCGAGCGCGTTCCTGGTGCGCGCCGAGCTCGGTATCATGGTGTTCGTGGCGATCTTCCTGCACAAGCTCCCGGAAGGCGTCACGATCTCCAGCCTGATGTTGGCGGGTGGGCGCACCGGTGGACGGGCGGTGGGCGCGGCGGCGCTGCTCGGCGTCGCAACACTGCTCGGCGTCGTGCTTACCGAGCAGATGGGCTTTCTCGTCCAACATGGCCTGGCGCTATCGGCCGGCGTGACGATCTATGTTGCGGCGTCGAACCTCGTGCCGGAGTTCCAGGGCAAGAGGGGATGGAAGCTTCCGGCTGCATTCTTCGCGGGAGCGGCGGTATTCTTCGTGACGAAGACGTTGATGGATCGAGTGTCGTGACCGAGCCGACGTTATTTCAAGGCTCACCAGAGCCGTTAGCGGCCAGAATGCGGCCGAAGACGCTCGAGCAGTTCCTGGGCCAAGAGCACCTGCTCGGCCCGGGAAAGGCGCTCGGCGATCTCATCCGCCGCGGCGACGTCGGGTCGTGCATTTTCTGGGGACCGCCCGGATCCGGCAAGACCACCCTCGCGAGGATCATCGCGAACTACACCGACCGGCACTTCGAGCCGTTTTCCGCCGTGACCGAGGGCGTCGGGCGGGTGCGCGAAATCATCAAGGAAGCGGAAGAGCGGCTCAAGTATCAGGGGCAGGGCACGATTCTCTTCTGCGACGAGATCCACCGCTTCAACAAAGCGCAACAGGACGCGTTTCTGCCGTGGGTCGAGAACGGCGTCATCACGCTCATCGGCGCCACCACGGAGAACCCGAGTTTTGAGCTGACCAGCGCTCTCGTGTCGCGCTGTCGCGTCTTCGTCCTGGAACCGCTGAATGATGACCACATACGGACGGTGATCGAGAGAGCGCTTGGGGGAAGCGGGACGGGGGATGAGGGACGGGTGCTCACCGATGAGGCAATCGCGCTGCTCGTTCAACACGCGCAGGGTGACGCCCGCCGGGCGTTGAATACGCTGGAAGCAGTGCTCAAGCACATCAACGCGTCCCCCGTCCCTCGTCCCGCGTCCCCTGATGTCATTCGCCAGGTGCTCGAAAAGCCGTTACCGGTTTACGACAAGGCCGGCGAGCAACACTTCAATCTCATTTCGGCACTGCACAAGGCGGTGCGCGGCTCGGATGCCGACGGCGCGCTGTATTGGCTGGCGCGGATGCTGGCCGGTGGTGAGGATCCGTTGTACCTCGCGCGCCGGCTCGTGCGCATGGCAGTCGAAGACATCGGGCTGGCGGATCCGCGTGCATTGAGTGTCACGATCGCGGCGAAGGACGCCTACCACTTCCTCGGCAGTCCCGAGGGAGAGCTCGCGCTCGCCGAGGCCACCGTATATCTCGCCACCGCGCCAAAGTCCAATCGCGTATGCACGGCATTCGGAAATGCGCAGGCGGCCGCCGAGGAGCATCCTGCCGAGGCTGTGCCGTTGCACATTCGGCAGGCGCCTACGCCGCTAATGAAAGAGCTGGGCTACGGCGAGGGTTACAAGTACGCGCACGTGTACGAGCATGCCTATGTCCCGCAGGAATACCTGCCGGAAGTGCTGCGGGGCGCCAAATGGTACCAGCCGTCGGAGTCGGGCTACGAAAAAACTGTCGCAGAGCGGATGGAATTCTGGGCGCGGTTGAAGGCGCGGATGCAGCCCGATTCATCCGGAGACGTCCGCATGAATGAAAGCTGAGCCCGCCCGCCGCGCAGCCGTCCTAACAATAAGCGCCGCTTCGCGATACGCCCATTAACCTCCGACACAAAAGACTATGACGCAGGTCACTGAAGCTCGGCGAACCGCCCGCTAAAGTCCAACCCGTCGGGCGCCGACGGTGCGCACACGGTGCCCGAGCACGCTGCTCAGAGCAAAGCCGTCGAAAGGCGGTGACGCAGAGCCACGGGGCTACAGCGGTGCGCCGCCATGCCAGCCGGGCCGCCAGCGGACCTCGACACGGGTCACGTTGGCGGCCCGGTCGCTTTGGAACAATCCCCCGGAGGAGCGGAGGCGACACCATGGCGTTCCTGCACAAGCTCGCGAATCGACTGGCTCGGCTGAAAACACCGTCGCGTTGCCTCCTCGCCCTTGTGCTGCTTGCTGTCGTTTCGTGCGAATTACCGCTAAAACCCCGTACCTCCCCTGTCGCCGTCGTCGTCGTGACTCCGGACGCAGCCAGCGTTCAAGTCGGTCAGAAGGTGTCCTTGAGTGCGCTCGCTATGGATTTGAGCGGCCACACGGTCTCCGCGACGATCGGCTGGCAAAGTGATGCGGCAGCGATTGCCACCGTCGACAACAGTGGCACGGTTACCGGCGTTGCCGCCGGATCGGCGAACATCACCGCGACGACCGCAGGAAAAAGCGGCAAGTCGACTGTGACCGTGACGGCTCCGCCGCCACCGCCACCGCCACCACCGCCGCCGCCGCCGCCGCCGCCACCGCCGTCACCGGCGCCACCGCCGCCACCGCCGCCGCCACCGCCGCCGCCGCCGCCGCCGCCGCCGCCGCCACCACCGCCGCCGCCGCCGCCGCCACCGCCACCGCCGCCGCCGCCGCCACCACCCCCGGCGCCCGTGGCGTCAGTGTCCGTCAGTCCGAGCTCCTCGAGCCTGCAAGTCACAGGCACGGTGCAGCTTACTGCGACGACGTATGACGCGAACGGGAATGTGCTCTCCGGCCGCGTGATCACGTGGTCCAGCGGCACTCCCGCGGTTGCCACGGTCAACGGCAGTGGGCTCGTTACCGGCGTCTCGGCTGGATCGGCGACGATCACGGCAACGAGCGAAACCAAACAAGGCAGTTCCCAGATCACGGTGACGACCGCGTCCGGTACAGTGACGCTGACCGGCGCGGGTGACATCGGCGAGTGCGGCGACGACACCGACGACAGCACCGCGGCGCTGCTCGGCCGCATCGGTGGCGCGTTCTTCACCGCGGGTGATAACGCCTATCCGGACGGCTACTACCAGGACTACGTCAATTGCTGGGGTCCGTCGTGGGGCCAGTACCAGGCGCAGATGCATCCGGCCGCCGGCAACCACGAATACCACGACGTCACGTCATCGACGGCCGAAGACTATTACCGGTACTTCTACCGCGAACACGGGACCATCGTCGGCGACAGCGCCAAGTACTACTACAGCTACGATCTCGGCGCCTGGCACATCGTGGTGCTCAACACCGTCATCGACATGAGCGCGGGCTCGCCGCAGGAGCTGTGGTTGCGCGCTGACCTCGCCGCGAGCACCAAGACGTGCACGATCGCCTACATGCACTACCCCCGGTTCAGCTCGGGGGCCAATCACGGCAGCGACAGCGACGTTCAACCCCTCTGGCAGGCGTTGTACGACTTTGGCGGGGAGATCGCCATCGCCGGGCACGACCACGAGTATGAGCGCTTCGCGCCACAAACGCCGAGCGGTCAGCTCGACACCCAGCGCGGTATCCGCGCGTTCGTCGTGGGCACGGGCGGCGGCGGGCTGTATTCCTTCAGCACGCCACTCCCCAATAGCGAGGTTCGCAACAGCAGCACGTTCGGCGTGCTGAAGCTGACGTTGGGGAATGGGACGTACTCCTGGCAGTTCGTGCCCATCGGGGGTCAAACCTTCACCGATTCCGGCAGCGGGACGTGCCATTGATCCCCATGGCCACTCCAGCGACTCGTTCCGGGCGACCTTTCCTTATTAAGCGCACCTGGGTGTGGCTGCTCGCGACCCTGGCGATCGGCTGCGAGCTTCCCACGCGCGTCCCCAACGACCCGACGGCCCGGGTCGTGGTGCTGCCACAATCCGTTGCGCTGTTCCCGAATCAGTCCATCACGTTCATGGCCGTCGGCCTGACATCCGTTGGCGACACATCGCAGGCAGGCGTCACCTGGAGCGTCACCGGCGGCTCCATGGGCAGCGAAAGCAACGCTGGTGGTCGCCATTACGTGCTATATCAGGCCGGTGCCACGCCGGGGCAGTACTCGATCGCGGCGCACGCACAGGACGGTCCCGCCGACACGGCGAGCATCACAGTGACGACGGCGTCCGTCGCCTCTGTCACGGTGGCGCCGTCGAGCCCGAGTATCGGTGTCGGGAACACCGTCCAGCTGACGGCTACGCTGAAAGACTCCGCAGGGAACACCTTGAGCGGTCGGCCCGTGACGTGGGCCAGTGGCTCAGCGTCGGTGGCGAGCGTGAATTCGAGCGGGCTCGTGACCGGCGTCGCCGCCGGCAGTGCCACCATTACGGCGACGAGTGGGACTGTCAGTGGCTCCGCCACGGTGACGGTCACAACCACACCGGCACCGGTGGCGTCCGTCACCGTCACGCCGGGGACCCCGAGTATCGGTGTAGGGAACACCGTCCAGCTGACGGCCACGCTGAAAGACTCCGCAGGGAACACCTTGACCGGCCGGCCCGTGTCGTGGGCCAGTGGCTCAGCGTCAGTGGCGAGCGTGAATTCGAGCGGGCTCGTGACCGGCGTCGCCGCCGGAGGTGCCACCATTACGGCGACGAGTGGCAGTGTCAGCGGATCGGCCAGCGTGACGGTCAGTGCACCGGCACCGGTGGCGACCGTCACCGTGACGCCGGGGACTCCGAGTATCGGGGTGGGGAACACCGTCCAGCTGACGGCTACGCTGAAAGACTCCGCAGGGAACACCTTGACCGGCCGGCCCGTGTCGTGGGCCAGTGGCTCAGCGTTGGTGGCGAGCGTGAATTCGAGCGGGCTCGTGACCGGCGTCGCCGCCGGATCGTCCACCATTACGGCCGCGAGCGGCAGTGTCAGTGGAACGGCCACGGTGACGGTCACCGGACCCGCACCGGTGGCGACCGTCACCGTGACGCCGGGGACTCCGAGTATCGGGGTTGGGAAAACCGTCCAGTTGACGGCCACGCTGAAGGATTCGGCAGGGAACACGTTGACCGGGCGGACCGTCACGTGGGCAAGCGGATCGACGTTGATCGCGACCGTCAACAGCAGTGGTCTCGTGACCGGCGTGGCCGTCGGCTCTGCGACAATTACCGCGACGAGCGGCACTGTCAGTGGATCGACCACCGTGACGGTCACCCCACCCGCGTCTGTGGCGTCCGTAACGGTCACGCCAGCGACGCCTAGTATCGGGGTGGGGAATACCGTCCAGCTGACGGCCACGCTGAAGGATTCGGCAGGGAACACGTTGACCGGGCGGACCGTCACGTGGGCGAGCGGATCGACGTCGATCGCGACCGTCAACAGCAGTGGTCTCGCGACCGGCGTGGCCGCTGGATCGTCCACCATTACGGCGGCGAGCGGCCTTGTCAGTGGATCTGCCATCGTGACCGTCACCGCATCATCCGGTTCGGGTCCTATCACCGATGCGGCGGCGGTCCTCACGGAGCCCACGCTCGCCAAACCGGCGGCCCTGTCGCCGATCTTCCCGTCGCCATTTAACCTGAAAGTGACGCGGATTGTCGGTGATCCCGGCTCCTTGTTTACGATGAGCGCGGGCGGCAGCGGGAGTTGGGGATCGGACGCTCGACATCACTATGGGGACGACCAGCCCTGGAACGCGGACGGCACGTTGCTGATGTTGCAGAACAGCGGCTCCCCGGGCGACGTGTTGCTCGACGGTGAAACGTACGCGCCATACAAGAGCGGGTGCAGCGACGGCGGCTATGGCCGCTGGATTCCGACATTGGCCCACAAGTACGAGCGGCTCTCCAATCAGGGTGGAACACTCTTTTGGTACGACGTGCGGACGTGCGCGACCACCCGGAGCTGGACCCTGCCGTTCTCGGCGACGGCAGATAACGAGATGGGCGCATCAATCGATGGCCGCTACATCGCGCTGTCGGACGGTCAACGCGTCTTCGTGGTGGACATGGACCCGCAAGCTCCCTTCGCGCAATATCCGAATCAGCGCATCGGACCCGTGTACGATTACTCGAGCTGCGGCGTCTCGAGCGGTTGCACGCTCGACTGGACCCAAGTGTCAGCCTCCGGCAAATACGTGATCGTCCACTTCGAGGGAGACTGGCAGCAGGTGCTGGACGTCGATCCAACGACCCTTGCCCTCAGTCCGCACGCCATGCTAAGCGGCTCGTATCGCTGTCACGGCACGGCGGCCCAGGGGTACATCGAGGACCTCGGCCATCCCGACGTGGCGCTCAATCCGTTCGACAACAACGAAGATGTGGTGATCGGCCAAGAGCACTGCGGCAACATCGGCAACACGATCAACGGGCAGCGAATCGGCGGCGTGATGATGGTGCGGCTACGCGATGGCGCGATCACGTCGCTCAGCGATCCGACCAACGAAGCGTATCCGTATCACATCTCGGCCCGTAACCTCGATCGGCCGGGCTGGGTCTACGTCACCTACTGGCCGAGCTCGGGCCAGCGCTTCGACGACGAGCTCGTCGCCTACAAGCTCGACGGCAGCGGCGCGGTGGAGCGCTACGCGCACAGCCACAGCAACTCGAGCGGCTGCTACCGCTGCGAGCCGCACGGGGTCCCGGCGCGGGACGGGCGACGGATCCTGTGGGCCAGCACCTGGACGATTAACGGGACGGGTGGCTCCAGCTCTGTGACGCAGGCGTACATCGTCGACGTACGATAGAGAACCCCTTGTAGCAGTTCGCTTACGACTCTGCCTTAACGGGTCTGCAGCACCACACGTCGCTCCGCGCTGAACAGTGCGGAGCGACGTAGCTTAGCGTGGGTACGTGACTTGGCCCAGATCGTGCTCCGCCCGGGCGTGTGATCAGGACTTTCGATCCCGCGGTTGTCGGGTCCCTCGCCCTACTGCCCTACGACAATAGCCCGGATCAGTGGGACGCGTTCGTGCAGCGCGCGCCCAACGCCACCTTCTGTCACGTCGCGGGGTGGCGCGAGATCATGACCGACGTACTGGGCCACGAATGCCTGTACCGCATCGCTGCCGATCAGGACGGGACGTGGCAGGGTGTGCTGCCACTCGTGCGGGTGCGCAGCCCGCTCTTCGGTCACTACCTCGTGTCGATGCCATTCCTCAATTACGGCGGCCCGCTCGGCACAGCGGCGGCGCAACAGCTCCTGGTCGACGACGCGACGACCCACGCGCGGCGTTCCTCCGTCGATCTGCTCGAGCTGCGCACCCGTCACGCCGTGCCGTCCGCTCTGCAGATCTCCAACCGCAAGATCACCGTCGTGCTAGACCTCCCGGATTCGCCGGAAGTATTGTGGCGCAAAGTGCTGCCGAGCTCCCGGCGGCGGCAGATCGAGCGCGCGAAGAAAGAGGGATTGGAAACGCGATTCGGTCCGGATCAGGTGGAGCCCTTCTACGAGGTCTTCGCGCACAACATGCGAGACCTCGGCACGCCGGTGTTGCCGAGGCGCCTGTTCGAACAGATCGCCCGCATCTTCCCGAAGTCCGCGGTGTTCGGCGTGACCTATGCGAACGGGACGCCACTGGCAGGCGGCTGCGGCTTCACGTGGGGCGATGAGTTCGAGATTACGTGGGTCTCGTCGCTCCGCCAGTACGATCGCATGATGCCCAATATGTTTCTATATTGGTCCTACATGCAGCACCTGATTCTGCAGGGAGTCCGCGTCTTCAATTTCGGCCGGTGCACGCCGAACGGCCGGACGCACCGGTTCAAACATCAGTGGGGCGGCGTAGATGTGCCGCTGCCGTGGCTACAGTGGTCGCCGCGGGAGATCGATACGACACCATCTCCCGAGCGGCCTATCTATCGCGTCGCGACCGCGCTGTGGAGCCGCGTGCCGGTCCGACTCGCGAATCTTATGGGTCCGGTTCTCGCCCGCCAAATTCCCTAGGAGCCCGATGAGCCGGCGGTACCGTTCGCGCTGGCCTAAGTCGGTAACCTGCGTCGCTCTCACGATCGCGCTCGCGTGCACGTCCGATGAACGCGTCGAGAGCCCGCCCAGAAACATCACCAGCACCACAACGACGACGACACCATCACAGGTGCTCGTCGGGGCGGGGAACATCGCGAACTGTGGGACGCTGAATGACGACGCGACCGCCGCGCTGATCGATAATGTCCCCGGGACGGTCTACACGACGGGTGACAACATCTACGGCGACGGCTCGCTGACCGATTTCCAGAACTGTTACGGCCCGTCCTGGGGCCGGCACAAAGCGCGGACTCGACCGGCGGTGGGACACAAGGACTACCAGGCAGCGGGGGCGGCGGGCTACTGGCAGTACTTCGGCGCGGTGGGGGGCGATTCAGGCAAGTACTACTACAGTTACGATCTCGGTGCTTGGCACGTGGTGGTGTTGAATAGCCAGATCGACATGACGGTGGGGTCGGCGCAGGAGCAGTGGTTGAAGGCGGATCTGGCGGCGACCTCACAGCGGTGCACGGTGGCGATCTGGGATCAGCCGCGCTTCAGCTCGAGCGGGACGAGCGTGCGCTCGGCGGTGAAGCCGTTGTGGGACGATCTCTACGCCGCGGGAGCGGAGCTGGTTCTGAACGCGCACTATCGCGTGTATGAGCGGTTCGCGCCGCAGACGCCCGCGGGGGTGGCGGACGCGACGAACGGGATCCGACAGTTCACCGTGGGGACCGGCGGATCGACCATCGATACGTTTGGGACGCCGATCGCGAACAGCGAAGTCCGGGCGACGAACCTCTTCGGCGTCTTGAAGCTGACCCTGGCGGACGGGAGCTACAGCTGGCAGTTCATTCCCATCGCGGGCCAAACCTTCACTGATACGGGCAGCGGCACTTGCCACTAGGACGGGCATGATGCGTTCTGCAGTCCGGTGCAGATCGGGTCTGCGGAGATGCGGGGAGGAAGTACCGTCGGACTTGTAACCCATCTGATACAACACGCGAAACCGCGCGGCGGCCACGCCGTCCTTCAATGACCAGGCCCGAAAGCTCCGTTCCTTGAAGGGGTTCCGCTTCTGCCCCGGCCACTGCGAGGGGCAGGCAAGGCACAAGACTTGTAATCACTCGGGAGGATAACACCCCGTCCTAAGGATTCATGCGCCCCAAAATCGTCCTAGTTGCACGACTCGGTATCCTGCTGGCGATCGCGACCTGTACCGAACCCCAAGAGCCGACTGTTCCTCGGCCAATCGGTGGAGCGACCGCCGACGTCGTCGGGAGTGATCCAGTGTTCGTGGGCGCGGGCGACATCGCGGAATGTGACCGTCACAGCTACGACACGGATACGTTGCTGCAGGGAATCCCCGGAACGGTGTTTACGGTCGGCGACAACGCTTACCCCAACGGCGCCGATGCGGACTACACGAATTGCTACGACCCGTCCTGGGGGCGGGAAAAGGCGCGCACCTATCCTGCCGTCGGCAATCACGAGTACTATCTCGGCAACGCGAACGGGTACTTCAACTATTTCGGGACGTCGTTCGGGTACCCGAACGGTTACTACAGCTACAACCTCGGTGCCTGGCACATCGTCGTCCTGAACAGCAGCGGCGACCCCAACGTCTCCACTGCCGATGGTTCGCCGCAGGTACAGTGGCTAAAGGCCGATCTCGCCGCGAATACGAGCTACTGTACCCTCGCGATCTGGCACCACTCGCGCTTCTACTCGCCGCTCTCGACGTCAGATCCCGGCGTAGACGACGATACGAAGCCCCTGTGGGTTGCTCTCTACAACGCCGGCGCAGACGTAGCGCTCACCGGTCACGAGCATCAGTACGAGCGCTTCGCTCCGCAGGACAACGATGGCAACCTCGATCCGCAAACAGGTTTGCGGTCGTTCGTGGTCGGCATGGGAGGAGCGGGTCTTTCGGGTCCGAACTTCACAAGTACGCGTCGCAACAGTGAGGTGAAAAACGGCGTGACGTGGGGCGTCTTCAAGATGACGCTCCATCCCACCAGCTACGATTGGCAATTCATCCCCGTCAAAGGTCAGACCTTCACCGACGCGGGCAGCGCGTCGTGCCACGGCACACGGCCGGTCGTGAGCGCGGGGTACGACCAGGTCGTCGCGCCCAACGTTCCGCTCAACCTCAGCGCGACGTTCACAGACGTCGACAACAGCAGCCCCTGGAACTACACCATCACCTGGGGTGACGGGTCCACGACGAGCGGTACCGTCACCACGCCCGCCGCGGTCGACAGCATCCAGGCGACTCATGCCTACACGGGAACCGGTCAGTATGTGCTGAGCTTGGCCGTGACCGACAATACCGGGCTCACGGGCTCGAGTTACGCGAACGTGACCGTGACCAACGACAACATCCTGGTCGCCGCCGGCAATATCTCGCGGTGCGATACCCAGAACGACGACCGGACCGCCGATCTGCTCGATCACATCGGTGGCACGGTGATCACGGTCGGCGACAACGCCTACGCCAGCGGCTCGCTGACCGAGTTCCAGAACTGCTACGCGCCCACGTGGGGACGCTCGCTGCCGCGCACACTGCCGGTTCCTGGGGACAAGGATTACCAGACGTCAGGCGCATCCGGTTACTTCTCGTATTTCGGCGCCGCCGCGGGGCAGTCGGGGAAGGGCTACTACAGCTATGATCTCGGTACCTGGCACGTCATCGCGCTGAACAGCAGCGTCTCCACCGCCGCGGGGTCGGCGCAGGAAGTGTGGCTCAAGTCCGATCTCGCGGCGACGAACAAGCGGTGCATCGTGGCGTACTTCCACTACCCGCTCTTTTCGTCGCAGAACGGGTCACAGGTCTGGGGCACCGTGCAGCCCTTGTGGAACGATCTCTACGCCGCCCGGGCGGACGTCGTTCTGGGTGCGCACTTTCAGTTCTATGAGCGCTTCGCGCAGCAAACCCCGGCAGGCGTCCGAGACTCCCTGGGTGGCATCCGCGAGTTCGTCGTCGGTACGGGCGGGCAAAGCTGGAGCTCATTCGGCACGCCGTATCCGACGAGCCAGGTGCGCTCGACGCAAACGTGGGGGGTGCTGAAGGTCACCCTGAACTCCGCCAGCTATGACTGGCAATTCATTCCCATCCAGGGCCAAACGTTTACCGATGCCGGCAGCACCGCCTGTCATACGAAGGGAGCGGTTGCGTCCGTCATTGTGAGTCCCAGCTCGGCTTCTCTCTCGCCGGCTGGCACCGTGCAGCTCACCGCCACGCCGCAGGATGCCGGCGACAATCCGCTGCTCGATCGCGTGGTGACGTGGTCCAGCTCCAACACATCGATCGCGACCGTGTCCGCGAACGGGCTCGTGACGGCGGTGGCCTCGGGCCCGGCGACGATCACGGCGCGCAGCGAGAACAAGAGCGGCACGGCGGCGATCACGGTGAATTCCGCGCCGGTCGCGACCGTGACCGTGAGCCCGACCCCGGCGACGATCGTTGCAGGCTATACGCAGCAGCTCACCGCGAGCCTGTACGACGCCAACGGCAACCTGTTGAGCGGACGGATCGTGACATGGTCGAGCGACAACCCGGCCGTGGCCACGGTCTCAAACGCCGGCCTCGTGACCGCCGTCGCGCCGGGCGCGGCGAATATCACAGCCACGAGTGAAGGAAAGGGCGGCAGCGCCGCTATCACAGTGAATCCCGCGCCAGTGGCGTCGGTCAGCGTGAGCCCCACCGCCGCGACCGTGGGGGTTGGCGCGACGCAGCAGATCACGGCGACGCTCCACGACGCGCTGGGCAATGTCCTGACGGGCCGGGTCATCACGTGGTCTACGGACGCGGCCGGTGTGGCAACGGTCGACGCCAACGGGCTCGTGACCGCAGTGGCGGCCGGCACGGCGAACGTGACGGCCACGAGTGAAGGCAAGAGCGCCACCGCCGCCGTTACGGTCACGATCCCCGTCGCGTCGCTGACCGTGAGCCCCACCGCTGCGACAATCTTGGTCGGTGGGACCCAGCAGCTCACGGCGACGCCGCTCGATGCCAACGGCAATCCGCTCTCCGGCCGCACGATTACCTGGTCGAGCGACGCACCCAGCGTCGCCACGGTGAATGCGAACGGGCTCGTCCCAGGGGTGGCCGTCGGCTCGGCGAACATCACGGCGACGAGCGAGGGGAAGAGCGCCGCCGCCGCGATCACGGTGAATCCGGTGCCCGTCGCCTCCGTGAGCGTGAGCCCCGCGACGGCATCGATGTACGCCGGTGCAACGCAGCAACTCACCGCGACGCTGCTCGATGCCAACGGGAACCCGCTCTCCGGCCGAACGATCACCTGGTCAAGCGACGCACCGGGCGTGGCGACCGTGAATGGCAGCGGGCTCGTCACCGCGGAGGCGGCCGGGACGGCGAGCATCACGGCGGCGAGCGAAGGCAAGAGTGGGAGTGCAGCGATTACCGTCATCGTACCGGTCGCGTCAGTGAGTTTGAGCCCCACCAGCGCGACGATTCTGGTCGGCGGGACGGAGCAACTCACGGCTACGCCGCTCGACGCCAATGGCAATCCGCTCTCCGGACGGGCGATCATCTGGTCCACGGACGCTGCCAGTGTGGCGACCGTGAATGCGAGCGGCCTCGTCACGGGAGCGGGCGTCGGCTCGGCGAGTATCACGGCAACGAGTGAGGGGAAGAGCGCCAGCGCTGCGATCATGGTGAATCCGGTGCCAGTTGCGTCGGTGAGCGTGAGCCCCGCGTCCGCCTCGGTGTTCATCGGTACGACACAGCAGCTCACCGCCACGCCGCTCGATGCCAACGGCAATCCGCTCTCGGGGAGGGCGATGACCTGGTCAACGGACGCTCCCGGCGTCGCGACGGTGAACGGCAGCGGGCTTGTCACGGGTGTGGCGACGGGCTTGGCGAATATCACGGCGACGAGCGAGGGGAAGAGCGGCAGCTCCGCAATCACGGTGCCCGCGGCGGCGCCGCCGGTCACGCTCGTCGGAGCGGGAAATATCGCGAACTGCAATACGCAGAATGATGACGCGACCGCCGCGCTGATCGAGAACATCCCCGGGACCGTCTACACGACGGGTGACAACATCTACGGCGACGGTTCGCTGACCGATTTCCAGAACTGCTACGGACCCTCCTGGGGCCGTCACAAGGGGCGCACGCGGCCGGCATCGGGCCATAAGGACTACCAACAACCGGGAGCGGCGGGCTACTGGCAGTACTTCGGCGCCGTGGCTGGCGATTCCGGCAAGTACTACTACAGCTACGATGTCGGCGCCTGGCACGTGGTGGTGTTGAACAGCCAGATCGATATGAGCGTGGGGTCGGCTCAGGAGCTGTGGCTCAAGGCCGATCTCGCTGCCAGCGCCAAGCGCTGCACGGTGGCGATCTGGGATCAGCCGCGCTTCAGCTCAACTGGTACGAGCGTGCGCTCGGCCGTGAAGCCGTTGTGGGACGATCTCTACGCCGCGGGAGCGGAGCTGGTTCTGAACGCGCACTATCGGGTGTATGAGCGGTTCGCGCCGCAGACGCCCGCGGGGGTGGCGGACGCGACGAACGGGATCCGA